>JAJVIL010000007.1 GCA_022072045.1 Burkholderiaceae bacterium | reverse complement strand
GAACGCGCGCGCAGGCCGCTGCACCGCCGCCCGCCGCCGCCGTCCGCCCCGCGCCGACGGCCGCCGCCGCGCCGGCGACGCCCGCCCGCACCAAGCTCAGCTACAAGGAGCAGCGCGAACTCGACGCGCTGCCTGAGCGCATCGATGCGCTCGAGGTCGAGCACAAGGCGCTGCTCGAGCGCCTGTCGAGCGGCGAGCTGTACACGAAAGAGCGGCAGCGCGTGCCGGAATTGCAGACGCGCCTGCAGTCGGTCGAGGCCGAACTGCAGCAGGCGCTGGAGCGCTGGGAGGCGCTGGCCAGCCGCTGAAAATGACGCGGGCGCTGCCACCGAAGTGGAGCGCCCGCGGGTCTGGCTACAGAACCAACTACAAGAAGGTGGGCTCCGCCCCAAACCTAGACGTGTTAGACATGTCACCTCCTTTCGTAGTGGATCGGAGCCTGTAGCGTAACCGCTTTTGCGCACGAACGGGTACTGCCACGCGTGCATCCATCGGGTGAACCGTGGCGCGAACAACCCGAACGCCAACGCGGACACGCCCGCCGCGAGGACCGCGGTGTAGTGCCGGTGCCGCATCCGCGCCCCGCTACCAGGACGCCGGATCCGATCGGTAGCAGCGCTCGAGTTGCTCGTACAACTCGGGCCGCTCGTTCGCCAGCGCCTCAGGTGTCTCGAAGAAAAGCTCGGTCGTGACCGCGAAGAACTCGGCGGGGCTGGTCGCCGCGTAGGGGCCGATGAGGCTCGGCTCGGCGCGCGCCAGGCGAGCATGCAGCGCGCCGAACTCCCGGTTCATCACGCGCGCCCAGTCGCGCTGCTGCGCGCCGCGGCCCACGTAGGGCGCGCCGTTGGCGGCACCGGTGTCTTGATCGAGCTGGTGCGCGAACTCGTGCATCACGACATTGGCGCCGTCGTGCGGATCCCCCGCCCCGTCGAGCACCGCGTCCCAGGCCAGGATCACCTGGCCGCGCTGCCAGCTCTCGCCGGCGAGAACGTCGCGCGTCTGGTGCACCACGCCGCCCGCGCCCGTCTGGCTGCGTGGCACGACGAAGTGGCCGGGATAGACGAGCACCTCGCGCAGGTTGCTGAACGAGCCGCCGCGCCCCAGCAGCAGGAACGCGGCCTGCGCCGCGATCGTGACGCGGATCTCGTCGGTCACTTCGAGCCCTGCGCAGCCGATGAACGGCACGTCGGCCAACAAGAGTTGGATGTGCCGCTTCAGCCGCAGATGCTGCGCGGCGGGCAGTTCAGCGGCGAGCGGCACGCGGCGACGCACGATGTCGCGCCAGGCGGCCGGAAACGGCCGATTGGCGATGCGACGACGGCGCCACATCCGCGCCAGCGTCGGGGCGGCCAGCGCTGCGCCGCCGAGCACGACGAACGCGACGACTGCTCCGAGCACGGCCAGTGCATCCACGGCCATCATGTGAGCGGATCGCCGGCTGATTTCAAGCCCGCGACGGCGGGCCCGGCCCGCCGCGGCCGGCTGGCTCGCAGCAGCGAATTCGGGAACCACCAGGCGAGGTGCGTGGCGGCGATCTGGTACCTTCGCGTGCGCTCACGGCACTGGCGGAGGAGTCCATGCACAACAAGATCGACCGCTTGGGCGGCCTGCTGGTCGACGGCTTCCACTACCTTGCGCTGCGCTTGCGCGCAGACGAGATCGTTGACTGAAACACCCGAGCATGCAGACTTCTCGAGCCACCCCCGACCTCCGCCCGTCGCCGGCCCTGACCCGGCGGCAAACGATCTGCGCGTTCGCCGCGCTGCCGCTCGCCGCCGGCGCTGCGGCGCAGACCCGGCCGACCGCGCGCCACCGCGTCATCCTCGGCAACGGCGACGGGCTGCTGCTCGCGCCGGACGGCACGCTGCAGATGTGGATGCGGCAACCGGTGAGCGACGGCACGGCAACGAGCTCCTTGGGGCTCGGCCACAACGGACCCCTGAAGGTCTTCACGCTGGTCGCGGTACCGAACCTCGCCCACATCGTTGCGGCATCGGCGGGGTGGAACTCCACGTTTGCGGTGTTGAAGGACGGCCGCCTGCTGGCTTGGGGCAAGAATGCCAATGGCCGGCTCGGCACCACCACCCAGGCGCAGATGGAAACACTGGCGTCGTGGTCGCCGAACGAGTCGAACACACCGCTGCCGCTGTCGACGCGCTTCGACGCCGTGGACGTGTCCGCAGGCGACGATCACTGCCTGGCGCTGGCGCGCGACGGGAGCGTGTACGCATGGGGCGTCGGCAAGGTAGGGCAGCTCGGGATCGGTCCGATGCCGGTGATCAACTTCCGCACACGCACGCCGGCAGCGCTGCCGTACATGCCCGTTCCGGTGCGCGTGCCGGATCTCGGCGATGTCGTCGCCATCAGCGCCGGCTCCGGGCAGTCGCTGGCGTTGCTGAAGGACGGCACGGTGCGCGCCTGGGGCTACAACCGCAATGGAGAAGTCGGCGACGGCACCACCACGAACCGCGATCGCCCGATCTCGGTGCCCGGTGTGCGCGACGCCGTTGCGGTCGTCGCCGGTGGCATGTTCTCGATGGCGCTGTTGTCCAACGGCACGGTGATGGTGTGGGGCGCGCGGGGCTTCAACAACCCGCCCCCTGGTGGAACGATGCCGGCGCTGTTGCCCGGCCTGCGCGGCATCAAGGCGATCGCCGCGGGTGGGGCCTACGGCGTCGCACTCACCGAGGCGGGCACGGTCATGACCTGGGGCGACAACTCGCACCTGCAGCTTGGCCGCGGCAACAACGCATCGGAGGCCCCGGGCCTGGTGAAGGAGCTGACCGGCGTGCAGTCGATCGCCGCCCGGATCGAAATGTCGACTGCGGTCCTGTCCACGGGCCGCATCATGGCCTGGGGCGTGGTCCCCAACCCGGCCCGCAACGGGCGCGTGGCCTACAGCGCGTCGCCGATCCCTCTGGCGGTGGATGGTCTGGTCAACCCCTGAGGCGAATCATCACCGCGCTCAGCCGGTAGCCGTGGTGCGCCGTTTGCGCCCGCGCGCCGGCCCGTCGACACCTGCCTTCACCTCGGGTTCGGCAAGGCGCCCTGTCACGTACTTGTGCAGGACACTCGCGATGAGGGTTTGGTATGGCACGCCCTCTTCCAGGGCCTTGGCCTGGATGTCACTCAGATCACCAGACGACAGCCGAATGTTCACGCGCCGATCCTTAAGCGCCGTGGCGCGCGCCGCCGCTTTGAACCTTGCCAGCTCGGCCTTGGTGGCCACCGATGTCAGCCTGCCCTTGTCGGACGCGATGATGATTTCGCGCTCGTAGCGATCGATCATGCCGTTTCCAGCCCGATGACAAGCCGCTTGCCCAATACCTGGATCGCCTGCGCCAAGCGCGGCAACTTCGACCCGTAGTGAGGATCGAGAAGCCGCCGAACCTCCTTCTCGTCGATGCCGAGCTTCTTGGCGAGTTGCACCTTGCTGACGCCGGCTTCCAGCATTGCCGTGTACAGGGCCGCCTTCGCCACGGTTTCCGCGGGTGGAGCAACCATACGCTCCCGGCGCCGGGGCTTCGTCGGCGGCGGAAACGCCAATCCATTGAGCATGTAGGCGGCAAAGACTTCATCCATCGCATCAGCCGCTTCGGCCAGCGCGTGCTCGAGCCCGTCTCCCTGCGTGATCAGCTGTGGCAGATCGCGGCAGGTGACGACGAAGCCCCCGTCCTTGTCTTGCTTCAACGCTACGGCGTACTCAAATCGTTCGATGATCTGCCTCACAATCGGATCGCGGCGCGGCTCAACTTTGTGGGGCGCCGCTCGTCACCCCACCCACCGCCTCGCATTTCCAAACATCCGCATCCACGGACTGCGCGCCGATCGCTCGCCGCTCGTCCAGCTCATCTGCACGTTGCGGAACACGCGCTCGGGGTGCGGCATCAGCACGGTGAAGCGGCCGTCGGCCGTGGTCACGGCGGTGAGGCCGTCGAGGCTGCCGTTGGGGTTGTGCGGGTAGGTCTCGGTGGGCTTGCCGGCGTTGTCGACGAAGCGCATCGCGCGGTGTACGGCTTTCGGATCTCCCCGTTGGCTGAAGTCGGCAAACCCTTCGCCGTGCGCCACCGCGATGGGGATGCGGCTGCCGGCCATGCCCTTGAAGAAGAGGCTCGGGCTGTCGAGCACTTCCACCAGTGACAGCCGCGCCTCGAACTGCTCGCTCTTGTTGCGCGTGAACTTGGGCCACGCCTGCGCGCCGGGGATGATGGGGCTCAAGCTCGCCATCATCTGGCAGCCGTTGCACACGCCGAGCGCGAACGTGTCCTGGCGCTGGAAGAAGATGGCAAAGGCTTCAGTCAGCGCGGGGTTGAAGAGGATGCTGCGCGCCCAGCCCTCGCCGGCGCCCAGCGTGTCGCCGTAGCTGAAGCCGCCGCAGGCCACGAAGCCGGTGAACTGGTCGAGCCGCGCCCTGCCCGCCTGCAGGTCGCTCATGTGCACGTCATAGGTGTCGAAGCCGGACTGCGCCATCGCGTAGCTCATCTCGATGTGCGAGTTCACGCCCTGCTCGCGCAGGATCGCGATCTTCGGTTTCGCGGTGTTGACGTACGGCGCAGCGACGTCGGTGGCGGCGTCGAAGGTCAGGTGCACGTGCAGGCCGGGGTCGGCGAGGTCGCCGGCCGCCGCGTGCTCGGCGTCGGCGCCGGCGGGGTTGTCGCGCTCGCGCGCGATGCGCCAGCTCACCTCGTCCCACGCCTGGTGCAGCGCCTGCAGCGGCGCTCGGAACACCACCTTCGCGTCGCGCCAGATCTCCATCACGCTCTCGGAGTGGGGCTTGCCGATGGTGTGGCTCCAGCGGCTCAAGCCGTGCGCGCGCAGCGTGGTCATCACGGCGTCGCGCTGAGGCGTCGCAACCTGGATCACCGCGCCGAGCTCTTCGTTGAACAGCGCTTCGAGCGTCATCTGTTCACGGCGCGAGCTCACCTGCGCGGCCCAGTTCTTGGAGTCGCCGTACTCGGCGCGGCTGTCGCCGATGCCGTCGCTCTCTGTGACGAGCAGGTCCACGTTGAGGCTCACGCCCACGTGGCCGGCGAACGCCATCTCGCACACCGCGGCCCACAGGCCGCCATCGCTGCGGTCGTGGTAGGCGAGCAGCTTGTGCTGCGCGCGCAGCTCGTTGATGGCGCTGACCAAGTTCTTCAGCAACGCCGGGTCGTCGAGATCCGGCACCGTGTCGCCGAACTGGTTGACGGTCTGCGCCAGGATCGATCCGCCCATGCGGCGCTGGCCGCGGCCGAGGTCGATCAGGATCAGCGTGGTGTCTTCGTTCTCCCCGCCACCTTGGGGGGCGGGGCCGGGGGTGGGGGCAAGTGAAGTTTGCAGCTGCGGCGTCAGCGTGCCGCGCACGTCGTCGAGCGCGGCGAACGCGGTGACGATCAGGCTCACCGGTGCGGTCACCTGCTGCGCGGCGCCGGCGTCGTCGGTCCAGCGGGTGCGCATCGAGAGGCTGTCTTTGCCCACCGGGATGCCGATGTTCAGCGCGGGGCATAGCTCCAGGCCTACGGCGCGCACGGTGTCGTACAGCGCGGCGTCTTCGCCGGGCTCGCCGCACGCGGCCATCCAGTTGGCGCTGAGCTTCACGCGCGGCAGGTCGATCGGTGCCGCGAGCAGGTTGGTGATGGCCTCGCCCACCGCCATGCGGCCCGATGCCGGCGCGTTCAGCGCGGCCAGCGGCGTGCGCTCGCCCATGCACATCGCTTCACCCCGAAAGCCCGCGTAGTCGGCCAGCGTCACCGCGCAGTCGGCCACCGGCACCTGCCACGGGCCCACCATCGGGTCGCGGCTGCTCAGGCCGCCGACCGTGCGGTCGCCGATCGTGACGAGAAACCGCTTGCTCGCCACCGTGGGGTGGCGCAGCACGGTGAAGCAGGCGTCTTCGAGCTTGACGTCGGTGAGGTCGAGCTTGGCTTCGGTGCGCGCGATGCGGGTGACGTCCCTGTGCATCTTGGGCGGCTTGCCGAGCAGCACTTCCATCGGCATGTCGATGGCGCGCTCGCCCTTGGGGCCGTCTTCGAGCACCAGCGTGCGCTCGTCGCTCGCGACGCCCACGAATGCGTACGGGCAGCGCTCACGCACGGCCATCGCATCGAACAGCGGCAACCCGTTGGGGTCGAGCGCGATCACGTAGCGCTCCTGGCTCTCGTTGCACCACACCTCCTTGGGCGCGAGGCCGGTCTCTTCGAGCGGCACCTTGCGCAGGTCGAAGGTGGCGCCTTTGGCGGCACCTTCGGCCAGCTCGGGGAAGGCGTTGCTCAGGCCGCCGGCGCCCACGTCGTGGATCGCGAGGATCGGATTGTTCTGTCCCAGCAGCCAGCAGTGGTTGATGACCTCCTGGGCTCGGCGCTGGATCTCGGGGTTGCCGCGCTGCACCGAGTCGAAGTCGAGCGCGGCGGTGTTGCTGCCTGCGGCCATGCTGCTCGCCGCGCCGCCGCCCATGCCGATGCGCATGCCCGGGCCGCCGAGCTGGATCAGCAGCGTGCCGGCGGCAAACGGGCTCTTGTGCGTCTGGCCGTCGCTCACGGCGCCGAGGCCGCCGGCGATCATGATCGGCTTGTGGTAGCCGCGCTGCACGCCGGCCACGCGCTGCTCGTAGACGCGGAAGTAGCCGCCGAGGTTGGGCCGGCCGAACTCGTTGTTGAACGCGGCGCCGCCGAGCGGGCCCTCGGTCATGATCTGCAGCGCGCTGGCGATGTGCTCGGGCTTGCCGACGCTGTTCTTCTCCCACGGCTCCTGCAAGCCTGGCAGATGCAGGTTGCTCACGCTGAAGCCGGTGAGGCCGGCCTTCGGTCGCGCGCCGCGACCGACCGCGCCTTCGTCGCGGATCTCGCCACCGGCGCCGGTGCTGGCGCCGGGGAACGGCGAGATCGCGGTCGGGTGGTTGTGTGTCTCCACCTTCATCAGCACGTGCGAGGTCTCGGCGCGCGCCTCGTACACCGGTGCGTTGGTGAAGCCGCGCGGTGCCCAGCGCTCGATCGGGCCGCCCTGCATCACCGCCGCGTTGTCGCTGTAGGCGGAGATCGTGCCCTGCGGGCTCACTTTCTCGGTGTGCCGGATCATCTGGAACATCGAGTGTTCCTGCTCGATGCCGTCGATCGTGAAGCGCGCGTTGAAGATCTTGTGCCGGCAGTGCTCGCTGTTGGCCTGCGCGAACATCATCAGCTCGACGTCGCTCGGGTTGCGCTTCAGCTTGCCGGCGAACGCATCGAGCAGGTAGTCGATCTCGTCGTCGCTGAGCGCGAGGCCGTATTCGGTGTTGGCGGCCACGAGCGCGGCCTTGCCCTGCCCCAGCACGTCCACGTGCGCCATCGGCTGCGCGGGCTGGTGGTCGAACAGGTGCGCCGCCGCCTCGACATCGAACGCCACGCTCTCGGTCATGCGGTCGTGCAGCAGCGCGGCGCAGGCATGCAGCTCTTGATCGGTCAGCGGTTTCGGTCCGCGCAACAGGCCGCCTTCGAGCTGCAGCCGGTATTCGGTGACGCGCTCGATGCGGTGGATGGCCAGGCCGCAGTTGTGCGCGATGTCGGTGGCCTTGCTGGCCCACGGGCTCACGGTGCCCAGGCGCGGCATCACGACGATCAGCGTGCCGTCGGTCGGGCCGGTGGTGCGCTCGCCGTTGTTGAGCAGCGCCTTCAGCTTGCCGTGCTCTGCCTGGGGCAGCGGCGATTCGCTGCAGACCCAATAGGCGTGCCGCGCATGGCTTGCGGCGATCCGCGGCACGCGTTCGCGCAGTCGTTGCAGGAGATTCCGGGCTCGAAAGGTGGAGAGCGCGGGGCCGCCTTCGATGCGGATGAGATGCGAGGCCAATGGCATCCTCGGGTGCAGGGGCAAGATTTTAGCGGCCGGTGGGATAATCGCTGCCTATGGCGATCACGCTCAAAACCGCCGACGACCTCGTCGGCATGCGCATCGCGGGCCGCCTCGCCTCCGAGGTGCTCGACATGCTCACGCCGCACGTGAAGCCGGGCGTCACCACCGAGCACCTCGACAAGCTGGCGCACGACCACATCGTCAACGTGCAGGGCGCGATCCCCGCGCCGCTGAACTATGCGCCGCCCGGCTACACGCCGTACCCGAAGAGCGTGTGCACGTCGGTCAACCATCAGGTATGCCACGGCATCCCGAACGAGCGCGCGCTCAAGGCCGGCGACATCGTCAACATCGACGTCACCGTCATCAAAGACGGCTGGCATGGCGATACCAGCCGCATGTTCATCGTCGGCGAGGGCTCCATCGCCGCCAGGCGCCTGTGCACGCTGACCTACGAGGCGATGTGGAAGGGCATCGCCCGGGTGCGGCCCGGCGCGCGGCTGGGCGACATCGGCTACGCGGTGCAGAGCTTCGCCGAGGGCCAGGGCTTCTCGGTGGTGCGCGAGTTCTGCGGCCACGGCATCGGCCGCAAGTTCCACGAGGAGCCGCAGGTGCTGCACTACGGCCGCCCCGGCACGCTCGAGGAGCTGGTGCCCGGCATGGTGTTCACGGTCGAGCCGATGATCAACGCCGGCCGCCGCGAGATCCGCGAGCTGGGCGACGGCTGGACGATCGTCACCCGCGACCGCTCGCTGTCGGCGCAGTGGGAGCACACGGTGCTGGTCACCGAAACCGGCTACGAGGTGCTCACCTTGTCGGCCGGCTCGCCGGCGGTGCCGGAGTTCATCGCCGCGGCAACGGTCGGCCCGCCCGCCACCGCCGGCGTGGCCGGCTGAGAGCCGGCTGCTTCGCGCTGCAGCGCGCGCCATGTCGGCCCTGATCGAGCAAGCGCCCGCGGCGGGCGTGGCGTCATTGCGCACGCGCTGGCGCGACGGCAAGGCGGCGCTGGTGCAGCACTTCATGCAGGCTCGCGCCACCGCGCCGGCCGCGGCGCGGCTGACG
>JAJVIL010000152.1 GCA_022072045.1 Burkholderiaceae bacterium | reverse complement strand
CTGCGCGAGCAGCGTGCCGGCCATGCGAGGGCGAGGGGCGGAGCCGCCCTTGGGCCGCGAGCAGCGCAGGGGACCTCGGCCCGCAGGGCCGAGGCGCCCGTGGTAGCGCGCCCCGGCCTGCCCGCCCGCAGCCTTGCCAGGTCTACTCTGCACGAGCGCCGGCGCATACCCGCACGCGGCTTTGCCTCGCTCGGTCGACCAGAGGCCGTCGCCCGCCGATGACATCCGCGAAGTTCCTCATCGTCGGCGCCAACGGCCAGATCGGTACCGAGCTGGCCGAGGCGCTGGCGGCGCAGCATGGCGACGATGCGGTGGTGACGAGCGACCTCGCTCCCACGGGCCGCATCGAGCGGCTCGCGCACGAGGCGCTCGACGTCACCGATGCGGCGACGCTGGCGGCGGTGGTGGCGCGCCATCGCATCGACCGCATCGTGCTGCTGGCCGCCGCGTTGTCGGCCAACGGCGAGAAGCATCCGCAGTGGGCGTGGCGCCTCAACATGGACGGGCTGCTCAACGTGCTCGAGCTGGCGCGTACCGCGAAACTGCAGCAGGTGTTCTGGCCGAGCAGCATCGCCGCGTTCGGACCCGGCACGCCGGCGAAGGCGGCGCAGGCGACGGTGATGGACCCGACCACCGTCTACGGCATCAGCAAGCTCGCCGGCGAACGCTGGTGCGCGTGGTACCACGCCCATCACGGCGTCGACGTGCGCAGCCTGCGCTACCCCGGAATCATCAGCTGGAAGACGCCGCCCGGCGGCGGCACCACCGACTATGCGGTGGAGATCTTCCACGCCGCGTTGCGCGAGGGCCGCTACACCTGCTTCCTGCGCGATGACACGCGGCTGCCGATGATGTACATGCCCGACGCGATCCGCGCCACCCTCGAGCTGATGAGCGCGCCGGCGGCGAGCGTTCGCCAGCGCGGCTCGTACAACCTGGCCGGCCTGAGCTTCACGCCGCGCGAGATCGCCCAGGCGATCGCGCGCGAGGTGCCGGGCTTCGCGCTGCACAGCGAGCCCGACTTCCGCCAGGCCATCGCCGACAGCTGGCCGGCGGTGATCGACGACTCGGCCGCGCGCGCCGACTGGGGCTGGGCGCCGCGCTTCGACCTCGCCGCGATGGTGCGCGACATGCTCGACAACCTGCGCGCATCGCCGCGCATGTGAGGCTGGAGCCGCAGGGCTGCCGCCCCCTTTCGCGCGCGGGGCGGCCGCTCTACATTCGCTGCCGTGGGGCACCATCGCCGCAGGTCGTTGCGTTGCGCGCGAGCCGCCGGGCGGCCGATGGGCCGCTGGCTGGCCTCGCTGGCGTGCGCATGCATCTGGCCTGCATGGGCCGCAGGTGCGGCCGGCGATGCGGCCGGCCCCGCGGGCGTGACGCCAGAAGAGTCGCGCGCCATCGCCACCCTCGGCCCGTGGCCGCCGCCGCGGCGGCGCGACCCGGGCAACCGCGTGTCGGGCCAACCGCTGGCCATCGAACTCGGCCGCCAGTTGTTCCGCGACCCGCGCATGTCGGCGGTGAGCTACATCGCCTGCGTCACCTGCCACCAGCCCGATCGCGCGTTCACCGACTCCAAGGCACGCGCGCACGGCATGGGCGACCTGCCGCGCAACACGCCGGCGCTGGCCAACCTGTCGCTGCAGCACTGGTATGGCTGGGGCGGCGGTGCCGACAGCGTGTGGATGGCCAGCATCAGGCCGATCCTCGACTCGCGCGAGTTCGACGGCAGCGGCGCGCTGGTGGTGCGCCTGTTCGCGCGCGAGCCCGAACTGGCGGCTTGCTACCGCCGCGTGTTCGGCGCCTCGCCGCTGGTCGACCCCGAGCGGACCGTGATCAACGTCGGCAAGGCGCTGGCGGCCTTCGTCGAGACGCTGGTCACCGCGCGCACGCCGTTCGACGAGTTTCGCGATGCGATCGTGCGCGGCGATGCGCGCGGCGCCGCCGCGTATCCCGACGCGGCGCTGCGCGGGCTGCGGTTGTTCGTCGGCCGCGGCGGCTGCATCGCCTGCCACAGCGGGCCCAACTTCTCCGATGGCCGGTTTCACGCCGGTACTGCGCCGGCCGACGGCATTGCGGCCGCGGTCGAACGCTCGCTGCACGACAACGGCCGGCTGCGCGACGCGCGCGACCTGCTGGCGAGCCGCTTCAACCTGCGCGGCGCCTACAACGACGACCCCAGCCGTCGCAACGCCGCGGCCACGCGCGGGCTGAGGCTCGACGCCGCGATGGCGGGGCGGTTCCGCACGCCGTCGCTGCGCAACGTCGCCGTCACCGCGCCGTACTTCCACGACGGTCGCACCGATCGCCTCGCCGACGCGGCACGCCACGCGGGCGCGCCCGCCGCCGAGCCGCTGCGCATCGGCGAGGTCGACGACCTCGCGGCGTTCCTGTCGACGCTGACCGATGCGCACGGCGCGCGCCGCCCGTGGAACCCGGCAGGGCTGACCGACTGCCGCTGACCGCGCACGGCTCGCCAGGGCCGGCAGCGAGGTGCGCTATCGTCGGCAGCTTTGCTCGAGCAGACGCGTCGTCCGATGTCGCCCCAGTCGCTGGTGTTCACCGCCTGTGCCTTTGCCAGCGGCTTCGCGCTGCGCGCGGTCGACCCGCTGATCGTGCCGATCGCGCAGCGCTTCGACGTCGCGCCGGCCACCGCGGCGCTGCTGACCTCGGCCTATGCGCTGCCGTACGCGTTGGCGCAGCCGTTTCTCGGGCCGCTGGGCGATCGCTTCGGCAAGCTGCGCTGCATGCAGGTGTGCGTCGTCGGGCTCGCGCTGATGCTGGTGGCCGGCGCGGCGGCACCGAACTTCGGGTCGCTGATGGCGTCGCGCCTGCTCGGCGGGGTGTTCGCCGGCGGGCTGATTCCGCTGGTGCTCGCCGGGCTGGGCGACGCCTACGACCTGCACGAGCGCCAGGTGATGGTAGGGCGGATGCTGGTGGCGATCATCTCCGGCCAGATGCTCGGTTCGGCCGCCGCCGGTCTGGTGGGCGATGCCGCCGGCTGGCGCGCCGCGCTCGCGCTGGCCGCCGCCATCGCGGTGGTGGCGGCGGTGTCTGCCTGGATCGGCGCGGCGCACGACGCCAGGCCTGCGACCGCATCGGCCACCTCGTTCGCCGCGCTCTATGCGCGCGTGTTCGACAACCGCAAGGCCTTCTGGCTCTACGGTGCCGTGGTGGCCGAGGGCACGCTGGTGTTCGCACCGTTCCCCTACATCGGGCAGTTGCTGATCGAGCGTGCCGGCAGCACGCCGGCCGACGCGCCCGCGCGCGCCGGCCTCGTGCTGGCGGCATTCGGCATCGGCGGCATCGTCTACGGCCTGCTGGTGCGCCGGCTGGTCGCCGCGCTGGGCGTGCGCCGCATGTGTGCGCTGGGTTCGGCGGTGCTGGCCGCCGGCTACGCCGCCTTCGCCGCGCTGCCGCTGTGGTGGTTGTTTGCGCTCGCCATGGCGGCCTGCGGCATGGGTTACTACATGCTTCACAACGCGTTGCAGATCGAGGCCACCGAGCTGGCACCGGCGGCGCGCGGCTCGGCGGTGGCGCTGTTCGCCTGCGGCTTCTTCGTCGGCCAGGCGCTCGGGCCACCGCTGTTCGGGGCGCTGATGCACGCGGCCGGGTTCGGCGCGGCGCTGCTGGCGTCGGCGTTCGGCATCGTGGTGCTCGGCCGCGTGGTGGTGCGCGCCGTCGTCGTGGCTGCGCCCGCGGGCGCCTTGCCCACCTAGAAATCGCATTGCTCGGGGCTGCCGTTTACCGCACCATCGCGGGCGTCGACCGAAAGGAACCCACCGAGCTTGGACGCGACAGGCACCGCAACCGAACCCGGCGAGTCCGGCTTCACGCTCGACCCGGCACTGCTGGCCGAGCGCCGCGCGGCCAACGAGCGCCGCCTGCACACGATGCAGATGCCGTTCGTGCGTGCGACGGGCTTCGTCGTCATCTGTGCATTGCTGCTGCTCGAAGCCGGGCGCGGCGCCGGCGCCTCGAGCGAGCTGCGCTGGCTGCTGCCGCTGAACCTGCTGTATGCGGGCCTGGCCTGGCCGCTGTTGCGCTGGGCCTGGGGCCGCGGGCGCACCGACTGGAGCCTCGCGTTCCTGCACCTCGACGTGCTGGTGTGGCTGATCGACCTCTACCACATCGAATCGGGCACGCTGTTCTTCGGCTACTTCCTGCTGATGCGCGTGGCCGACCAGGTGGGTTTCGGCTTTCGCCGCGCGTGGTACTTCAACCACGTGGTGTGCGCGGCTTACCTCGCGTACTCGGCGTGCGTGGCGCTGCTCGAGCCGTCGCGCGCGCTGTGGGCCGAGCGCTCGGTGCTGCTGATCACGATGTACCTGCTGGGCACCTACATGGCCACCACCGGCTCGATCACCGAGCGGCTGCGCCGGCGCACGCATCTGGCGATCCGCGCCGCGCGCGAGCTGGTGACGAGCCTGGATCAGCAGCGCCAGGCGCTGCAGGCGCAGGCGGTGGAGCTCGAGCAGGCACGTGCGCAGGCCGAGGCCGCCAACGTCGCGAAGTCGCAGTTCCTGGCCACCATCAGCCACGAGTTCCGCACGCCGCTCAACGGCATTCTCGGCACCACCGAACTGCTGCTCGACAGCGCGCTGTCACCGAGCCAGCGCCGTTTCGCGAAGACCGCGCACCTGTCGGCCACCGCGCTGCTGGCGCTGGTCGACGACGTGATCGACCTGTCGCGCATCGAGGCCGGCAAGCTCACGCTGCGCCACACGGCGTTCGACCTGCGCGCGCTGATCGACGAGGCGATGGATCTGATGGCGGCGATCGCGCGCGACAAGCCGATCGCGCTCGACCACCGCCTGCCGCCGCAATTGCCGGCGAGTCTGATGGGCGATCCGGTGCGTCTGCGCCAGTTGCTGGTGAACCTGCTGCACAACGGCGTCAAGTTCACCGAGCGCGGTCGCGTCACGCTCGCCGTGTCGGTGCAGGGCTCCGATGCGGCCGGCGCGGTGCGCCTGCGCTTCGAGGTGTGCGACACGGGCCAAGGCATCGCGCGCGATCACCTCGATTCGGTGTTCGATGCGTTCACACAGGGCGACGCCTCGACCACGCGCCGCCACGGCGGCAGTGGCCTCGGACTGGCGATCGCCAAGGACCTCACCGAGCTGATGGGCGGGCGCCTGGGCGTCGAAAGCCGCCTGGGCGAGGGCTCCACCTTCTGGTTCGAGCTGGCACTGCAGCCCGCCGGCGACGCGCCGGCGCGCAGCGCGCCACCGCCGCCGATCGAATTCGGTGCGCTCGCCGCACAGGTGCTGCTGGCCGAGGACGACAGCGTCAACCAGATGGTGGTCGAGGCGATGCTCACACGGCTGGGCTGCATCGTCGAGGTCGTCGGCGACGGCAAGGCGGCGGCCGGCGCGGCCGCGCGGCGCCGCTACGACCTGATCCTGATGGACTGCCACATGCCGGCGATGGACGGCTTCGAGGCCACGCGCCGCATCCGCGACGACGAGTTCGAGCGCGGCCGCGGCCGCGCGCCGATCGTCGCGCTGACCGCCGACGCGCTGGCCGGCGACCGCGAACGCTGCATCGAGGCGGGCATGGACGACTACATGACCAAGCCGGTCAGCAGCGCGATGCTCGCCGCCTGCGTCGAGCGCTGGACGGGGCGCCAGATGGCGGCGCCGTCGCAGTGGTGAACAATGGAGGGCCGCATTCGCGGTGCCACCGGAGCCAACAGATGCCCAAGGGACAGCAGCGTAGCAACAAGGAAGCCAAGAAGCCCAAGAAAGACGCCGCACCGAAGCCGCCGCGCCCGGTGACGCCGGGGATCACCACGACCATCATCGAGCGCGGCAAGAAGAAGGGCAAATAGAAAGAAGGAGCAGGACAGAGCGCGGGTTCAGCGCGCCGGCTGGGGCGCCGCGCTCACGGCCTCGTCGATCGCGCGCAGCACGCCGTCGGGTGCCTCGGCCATCAGGTTGTGCCCCGCCGGCAGCGTGACCACGCGCGGGTGCAGCGCTTGGGCGATCGGCGCCACGGCGTGCGGCGGCGTCATCTGGTCGCGCGTGCCGAGCACCAGGGTGACCGCGCAGCGCACGCGAGGGGCTGCGGCTTCGAGGCCGCCGTAGGCGTCGCAGGCCCGGAAGTCGGCGAGGAACAGGTTGCCCGCGGCGTAGCCGCGCTGCATGCGGCGCGCCAGCGCGCGGTTGCCGCCGTGGATCGAGAAGCCCGGCGCCGGGTGCGACGGCTTGGCGGCATGCGTCGAGTTCGACAGCGCGTTGACGAGGTCGATCGCCGCCAGTGCGTCGCGCTGGCACAGCTCGAGCAGCTTGGGCGACACCTTCATCGGATACGCGACGCCCACCATCACCAGCGCACTGGCGCGCGCGCCGAGATGCGCGGCCGCCTCCAGCGCGATCAGCGAACCCATGCTGTGGCCCACCAACGCGACCTGGGCCACACCGCTGGCCTCGACGAGCGCGGCCACCCAGCGCCCGGCGGCCTCGACGCCGAGCGGCTCGCCGCCGCTGCGGCCGTGTGCGGGCAGGTCGACCGCGAGCACCGCGTGGCCGTGGTGAGCGAAATAGCGGCTCTGCAGGATCCACACGCTGTGGTCGTACAGCGCGCCGTGCACGAACACCACACCGGGCAGCGCGGGGTCGAAGGGCCTGCCGCCGGTGTAGGCGTAGGCGCTGTGGCCGTCGACGGTCAGCTTCATGGTGCCGCCTTCTGCGCCGCCTTCAGCGCGCGGCCGAGGTCGTCGATCAGGTCGTCGGCGTCCTCCAGCCCGATCGACAGCCTGATCGTGCCCGGGCCGATGCCGGCCCGGGCGAGCGCTGCGTCGTCCATGCGGAAGTGCGTGGTCGATGCCGGGTGGATCACCAGCGAGCGGCAGTCGCCCACGTTGGCCAGGTGCGAGAAGATCTTCAACGCGTCAATGAACGCCATGCCCTGGGCCCGCGAGCCTTTGAGGTCGAAGCTGAACACCGCGCCGCAGCCGCGCGGCAGCAGCTTGCGCGCTAGCGCGTGGTCGGGGTGCGTGTCCAGTTCGGGGTAGCCGACCGCGGCGACCATCGCGTGGCCCGATAGGTACTGCACCACCTTGCGCGTGTTGGCGACGTGGCGCTCCATGCGCAGCGGCAGCGTCTCGATGCCCTGCAGGATCAGCCACGCGGTGTGCGGGCTCATGCAGGCGCCGAAGTCGCGCAGCCCCTCGCGGCGTGCGCGCAGCAGGAACGCGCTGGTCGTGCTCTCCTCGGTGAACACCATGCCGTGGAAGCCGCCGTACGGCTGCGTCAGCTCGGGGAAGCGGCCCGAGGCGTCCCAGTCGAAGCTGCCCGCATCGACCAGCAGACCGCCGATCACGGTGCCATGGCCCGACAGGAACTTGGTCGCCGAGTGATACACCAGATCGGCGCCGAGCTCGAACGGCTTCATCAGCCACGGCGTGGTGAAAGTCGAATCCACCAGCAGCGGCACCGAGGCCGCGTGCGCGATCGCGCTGACGGCGGGGATGTCGAGCACGTCGAGCCCCGGGTTGCCGAGCGTCTCGCCGAACAGCAGCTTCGTGTTCGGCCGGATCGCCGCGCGCCAGGCGTCGAGATCGCGCGGCTTGACGAAGGTGGTCTCGATGCCGAAGCGCGGCAGCGTGTAGTGCAGCAGGTTGTGGCTGCCGCCGTACAGCGCGGTCGATGCCACGACGTGCGAGCCCGCACCGGCCAGCGTGGCGATCGCCAGATGCAGCGCCGCCTGGCCGCTGGCGGTGGCGATCGCGCCGACGCCGCCTTCGAGCGCGGCGATGCGCTCCTCGAGCACCGCGCTGGTCGGGTTGCTGATGCGGCTGTACACGTGGCCGGCGCGCTCCATGTTGAACAGCGACGCGGCATGCGCGCTGCTGTCGAACACGAACGAGGTGGTCAAGTGGATCGGCACCGCGCGCGCGCCGGTGGCGGGGTCGGGCGCGGCCCCGGCGTGCAGCGCCAGGGTGTCGAAGCCGGGGTCGCTGTGGCCGGCCATGTCAGCGGCGCCCGACGGTGTGCAACCGTGGCGAGAGGGGAGGTCTCATGGCGCGGGGCTCCGGGCTGTTGCGTCGGGGCATTGTGTGCTATGTTGGCCGCGCAGACGAAGGCGCCGGGTCTCATTGCAAGGGAGAGATGCCATGAAGGTCAGCGACATCCTGCGCGTCAAGGGCGGCACGCTCTACACGGTGCCCCCCGAGGCACCCCTGGCCGATGCGGTCAACACCATGGCCGGCTACGACATCGGCTCGCTGGTGGTGATGAGCCACGGCGAACTGGTGGGCATGCTCACCTTCCGCGAGGTCATCTCGGCGATCGCGGGCAACGACGGCAGCGTCGGCGCGACCGCGGTGCGCACGGTGATGAACGAAGCCCCGCTGATCTGCACGCCGGAGACCGAGATCGACGAAGTGCGCCGCATGATGCTGCAGCGCCACGCGCGCTACATGCCGGTGATGGCGCAGCGCACGCTGATGGGCGTGATCTCGTTCTACGACGTCGCCAAGGCGGTGGTCGACAGCCAGGATTTCGAGAACCGCATGCTCAAGGCCTACATCCGCGACTGGCCGGTCGAGTCCGAGAGCGCCGAGGCGCCCAAGAGCAACTGAGGCCGCGGCCCGCCGGGCCGCACCTGCGACAATGGCGGGCCGCAGCCGATCGCTGCGGCCCTTTTGTTTGCGCCCATGTCCGGCAGCACCTTCGGCCACACGTTTCGCGTCACCACCTTCGGCGAAAGCCACGGGCCGGCGATCGGCTGCGTGATCGACGGCTGCCCGCCGGGCCTGGCGCTGAGCGAGGCCGACATCCAGCCCGACCTCGACCGCCGCCGCCCCGGCACCAGCCGCCACGTGACGCAGCGCAACGAGGCCGACAAGGTGGAGATCGTGTCGGGCCTCTACGAGGGCGTGACCACCGGCACGCCGATCGCGCTGGTGATCCGCAACGAGGACGCGCGCAGCCGCGACTACGCCAACCTGCTCGACACCTTCCGCCCCGGCCATGCCGACTACACCTACTGG
>JAJVIL010000120.1 GCA_022072045.1 Burkholderiaceae bacterium | reverse complement strand
GCGTGCCGTCGGAAGCGCGCCAGTTGTTGGCCGAATTCGACTGCGCAAAAGCAAACATCGGCGCAGCCAAGGCAGCGGAGGCAAACAGCACCGCCACCGTATTGAGTTTCTTCATGGTTCTCCTCTCGGGGGGATAAGTCGCAGCGGTCTGCGAGGTGTTCATGTCGGAAACGAGAAACCAGCTAACGCCCGGTTCTACGAGCGCTCACCACCGGCTTCGAAGATTCTGCCATAGGGGTCAGGGTTCCCTATTGTGAGCTTGGCCGATGCGCGCCAAGGCCAATTGTTGCGAAGCTGCGACACGGGGTCGCCCCTTAGAATTTCCCCTTCCTCGAGAGCGACCAGCCGCCGCCCTCGCCACCACTGCCGCGGCGTCGCACGACCGCCCTCCCCCGGATGACCCAGTTCGCCAAGGAAACCCTGGCCGTCAGTCTCGAAGAAGAGATGCGGCGCTCGTACCTCGACTACGCGATGAGCGTGATCGTCGGGCGCGCCCTGCCCGACGCGCGAGACGGCCTGAAGCCCGTGCACCGCCGCGTGCTGTTCGCGATGCACGAGCAGAACAACGACTGGAACCGGCCGTTCAAGAAGAGCGCGCGCATCGTCGGCGACGTGATGGGCAAGTACCACCCGCACGGCGACAGCGCCATCTACGACACCATCGTCCGCATGGCGCAGCCGTTCTCGCTGCGTCACATGCTGGTCGATGGCCAGGGCAACTTCGGCTCGGTCGACGGCGACAACGCCGCGGCGATGCGCTACACAGAGATCCGCCTGGCCAAGATCGCGCACGAGATGCTGGCCGACATCGACAAGGAAACCGTCGACTTCGGCCCCAACTACGACGGCTCGGAAAAGGAGCCGCTGGTGCTGCCCAGCAGGCTGCCCAACCTGCTGGTCAACGGGTCGGCCGGCATTGCGGTGGGCATGGCCACCAACATCCCGCCGCACAACCTCAACGAGATCGTCGACGCCTGCCTGCACCTGCTGAAGAACCCGCAGGCGTCGATCGACGAGTTGATGGAGATCGTCCCGGCGCCCGACTTCCCCACCGCGGGAATCATCTACGGCCTGGCCGGCGTGCGCGAGGGCTATCGCAGCGGGCGCGGCAAGGTGGTGATGCGCGCCAAGTGCCATTTCGAGGAGATCGAGCGCGGCAGCCGCCACGCGATCGTCGTCGACGAGATCCCGTACCAGGTGAACAAGAAGACGCTGCTCGAACGCATCGCCGAGCTGGTCACCGAAAAGAAGCTCGAGGGCATCAGCCACATCCAGGACGAGAGCGACAAGTCCGGCATGCGCGTGGTGATCGAGCTCAAGCGCGGCGAAGTGCCCGAGGTGGTGCTCAACAACCTGTACAAGCAGACGCAGCTGCAGGACACCTTCGGCATCAACATGGTCGCGCTGGTCGACGGCAGCCCCAAGCTGTGCAGCCTGCGCGACCTGGTGGAGATCTTTCTCGACCACCGCCGCGAGGTCGTCACGCGGCGCACGGTGTACGAGTTGCGCAAGGCGCGCGAGCGCGGCCACGTGCTCGAGGGCCTGGCGGTGGCGCTGGCCAACATCGACGAGTTCATCGAGACGATCAAGACCTCGCCCACGCCGCCGGCGGCCAAGGCCGCGCTGATGAGCAAGGGCTGGGATTCGTCGCTGGTGCGCGAGATGCTCGCGCGCGCGCAGGACCAGACGCCCGGCGGCCGCGACGCCTTCCGCCCCGAGGGGTTGCCGGCGCACTACGGGCTGCAGTTCGACGGGCTGTACCGGCTGTCGGACGAGCAGGCCGGCGAGATCCTGCAGATGCGCCTGCAGCGCCTCACGGGGCTCGAACAGGACAAGATCATCGGCGAGTACAAGGAGGTGATGGACGCCATCGCCGACCTGCTCGACATCCTGACCAAGCCCGAGCGCGTGGTGCGCATCATCGCCGACGAGTTGACCGCGCTGCGCGACGAGTTCGGTCAGACCAAGGCCGGTGCGCGCCGCAGCGTGATCGAACGCAACGTGCAGGAGCTGCTGACCGAGGACCTGATCGCGCCACAAGACATGGTGGTCACGCTGAGCCACACCGGCTACGTGAAGAGCCAGGCGCTGTCGGACTACCGCGCGCAACGGCGCGGCGGTCGCGGCAGGCAGGCCGCGGTGACCAAGGAAGACGACTGGATCGACCAGCTCTTCATCGCCAACACGCACGACTGGATCCTGTGCTTCTCCAACCGCGGGCGCGTCTACTGGCTCAAGGTGTGGGAGGTGCCGCAAGGTTCGCGCGCCAGCCGCGGCAAGCCGATCGTCAACATGTTCCCGCTCGCGTCTGACGAGAAGATCACCGTCGTGCTGCCGTTGACCGGCGAGTTCCGCAGCTTCCCGGCCGATCAGTACGTGTTCATGGCCACCGCGCTGGGCACGGTGAAGAAGACCGCGCTCGACGATTTCGCCAACCCTCGCAAGGCCGGCATCATCGCGGTCGACCTCGACCCCGGCGACCATCTCATCGGCGCCGCGCTCACCGACGGCAAGCACGACGTGATGCTGTTCTCCGACGGCGGCAAGGCCGTGCGCTTCGACGAAGACGACGTGCGCCCGATGGGCCGCCAGGCGCGCGGCGTGCGCGGCATGATGCTCGACGACGGCCAGCGTGTGATCGCGATGCTGGTGGCCGAAGACGAGACCCAATCGGTGCTCACGGCCACCGAGAACGGCTACGGCAAGCGCACGCCGATCGCCGAATACACGCGCCACGGCCGCGGCACCAAGGGCATGATCGCGATCCAGCAAAGCGAGCGCAACGGCCGCGTCGTCGCGGCCACGCTGGTGCAGCCCGACGACGAGATCATGCTGATCACCGACCGCGGCGTGCTGGTGCGCACCCGCGTGGCCGAGATCCGCGAACTCGGCCGCGCCACGCAGGGCGTGACGCTGATCGCGCTGGACGACGGCGCCAAGCTGTCGGGCCTGCAGCGCATCGTCGAGAACGACGCCAACGGCGAAGGCGACGAATCCGAGCCCCCCGCCGAAAGCGGCACGGCCGCCTGACACGGCAGCGCCCCGGCGGCCGCCACGCGGCCGCAGGCGGGCACGCGGCGTGCAAGAATTCGCGTCGCTGATGGCGCAGGCCCCTCCCCACCCCGAACTGCTGGCGTTGCGCGACCGCATCGATGCGGTCGATCGCGAGGTGCTGGCCGCGCTGAACCGGCGAGCCGCGCTCGCGCAAGAGGTGGGCGAACTCAAGAAGGCCGAAGGCTCGGCGGTGTTCCGCCCCGAGCGCGAGGCCGAGGTGATCGACGGTCTGAAGGCGCACAACCAGGGGCCCCTCGCCGCCGCGAGCATCGCGCCGATCTGGCGCGAGATCATGTCGGCGTGCCGGGCGCTCGAGGCGCCGACGCGCGTGGCCTACCTGGGGCCGGCGGGCACCTTCAGCGAAGAGGCGGCGCTCGGCTACTTCGGCAGCTCGATCGAGCGCGTGCCGTGCGCCAACTTCGACGAGGTGGTGCGCGCCGCCAGCGCCGGCGCGGCCGACTTCGGCGTGGTGCCCGTCGAGAACAACACCGAAGGCATGGTCGCACGCGCGCTCGATCTGTTCTTGACGATGCCGCTGCTCATCGTCGGCGAGACCAGCCTCGTCGTGCGCCACAACCTGCTGCGCAAGACCGCGGGCAGACAGGGGATCGTTGCGGTGATCGCCCATCCCCAGGCGCTGGCGCAGTGCCACGGCTGGCTGAGCCTGAACCTGCCCGATGCCGAGTGCCGGCCGGTGGCCAGCAACTCCGAAGGCGCGCGCTTGGCGGCACGCGACACCTCGCTGGCGGCGATTGCCAGCGTGCGCGCTGCCGGCGAGTTCGGCCTGCACGTGCTGGCGCCGGCGATCCAGGACGAGGCGCACAACCGCACGCGCTTCGCGATCCTCGCCCACCCCGATCGCCACCCGGCACCCGAGCCTTCGGGCCGCGATCGCACCAGCCTGGTGGCCTCGGTGCCCAACCGACCCGGTGCCGTGCACGACATGCTGGTACCGCTGAAGAAGCACGGCGTATCGATGAGCCGCTTCGAGTCGCGCCCGGCGCGCTCGGGGCAGTGGGAGTACTACTTCTACATCGACGTCGAGGGCCACCCCGACGACCCGGCGGTGGGCCCGGCGCTGCGCGAGCTGCGCGAAGTCTGCGCGTTCTTCAAGCTGCTCGGCGCCTATCCGGTGGACGTGCATTGAGCATGCAATCGGGGCAGACCATGTTCACCCAGCTCGGCGTGATCGGCTGCGGGCTGATGGGCGGCTCGTTCGCGCTCGCACTCAAGCGCGCCGGGCTGATCAAGCGCGTGGTCGGTTACAGCAAGTCGCCCTCGACCACCGACCGCGCCAAGCGCATGGGGGTGATCGACGTCGCCGCCGAGTCGGCGCTGCAGGCCGTCAGCGGCTCCGACATCGTGCTGCTGGCGGTGCCGGTGTCGGCCACCGAGGTCACCTTCAAGGCGATTCGCCACCTGGTGGAACCTGGCGTGCTGTTCATGGACGTCGGCTCGACCAAGCGCGACGTCGTCGACGCCGCACGACGGGTGCTGAAGGAGCGCGTGCCGTCGTTCGTGCCCGCGCATCCCATCACCGGCAAGGAGGTCGCCGGCGTGCACAACGCGGACGCCGCGCTGTACGCCGGGCGCCAGGTGATTCTGACCCCGCTGCCGCAGACGCTGCCCGAACTGGTGCAGAAGGCCACCGACGTGTGGGCCGCGATCGGCGCGCAGGTGCTGCGCATGACGCCGGAGAACCACGACGCCGCGTTCGCCTCGGTCAGCCACCTGCCGCATCTGTTGGCGTTCGCCTACTTCAGCGCGGTGGTCAATCAACCCGCCGGACGCGACTTCCTGTCGCTGGCAGGGCCCGGTTTTCGCGACTTCACCCGCATCGCGGCCAGCGATCCGCCGATCTGGCGCGACATCCTGATGGCCAACCGCGAGGAGATCCTCAAGCAGTCGGCGCGCTTTCGCCACACGCTCGACGCGATGGAGCACGTGATCAAGAGCGGCAACGCCGACGCGCTGGAAGACCTGATCAAGGTCGCCTCGGAGGCGCGCGCCGGATGGCAGCTCGGCAGCCCGCGCGGCGGGCACAAGAGCTGAGCCGCCAAGCGCCCGGCCGCGGCTTCGCGCATGTACGACATCGCACAGCTCGATGTGCCGCCGCTGCGGCGCGTCGCAGGCACCGTGCGGCTGCCGGGCTCCAAGAGCATCTCCAACCGTGTGCTGCTGCTGGCCGGCCTGGCAGAGGGCCGCACCGAGATCCACGACCTGCTCGACTCCGACGACACGCGCGTGATGCTGCAGGCGCTGCGGCGCCTGGGTTGCGGCATCGCGACCGACGGCGGGCTCACCACGGTCACCGGCATCGGCGGCTCGCTGCGCCATCTGCGCGCGCCGCTGGCGCTGCATCTGGGCAACGCCGGCACAGCGATGCGGCCGCTGGCGGCGGCGCTGGCGCTGCTGGCCACGCGCGACGGCGGCGAGATCGAACTGAGCGGCGTTGCGCGCATGCACGAGCGGCCGATCGGCGACCTGGTCGATGCGCTGCGCCAGCTCGGCGCACAGATCGACTACCTGGATCACGACGGCTTTCCGCCGCTGCGAATCCGTGCCGGCGGCGCGCTGCACACCGAGCGGCCGATCCGCGTGCGCGGCGACGTGTCGAGCCAGTTCTTGAGCGCGCTGCTGCTGGCGCTGCCGCTGGTCAGCGGCGGCGGCGGGCCGATCACGGTCGAGGTCGACGGCGAGCTGATCTCCAGGCCGTACGTCGAGCTGACGCTCGCCTTGCTGCAGCGCTTCGGCATCACGGTGCAACACCAAGATCTGCAGCGCTTCGTCATTCCGGCGGGCAGCCGCTACCGGGCGCCGGCGCGCATCCACGTCGAGGGCGACGCGTCGTCGGCGTCGTATTTCATCGCCGCGGGGGCGATCGCCGCCGTCGAGGCACCGCTGCGCATCGAGGGCGTCGGGCTCGACTCGATCCAGGGCGACATCCGCTTCATCGACGCCGCGCGCGCGATGGGCGCGCAGGTCACCGGCGGCGCGTCGTGGATCGAAGTGCGGCGCGGCGCCTGGCCGCTCGCGGCGACGACGCTCGACTGCAACCACATGCCCGACGCCGCGATGACGCTGGCGGCGATGGCGCTGTACGCCGAGGGCCGTACGCGGCTGACCCGCATCGGCAGTTGGCGGGTCAAGGAGACCGACCGCATTGCCGCGATGGCCGCCGAGCTGCGCAAGCTCGGCGCCAGCGTGGTCGACGGTGCCGATTTCATCGAGGTCGAGCCGCCTGCGTCGCCCGGCGCCTGGCGGCGCGCCACGCTGCACACCTACGACGACCACCGCATGGCGATGTGCCTGTCGCTGGCGGCGTTCAACCCGCTGCTCGGTGCCCGCGTCGCGGTACGGCTGCTCGACCCGCGCTGCGTCGGCAAGACGTTTCCCGAGTACTTCGAGACGCTGTTCGGCGTCGCGCAGACCGACGCCGCCGACATCCCGGTGATCGCGGTCGACGGCCCCACTGCGTCGGGCAAGGGCACATTGGCTGCCGAGGTGGCAGCGCGTCTGGGCTGGCATCAGCTCGATTCGGGCGCTCTGTATCGCGCCACCGCGTTGGCCGCGATGCGTGCCGGCGTCGCCAGCAGCGACGTCGACGCGCTGGAGCGCCTGGCCGCGGGCCTCGCGCTGCGCTTCGACGGCGACCGGGCGTACCTCGACGGCGTCGACGTCAGCGCAGCGCTGCGCCACGAGGCCGTGGGCGCGTTGGCGTCGCACGTGTCGGCGCTGCCGGCGGTGCGCCAGGCGCTGCATGCGCGGCAGTTGTCGTTCCGGCGCGTGCCCGGGCTGGTGGCCGACGGGCGAGACATGGGCACCGTCGTGTTCCCCGACGCGACGCTCAAGGTGTTCCTCACCGCGAGCGCGGCGATGCGCGCCGAGCGACGGCATAAGCAATTGATGGCAAAGGGCATTTCGGCTAAACTCGACGCCCTTCGCGCCGACCTCGAGGCGCGCGACGTGCGCGATATGCAGCGCGCCGTCTCGCCCCTGAAGCCGGCGCAGGACGCGCTCCTACTCGACAACTCGTCGCTCACGGTCGAGCAATCGGCCGACCGGGTGCTGCAGTGGTGGAACGAGCGCAGTGCCTTCGATTGATGAGCCGGGTTGAATCCCGCGCCTCGGTCTGAGGCATCTGGCCCGCAAAGGGATCGCCGTCGCGCGATGCGCCGGAGGCCCCGGAGCGGATGTTGAACCCTAACCCGCAACCCCAGGTTGCACGGCCGGACCACACCACCGTCGTCCCTGCCCGGCCACGAGGAAACCCCATGCCACAAGCTCAAACCGCCAGGACCGGCGGCGAATCGTTTGCCGCCCTGTTCGAGGAGTCGCTCAAGCGCAGCGAGATGCGCGCCGGCGAGGTCATCACCGCCGAGGTGGTGCGCATCGACTTCAACTACGTGGTGGTCAACGCCGGCCTCAAGAGCGAGGCCTACGTCGCGATCGACGAGTTCAAGAACGACCAGGGCGAGGTCGAGGTCGCCGTCGGCGACTACGTCTCGGTGGCGATCGACGCCATCGAGAACGGCTACGGCGACACCATCCTGTCGCGCGACAAGGCCAAGCGGCTCGCGTCGTGGCTCGCGCTGGAGAACGCGCTCGAATCGGGCCAGTTCGTCAACGGCACCGTCTCGGGCAAGGTCAAGGGCGGCCTCACCGTGCTGGTCAACGGCATCCGCGCCTTCCTGCCCGGCTCGCTGATCGACACCCGCCCGGTCAAGGACCTGACGCCGTTCGAAGGCAAGACGCTCGAGTTCAAGGTCATCAAGCTCGACCGCAAGCGCAACAACGTGGTGCTCAGTCGCCGCGCGGTGGTCGAGGCGTCGATGGGCGAGGAGCGCGCCAAGCTGCTCGAGACGCTCACCGAGGGCGCCATCGTGCACGGCGTGGTCAAGAACATCACCGAGTACGGCGCGTTCGTCGACCTGGGCGGCATCGACGGCCTGTTGCACATCACCGACATGGCGTGGCGCCGCGTGCGTCACCCGACCGAGGTGGTGCAGGTCGGCCAGGAGCTGACCGCCAAGGTGCTGAAGTTCGACGCCGAGAAGAACCGCGTCTCGCTGGGTCTGAAGCAGCTCGGCGACGACCCGTGGCACGGCGTGTCGCGCCGCTACCCGAGCGGCACGCGCCTGTTCGGCAAGGTCACCAACATCGCCGACTACGGCGCCTTCGTCGAGATCGAGCCGGGCATCGAAGGGCTGGTGCACGTCTCCGAGATGGACTGGACCAACAAGAACGTCGCGCCGAGCAAGGTGGTGAGCCTCGGCGACGAGGTCGAGGTGATGGTGCTCGAGATCGACGAGGACAAGCGCCGCATCAGCCTGGGCATGAAGCAGTGCAAGGCCAACCCCTGGGAGGAGTTCGCCGGCAGCGTCAAGCGCGGCGACAAGGTCAAGGGCCCGATCAAGTCGATCACCGACTTCGGCGTCTTCGTCGGCCTGGCGCAGGGCATCGACGGCCTGGTGCACCTGTCGGACCTGAGCTGGAACGAGCCCGGCGAAACCGCGGTGCGCAACTACAAGAAGGGCCAGGAGGTCGAAGCGATCGTGCTGGGCATCGACATCGAGCGCGAGCGCATCAGCCTGGGCATCAAGCAGCTCGACCAGGATCCGTTCACCAGCTTCGTCACGCTCAACGACCGCGGCGCGCTGGTTTCGGGCAAGGTCAAGAGCGTCGACCCGCGCGGCGCCGAGATCCAACTGACGCCCGACGTCACCGCGTATCTGCGCGCCAGCGAGATCAGCCGCGACCGCGTGGAAGACGCGCGCAACGTGCTGAAGGAAGGCGACGAGGTCAACGCGATCATCGTCAACGTCGATCGCAAGTCGCGCTCGATCCAGTTGTCGATCAAGGCCAAGGACGCCGCCGACCAGCAAGAGGCGATGCAGCGTCTGGCCCAGAGCAACGAGCGCGAGACGGCGGGCACCACCAGCCTCGGTGCGCTGCTGCGCGCCAAGCTCGACAAGCAATGAGCGGTGC
>JAJVIL010000017.1 GCA_022072045.1 Burkholderiaceae bacterium | reverse complement strand
GCGTGTTCATCCTGATCGTCGCGGTGATCGGCATCTTCCGCTGGATGCCGGTGGCGCGGCTGGTGCGCGCGCAGTTCTTCTCGCTGCGCGAGAAGGAGTTCGTCGAGGCCGCGCGCGCGCTCGGCGCCTCGACGCCGCGCCAGGTGGTGCGCCACATCCTGCCCAACGCGCTCGGGCCGGTGATCGTGGCCGGCACCATCGACGTCGCGGCGGCGATCATCCTCGAGTCGACGCTGTCGTTCCTGGGCCTGGGCTTCCCGCCCGACATCCCCACCTGGGGCCGCCTCCTGTTCGACGCCAAGGACCACATGGACATCGCGGCGCACTGGGCGCTGTTTCCCGGCGGCGCGATCTTCCTGACGGTGCTGGCGATCAACTTCGTCGGCGACGGCCTGCGCGACGCCTTGGATCCGAGGAAGGTGATGTAGTGGCCTTGCTGGAGATCCAGGGGCTCAAGACCCACTTCAAGACCGACGACGGCTGGCTGCACGCGGTCGACGGCGTCGACATCGACGTCGACCGCGGCGAGACGGTGTGCGTGGTCGGCGAGAGCGGCTGCGGCAAGTCGGTGACCGCGATGACGGTGCTCAAGCTGGTGCCGATGCCGCCGGGGCGCATCGCCGCCGGCCGCGTGCTGTGGCAGGGGCGCGACCTGGTGCCGCTGCCGGCCGACGAGATGCGCAAGGTGCGCGCCAAAGAGATCGCCATCGTGTTCCAGGAGCCGATGACCTCGCTCAACCCGGTGTACACGGTGGGCGAGCAGATCGCCGAGGTGCTGCGCCTGCACGAGCACCTGTCGCGCAAGGACGCGCTCGACCGCGCGGTGCAGATGCTCAGGCGCGTGCGCATCCCCACGCCCGAGCGCCGCGTGCACGACTACCCGCACCAGTTCTCCGGCGGCATGCGCCAGCGCGTGATGATCGCGATCGCGCTGGCGTGCAACCCCAAGCTGCTGATCGCCGACGAGCCGACCACCGCGCTCGACGTGACGATCCAGGCCCAGATCCTCGGCCTGCTGGCCGAGCTGAAGGCCGAGCTGGGCATGGCGATCATGCTGATCACGCACGCGATGGGCGTGGTGGCCGAGGTCGCGCAGCGCGTGGTCGTGATGTACGCCGGCAAGGTGGTCGAGGAGGCGCCGGTGGGCGAGCTGTTCGCGCGCGCGCGGCATCCGTACACGCAGGGGCTGATCCGCTCGATCCCGCGCATCGACACCGCGGCCACGCAGAAGGTGCGGCTGGAGTCGATCCCCGGCACCGTGCCCAAGCTGATCGAACCGGGCGAGGGCTGCCGCTTCGCGCCGCGCTGCCGCTACGTGATGCCCAGGTGCACCGCCGCCACACCGCCGCTGCGCACGGTGGCGCCGGGGCACAAGGTGGCGTGCGTGCTCGACGAGATTCCTGTATGAGCGCCCCCAGGCCGACGAGTACGTCGTCCGCCCCCCGAGGGGCTCTGAGTAGCCCGGCAAAGCCGGATCTACTCAGGAGCGCGCCGTCGTCGTCTGCCGCGCCGCTGCTGCGCGTCGACAAGCTGGTCAAGTACTTCCCGATCAAGGGCGGCCTGCTGGCGCGCGAGGTCGGCCGCGTGCACGCCGTCGACGGCGTCAGCTTCGACCTCGCCGCCGGCGAGACGCTCGGCCTGGTGGGCGAATCGGGCTGCGGCAAGAGCACCACCGGGCGCTGCATCCTGCGGCTGATCGAGCCCACCGCCGGCAGCGTGCAGTTCGAGGGCCGCGACGTCACCGCGATGCCGCGCAACGAGCTGCGCGCGATGGCGCGGCACATGCAGATCATCTTCCAGGATCCGTACGCGTCGCTGAACCCGCGCATGACGGTGGGCCAGATCATCGGCGAGGCGCTGACGATCCACCGCCTCACCAAGAGCGGCGCCGAGTACGAGGCGCGCATCGTCGAGCTGCTCGAGACGGTGGGCCTCGCCGCCGACCACATGCGCCGCTATCCGCACGAGTTCTCGGGCGGCCAGCGCCAGCGCATCGGCATTGCGCGCGCGCTCGCGGTGAGCCCGAAGCTGGTGGTGTGCGACGAGGCGGTGTCGGCGCTCGACGTGTCGATCCAGGCGCAGGTGATCAACCTGCTCGAGGATCTGCAGGCGAAATTCGGGCTGACCTACATCTTCATCGCGCACGACCTGTCGGTGGTCGAGCACATCAGCGACCGCGTGGCGGTGATGTACCTCGGCCGCATCGTCGAGATCGCGCCGGCCAACAAGCTCTACACGCAGCCGCTGCATCCGTACACCGAGGCGCTGCTGTCGGCGGTGCCGATCCCCGACCCGCAGGTCAAGCGCAAGAAGATCCCGCTGCAAGGCGACGTGCCGAGCCCGATCCATCCGCCGAGCGGCTGCCACTTTCACACCCGCTGCCCGATCGCGCAGCAGCCGTTGTGCAGCACCGAGAAGCCCGAGCTGAAACGCTCGGCCGAGGGGCACTGGGTGGCGTGCCACCTGCGCGGCTAAGGGCTGCTGCGCCGGCCGCCGAAGGAGATCGATCTTGAGCGAGCACCCCATCGCGGCCTGGCACCGCATCATCGAGACCCGGTCGCGCGACGAGTTGAGCCGCTGGCTCGCCGACGACGCGGTCTTCCACTCGCCGATCGTGCACACGCCGCAGCGCGGCAAGGCACTGGTGCTGGCGTATCTGTCGGCGGCGCTCGACGTGCTGGCCAACGAGCACTTCCGCTACGTGCGCGAGATCGTCGGCCCGCACGATGCGCTGCTGGAGTTCGAAACCACCATCGACGGCATTGCGGTCAACGGCATCGATCTCATCCGCTGGAACGACGAAGGCCGCGCGGTCGACTTCAAGGTGATGGTGCGGCCGCTCAAGGGCATCCAGATCGTGCACCAGCGCATGGCGGCCAGGCTCGAATCCATGATGGGCGCGCGATGAAGCCGCGGCCGGGTTGATTGACAATGTGGCCACTGGTGGCTACATTGCAGGCATGCAAGCCATCGGCATCAAGGCCCTGAAGGACAAGCTGAGCGAGTACGTGCGTGCGGCCGCGGCGGGCGAGACCGTGCTGGTGACCGATCGCGGACGGGTCGTCGCCGAGCTGATCGCTCCGCGCGTGCGCGAGGAAGCCTCGCAAGCCGAGCAGCGCATGGGCGAGTTGGTCCGCGAGGGACTGGTGACACCCGCGCGGGTTCAGGCCCGGGCCCGGCTGCCGAGGCGCAAGCCCACTGCCAAGCTGGCCGACCTGCTGCGCGACCTCGACGACAGCCGCGCCGACCGGTGATCTACCTCGACAGCTCGGTCGTGCTGGCGCGGCTGTTCGCAGAGGACCGTTCGCCGGCCGACGGGTTCTGGGTGCAGGCGTTCGTGTCGAGTCGTCTGCTCGAATTCGAAGTCTTCAACCGCGTCCATGCCCGTGGCGGTGCCGCGTCGTATGCGGTCGACGCGCGTCACTTCGTCGATCGTGTGAGCCTGCTCGAACTATCGCCTCGCGTGCTGGCTCGTGCGTTGCAGGCGTTCCCGCTGCCGGTACGCACGCTCGATGCCCTGCACCTCGCGACGATGGATTTCCTGCGTGTCCACGGGCAGACGATCGAGCTGGCAACCTATGATGAACGCTTGGCGGCAGCGGCGAAGGCGCTGGGGTTTGCGCGCGCGGAGGTCTAGTAGCTGCAATTCGCCGCGCACGTGGCCGCAACGGCCGGCGCAAGATCGCGGTTCGACCCTTGGGAGACCCCATGACCATCAAGACCGGCATCCACCACGGCGTGGCCACGATCGAGATCGCGCGCCCCGAGAAGAAGAACGCGCTCACCATTGCGATGTACCAAGCGATGGCCGACGCGCTGCGCGCCGCGGCGCAAGACAGCACCGTGCGCGCCACGCTGATCACCGGCCAGCCGGGCGTCTTCACCTCGGGCAACGACCTCGAGGATTTCATGCAGCGCCCGCCGCAGGGCGCCGATTCGCCGGTGGCGCAGTTCATGCGCGCGCTGCTCGAGATCGACAAGCCGGTGGTGGCCGCAGTCACCGGCGCGGCGATCGGCATCGGCACCACGATGCTGCTGCACTGCGACTTCGTCTACGTGAGCGACGAGGCGCGGCTGGCCACGCCGTTCGTGAGCCTGGGCCTCGTGCCCGAGTACGCGTCGAGCCTGCTGATGCCGGCGCTGATGGGCCACCGCCGCGCGGCCGAGAAGCTGCTGCTCGGCGAGCCGTTCGGCGCCGAGGCCGCGGTGGAGTGCGGGCTGGCCAACGCGGTGCTGCCGGCCGCCGAGGTGCTGAACCACGCACGCCGCGTGGCCGAGCGCTTCAACGCGCTGCCGCCCGGCGCGGTGCGCGACACCAAGCAGCTGATGCGCCGCGCCACGCGCGAGGCTGCGCTGCAGACGATGCAGATCGAAGGCGAGATCTTCGGCCGCCGCCTGCGCAGCCCCGAGGCGATGGAGGCGTTCCAGGCCTTCTTCCAGAAGCGCAAGCCCGACTTCTCGAAGTTCTGAGTACCCACGCTGCGGATGCCCGACCAGATCGCCGACCTTGGCGACCATCGGCGTTGGCCAGCTGCCGCGCCGGCTAGGGCGCTCTGGGTGTTGGAGCGTTTGACAGCACGCCGCGGCTCCGCGCATACTCGGGCGGGTGAGGGCGACCCTGCTCGTGCGAGACCGGATCGCGTACACCGATCACGCCTTCGCGGAGATCGTGGTCTGGCAGCTGGCCAAGCCATTGCCGGGTTCGACTCACATGTACAAGTACCGGCTCGCTTTCGTGGTTCACCGGGTCTGCCTGCTGCGCTTCGACAACGAGCCCGGAAAGGGAGATCACCGTCACCTGCGCGGACGAGAGTCGGCCTATCGCTTCAGCGGCCTGGATCGGTTGTTCGCCGATTTCGAGCGCGAGTCAAGGGGGTTGCTCGATGAAGACCGTGACTCTTGATGTTCGCCCGCCGCAGCGGGCGATGGCAGACGCTCTGGCCGCGGCCAAGTCCGGCCGCGCCGCGCGCACGGCGCGGATTTCGTTCGCGACGCCGGAGTTGCTGTGGCGCGTGCTGACCACCAAGCGCTGGCAGATCCTGCGCGCCTTGTGCGGCGCCGGCCCAGTGTCGATCCGCGAAGTCTCACGGCGCGTGAACCGTGACGTCAAGGCGGTTCATGCTGACGTGACGGCGCTGCTGATGGCCGGCGTTCTCGATCGTACTGAGTCGGGGCAAGTCGAGTTTCCGTACGAGACCGTGAAGGTCGAATTCGAGTTGGAAGCTGCGTGAGCGTGTATACGCCGACACGCCCCAGGCCGCGCCGTGCCCTGGCCGCGCCGCGAGTTCGCGGCGGGTTCGGATCAGCGCGACATCCCAGGATTGCTTTGAAGGCTAGAGAGCCGAACCCGGAGACCTCATGACGACTCAGCGAACCCTGAAGGACAAGACCCTGTTCGTCACCGGCGCGTCGCGCGGCATCGGGCTGGCGATCGCGCTGAAGGCCGCGCGCGACGGCGCGCGCATCGTGCTGGTGGCCAAGACCACCGAGCCCAACCCCAAGCTGCCCGGCACGCTGTACTCCGCAGCCAAGGAGATCGAGGCCGCCGGTGGCCAGGCGCTGCCGGTGCCCACCGACATCCGCGACGAGAACGCGGTGGCCGCGGCGGTGGCGGCGGGAGTGAAGCGCTTCGGCGGCATCGACATCCTGGTCAACAACGCCAGCGCGATCAGCCTCACGCCGACCGACGCCACGCCGATGAAGCGCTTCGACCTGATGTTCGGCGTCAACGTGCGCGGCACCTACTGCTGCACGCAGGCGTGCCTGGCCGAGTTGATCAAGAGCGCCAAGGCCGGCCGCAACCCGCACGTGCTGAACATGAGCCCGCCGCTGTCGATGAAGCCGCACTGGTTCCAGAATCACGTGGCCTACACGATGGCCAAGTACGGCATGAGCCAGTGCACGCTCGGCCACGCGGCGGAGTTCAAGCGCCACGGCATCGCGGTGAACAGCCTGTGGCCGCGCACCGCGATCGCCACCGCGGCGCTGCAGATGATCCCGGGCGTCGACCTGAACAAGTGCCGCAAGCCCGAGATCCTGGCCGACGCCGCGCACCTCATCCTGACCAGCGACGCGAAAGCGGTGACCGGAAACTTCTTCATCGACGACACGCTGCTCGCCGAGCACGGCGTGAAGGACCTCGACCGCTACGCGGTGGTGCCGGGGACGAAGGACCTGATCCCGGATTTCTTCGTCGATTGACTCGGGAGCGAGGCGGCGCGAAGTCGTGCGCGAGCCGGATCGGGCGCATGCGGCTCGATCTGCCTAATTCGCCGATCACACTGCCGTCTGCCTGTCAATCCTATGCGCTGAGATGGCGCCAACGCCGGCCGCCATAGGCATCGGCTAGAGTCGCGCCGCCGAGGGGGCCCAACACGACAGCGAGGGAGCGGTCGTGCAGCCTTTGGCCGCCGACGCGGGAGATCTTGCCAGCCAGCCGCCGCCGGCGCGGCGCGCCGCCAGCGATGGCGGCCTCGCCGCGCTGTGCCTGCTGGCGCGGCTGCACCACGTGGCCGCCGATCCGGCGGCGTTGTGGCACCGGCTCGGCCTGGGCGCGAGCGAGGCGGCGGGAATCGACCACCTGCTCACTGCCGCCGGGCACCTCGGGCTGCGCGCCCGCCGCAGCCGCACGAGCGCCGAGCGCCTGGCGCTGACCCCGCTGCCCGCGCTGGCCTCGATGGTCGACGGCTTGGTGGCGGTGCTCGCGCAATGCGACGGGCAGCGCGTGCTGACGCAGGCCTTCGACGGCAGCGGCAACGAATCGCGCCCGACGATCGCGCCGCTGGCCGACTTTGCCGCGCGCTGGAGTGGCGAGCTGATCCTCATCGCCAGCCGCGCCAGCCTGGCCGGTGATCTCGCGCGATTCGACTTCAGCTGGTTCATCCCCAGCCTGGTCAAGCATCGCCGGCTGCTCGTCGAGGTGCTCGTGGTGAGCCTGTTCCTGCAGCTCTTCGCGCTCGTGATGCCGCTGTTCTTCCAGGTGGTGATGGACAAGGTGCTGGTGCACCGCGGCGTGGCCCTTCGATGACGAACACACCTTGGAGGTAGACCGATGAGATCGATTGTGAGTCGCGACTTCAAGCCGCCCACGGAACCGGCCCGTTGCCGCTTCGAGTCGCGTCAGGCCCTGTATTGGATCCAGCGGTTGCGGCTCGCTACGCTGGCGACCGCCCTGCTGGCTTCTGCGACGCAGACTGCCTGCGGTCCGTCGAAGATCGAATGGCGCGAGGAAGTCCAGCTTGCCAGCGGCGAAGTAGTCCATGTGAGGCGTACGGCGAAGCTCAAGGAGAACTGGGTCGCGGGAGGCGGCGGAGGATCGTTCAACGAAGGGATGACGGTCGAGATCACTCAACCGCTCAAACCTGACAACCCGCGCGTCTGGAGCGCGAGGTTCGTACCGGTGATCTTCGACCGCGACCCAGTCACCAAGGAGTGGACCATGGTCGCCACCTTCTTTCACTGCTCCAGCTGGAACGAACTCGGAAGGCCGAAGTTGCCCTATACCGAGTATCGCTACCGCGATAACCAATGGATCCAGCAGCCGCTGTCGCCTCAATGGATCGGCAAGCCGGCCAACATGTTCACCGGGATGACCCCGGATTGGTCGAAGGACTTGACGGTCGTCGAGAAGGCCGGACGGCTGAACGATCCGATGGTCGATCCCAGTTTCAGATCCGTATCAAGCAAGTGGCAGCACGGCTGCTGATGCGCGCTACCAGGCGCCCTCAAGAAACAAGACTCACAAGGACCCTCATCATGGTGACTGAACACGAGTACGCTGAACTGTCCAATCGCGTCTACGACCGCTCAAGGGTCAACCGCACCCCCGTCCCCCTCGAATGGACCGAGGTCCACTGGTTGTCGGACGCAGAAACCAATGGCACTGGCTTCTCGGCCGGCGTGTACCAGAAGGGCAACGAGGTCGTGATCTCGTTCACCGGTACCAACAAAGGCAAGGTCCTCGACACGCTCGCAGCCAACATCCCCCTGGGAATCGGGCTGTCGTCGATGCAGCTGCAGCAGGCCATCGGGCTGTATCTGCAGACGAAGGCACAGCATCCAGATGCCACGATCAGCTTCACCGGCCACTCGCTGGGTGGCGGCCTGGCCTCGGTGATGGCGGTGGACTTCAACAAGGAAGCGACGACGACGGCGCGGTCGGCAGCGATGCGTTGACCGACAACAGCACCAGTTCGGCCGATACCTACCGCTTCGGCATCGGGTACGGCGTCGACACGATCACCGACTCCGGCGGCGCCGACACGGTGCAGTTCGGCGACGGCCTCACGGCGGGCGACCTCGTGTTCAGCCATGTCGGCAACAACCTGGAAATCACGATTGCCGGGCACGGCGCCGACAAACTCGTGGTCGCCAACCACTACGTCGGCACGGCCAGCAAGATTGAGACCTTCCGCTTGAGCGACGGCTCCACGCTGCCGCCGGCGGTGGTGCCGCTGTCGTCGGGCGCGCGCGAGGCCGCCGCGTTGAACGAGCCGGAACCCGTCACGGCACTGCGCGAGCACATCATGCCGGTGCGGCCGATACGGAGTTCGATCGCGGCTGCGGCAGCGCCCGAAGCAACCGTTCCGCCGGGGCGAGGCCGAGCCTACGCGCCGCTGTGGCAGCCGGCCACGCTGCGCGACCTCGACTGGCCGGAGCCGGCGATTGCGACCGCCGAGGTGCCGATCACCTCGGCCCTCATCGCCAGGCAGGCGCAGAGCCTGGTCTCGGCGATGGCGGCCTTCGGTGGCGAGCAAGCTGCGTTCGACTCCGAGCGCCCCACGGTGCTTCCGGTCCACCGGCCGGAGCCGATGTGGGTGTCGCCGGCGGTGATGTGATGGGGTGGTGGCCCAGGCGACTCGGTCAGGGAGCGCCTGGGCCTCAGCCTGCGGCTTCGCGCACGGTCTTGGCCCCGATCATCACTCCCGCGTCTGTGTAGTGGCCGCGAGTGGTGGGAAGTGTCGCACCAGCGGCAGCACCTCTGCCGGCGGCGCACCGGCCACCACCGCCGGCCAGCCAACCGCTTGGCACGGGCCGAACAGCACCCACACCTTGCCGTCGCGCGGCAGCGGTGCCGGCGCCTGCGCCGGCGTGGCGGTCCAGCCGCGCGCGGTGCCCGGTTTG
>JAJVIL010000124.1 GCA_022072045.1 Burkholderiaceae bacterium | reverse complement strand
CACCGCCGGCACGGTGTCGCCGCCCGGCGGCGGCGGCGCCAGCCCGAGCATCATCGGCGGGATGTAGACGCCGCCGGACATCACCATGCGCAGCGCCTCGAACAGGTCGCGGTTCGACGCCCGCTTGGGCACGAAGCCCATCGCGCCCATGTCGATGGCGCGGATCACGTCGACCTGGCGCTCGGTGGCCGACACCACCACCACCGGCAGCGCCGGGTACTGCGCGCGCACCTCGGCCAGCAGCGCGAAGCCGTCTTCGGCGCCGAGGCTCAGATCCATCAGCGCGAGGTCGAAGGCGGCATCGCGCCGCAGCGCCGCGCGTGCCTCCTCGGCGCTGGCCACGCCGAACACGCTGACGTCGTCGCCCAGACCCTGGATCACCGCCTGCAGCGCGCTCAGGATCAGCGGATGGTCGTCGACCAGCAGCACCTTCATCGCTTCACCTCGCCGCCGGCAATGCTAGCCGCAAGACAGCGCGGCCGCCACGCCGGGGGCATCACACATAGCGGCGCGCGACGCTCTCGGCCACGCAAACCGGCTTGTCGCCGCCTTCGCGCTCCATCGTCACCTCGGTCACCAGTTGCGCGCCGCCGTCGAGCGGCTCGAAGGCAAGCAGCTTCAGGCGCGCGCGGATGCGGCTGCCCACAGGCACCGGCGCCGGGAAGCGCACGCGGTTGAGGCCGTAGTTGACGCTCATGCGCACGTCGGCGATCTCGAGGGCCGATGCGGCAAGCCGCGGCAGCAGCGACAGCGTCAGGAAGCCGTGCGCCACCGTGGTGCCGAAAGGGCCGGTGGCGGCTCGCGCCGGGTCGACGTGGATCCACTGGTGATCGCCGGTGGCATCGGCGAACTTGTCGATCATCGGCTGGTCGACGGTGACCCAGTCGCCGACGGCCAGTTCCTGGCCGACGCGCGCGCGCAGATCGCTCAGGCGATCGATGCGGATCATGCGCCGTTCAGCCACTTCACCAGCGGCTGCCATTGCTCGAGATCGCGCTCGACGCGGCTGGGCGTCACGTCCCACAGCGTGAGGCCGCGCGCGGCGACGTGCACGTAGTTCTGGGTGTCGCGCAGGTAACCCAGCACCGGCACCTTCAGCGTCGCGACGAACTGGTGCAACTGATCGTTGGAGATGGTGTGCTCCTTGACGCGCATGCCCACCAGTGCCAGCGTGACGTCGCCGCCGCGCCGGTGCGCGCGCAGCTCGGCCACGAAAGCGTGCGTGGCCTGGATGTCGAACAGGCTCGGCTGCAGCGGGATCAGCACGCGATCGGCGATGCGCATCACCGCATCGAGCCTCTTGTCGTGCAGGCCCGCGGGCGTGTCGAGCACCACGTGCGTCACGCCCTTGGGCGCCTTGAGCGTCGACTCGCCGACCACGTCCCAGCCCTGGATGCGCGGCGCGGCGTCGGGGCGCAACGCCAGCCACTGGCGCGACGACTGCTGGCGGTCGACGTCGCCGAGCATCACCGCGTGGCCCTGACGCGCGTAGAGGCCCGCGATGTTGGTGGCCAACGTGCTCTTGCCGACCCCGCCCTTGGGGTTGGCGACGACGATCACCGGCATGCATTCCTCCTCGCACGAAAACGCCGTCTCGCGCGGCTCGAGCGGCCCTCGGGCCAATGGTAGCCGGCCGGCGCGCGGCGCCGGCACCGGGCAAACCACGGGACACTCGTGCACACTGCGGCCCGATGCAAGACATCCTGCTGCTGCTCGCGCACCCCGATCTGGCGCACTCGCGGGTGCACGCGGCGCTGCGGCGCGCGCTCGCGCGCGAGGGCGAGCGCTGGGAATTGCGCGACCTGTACGCGCTGTATCCCGATTACGACATCGACGTCGCTGCCGAGCAGGCGGCGCTGCTGCGCGCGCGGCTGGTGGTGTGGCTGCACCCGCTGCACTGGTACGCGATGCCGCCGCTGCTCAAGCTGTGGCTCGACGAGGTGTTCGTCTACGGCTGGGCCTACGGCCCCGGCGGCACGCAACTGGCCGGCAAGGATCTGTGGCTCGTGGTGTCCACCGGCGGCACCGAGGCGTCGTACCGACCCGACGGGCACAACCGCTTCTTCGTCGACGCGTTCTGGCCGCCGTACGAGCAGACCGCGCAACTGGCCGGCATGCGCTTCCTGCCGCCGCTGGTGCTGTACGGCGCGCACCAGGCAACGCGCGCCGAGATCGCCGCGCACGTGGACACGCTGGTCGACCACCTGCGCCGCTGGCCCGACTGGCCCGAGATCGCCGACCTGCGACCGTGCATCCAGGGCGAGGCGCCCGCGGGCGAACGCCCGCCTGCCGACTCGGGCGAACGCCCGTCGGTAGACTCGGGCGAACGCCCGTCGGTCGATTCAGGCGGTCGCCCGCCAGCGGTCGCTGCGGGCGAGCCGCCGGCGGCAGGCACGCCGGTCGAGCCGCTGCGCGCGACCGCGCGGTGAGGCAGCGCGCATGCCGCCCTGGCTGACGCTTGGCCTGGTGTACCTCGCCGCCGCGGTGGTTGCGGTGCCGGTGGCGCGCTTTCTCGGTCTCGGGTCGATCATCGGCTACCTCGGCGCCGGCATCGCGATCGGGCCGTTCGGCCTGGCGCTGGTCAGCGATCCGCAGTCGATGCTGCACTTCGCCGAGTTCGGTGTCGTGCTGATGCTGTTCCTCGTCGGGCTCGAACTCGAGCCGCGCAGGCTGTGGGCGATGCGGCGGCCGATCTTCGGCTGGGGTAGCGTGCAGCTCGTCGGCTCGACCGTGCTGATGCTCGGCGTCGGCGTGCTCGCCGGCGTGCCGTGGCGGCTGGCGCTGGTGGCCGCGCTCGGCCTGGCGATGTCGTCGACGGCGATCGGGCTGGCCGTGCTGGCCGAGCGCAACCTCGGCAACACCACCGCCGGCCAGGGCGTGCTGTCGGTGGCGCTGCTGCAGGACATCGCCGCGATCCCGATCCTCGCGCTGGTGCCGCTGCTCGCAGCCGGCGGCGCGCACGACGACGGCGGCTTGCCGTTCTGGCTCGGCGCGGCGCGCGCCTTCGGCGTGATTGCCGTCATCGTCGTCGGCGGGCGGCTGCTGCTGCGCCCGACCCTGCGCTGGATCGCACGCAGCGAGACACCCGAGATCTTCACCGCCGCCGCGCTGCTGCTGGTGGTGGCCACCGCGGCGCTGATGCAATCGGTCGGGTTGTCGATGGCGCTCGGCGCCTTCCTCGCCGGCGTGCTGCTGGCCGAGAGCGAATACCGGCGCGAACTCGAGACCGACCTCGAGCCGTTCAAGGGCCTGCTGCTCGGCCTGTTCTTCATCGCGGTGGGCATGGGCATCGACTTCCGCGTGGTGTTGCAGCACCCGGGGCTGATCGTGGTGCTGGTGGCCGGCTTCGTGGCGCTGAAGGCGCTGGTGCTGTGGGTGATGGTGCACACGATGCCGATCCCGCTGGCCGAGCGGCCGGCGTTCATCATCCTGCTGGCGCAAGGCGGCGAGTTCGGCTTCGTGATCTTCCAGGCGGCGACGCGCGGCTCGGTGATCGATGCGCAGGCAGCTTCGCTGCTGGTGGCGGTGGTCACGGTGTCGATGCTGCTGACGCCGCTGCTGCTGCTGGGCGCCTACCGCTGGTGGGCCGCGCACCTGCGCGCGCACCGCGTCGAGCCCACCGAACACCGGCTCGAGCAGTCGCAGAACGCGCCGGTGATCCTCGCCGGCTTCGGCCGCTACGGGCAGGTGCTCGCGCGGCTGCTTTTTTCGGTGGGTGTGCGCGTCACGGTGCTCGACCACGACGCCGAGCAGGTGGAAGGCGCGCGCCAGTACGGCTGGCGCGTCTACTACGGCGACGCCACGCGCCTGGATCTGCTGCGCACCGCCGGCGCCGCCGACGCGAAGGTGCTGGTGGTGGCGATCGACGATGTGGAGCAGAACCTCGCGCTGGTCGACCTGGCGCGCCAGCACTTCCCGAACCTCACGATCGTCGCGCGCGCGCGCAACGCGCAGCACTGGACGCAGCTCTATCAGCGCGGCGTGCGGCTGATCGAGCGCGAGACGCTCGACGCCGCGCTGATGAGCGGGCGCAGCGTGCTCGAGCTGCTCGGCGTCGAGCCGCACCGCGCGCGCACCCTGGCGCAGCGCTTCAGGCGCCACAGCATCGCCCAGCTCGTCACGATGGCGCCGCACCTGGGCGACCGCGCGCGCCTGGTCTCGATCAGCAAGGCCGGGCGCCAGCAGCTCGAGCAACTGCTGGCGCAGGAGCGCGACCTCGCGCAGCGCACGCGCGGCCGCGACCAGGAGCCCGACGCGGGCGATGCGGCCGATCGCCCCGGCACCAGCCGGTGACGCAACCGCCTCGGGGCCGATCAGTAGATGTAGATGTCGATCGTCGCCACCAGCGCGGCGTCGTAGGTCGAGACGGCGACCAGCGTGATCGCCACCGGCTCCGGCAGCCGGCCGGCGGCCGCGGTGTCGACCACGATGCGCGAGCGGCCGACCGCCGTGGCGCGAATGCTCGCCCCGCCGTAGTACACCGTGCTGCCGTCGGCCGGGATCGCGGCGTCGCCGGCGTAGAGTGTCCACTCGACCGGCTCGCTGGCGTCGAACGCGACCGACTCGCCGGCCCAGATGCTGACGTCTCGGTGCGCGCCCGATCCGATCGGGCCGCCGTCGGGCTGGCCATCGATCGAGACGCCGATGCTGAAGCTGTCGCCGTACAGCTCGAAGCCGCCGCCGCAGCCTGCCAGGCCGATCACCGCGGCCGCGGCCGTCGCGAGCGCGATCGCCCGCAGCAGGCGCGAAGCGGACCATCCCTTCCCCGTGGCTCGCGCCACGCCCACTGCGCTTCCAGACATGCTGGCCTCCGATGCAACAGGTCTGACATCCAACGACGGCCGATGGCGCGCAGTTGACCCTCAGCACCCCGCCAAACGAAAAGTTGTGTTGCTGCGGGTTCGGCGTTGCGGCCGGCGCCGCGCGATCGACCCGGCGCTGCCACGGCGCCGTTGGCGCGAGAATCGCGGCGAAGCCACGACGCCTGCCCGCCATGCCCACCATCTTCGAGAAGCTGCTCTCCGGCGCGCTGCCGTGCGCCAAGGTCTACGAGGACGACCTGGTGTTCGCCTTCATGGACGCCGGCCAGGTCAACGACGGCCACGTCATCGTCGCCACCAAGGCCGCGCGCGAAACCTTGCTCGATTGCACCGACGAGGAGGCGGCGGCGCTGATGCGCACGGCACGCCGCATGGCGCTGGCGGTGCAGGCCGCGTTCGCGCCCGCAGGCATCACGGTGCTGCAGGCCAACCGCCCCGCCGGCTGGCAGACGGTGCCGCACCTGCATCTGCACGTGCTGCCGCGCTTCGAAGGCGACGGCGTCGGGCTGGTCTGGCCGCGCAAGGAGCCCGGGCTCGAACGGCTGCGCGAGCTGGCCGCACGGCTGCTGCCGCACCTGGCCGCGCCGCGCTAGCGCAGCCCGTCCCACACCAGCTTGATGCCGGTGATCAGCAACCCCGCCGATACCAGCCGGTAGAACCACAGCGCGGGCAGCCGGCGCAGCAGCGACACGCCGAACCACACGCCGAGCGCCGCGCACGGCGCCAGCACCGCAGCGGTGAGCATGTTGGTGGCGTCGATCAAGCCGAGCGACGCGTACGGCAGCCACTTCGACGCGTTGATCACCGTGAAGAACACGGCCGTGGTGCCGGCGAACGCCGCCGGCGCCAGCCCCATCGGCAGCAGCGCGATCGAGATCGGCGGCCCGCCGGCGTGTGCGACGAAACTCGTGACGCCCGAGACCAGCCCCATCAGCGCGGTGAACCATCTGGGCACCGCACGCACCGCGGCGCCGTGGCGCGACCACGCGCGCTGCAGCAGGAACAGCAGCGTCATCGCGCCGAGCACGACCGACACCGCCTTGGGCGACAGCAGGTCGAACAGCACGAAGCCTGCGACGATGCCCGCCAGCCCCGCGGGCAGCAGCAGCCGCAACAGCGCACGGTCGCGCGCCTTGATCAGCGCCGCCAGCCCGAACAGGTCGCCCACCGTCAGCAACGGCAGCACGATCGCGGCCGCCTGCGGCACCGGCATCGTCAGCGCGATCAGCGGCACCGCCAGGATGCCGAAGCCGCCCGCGACCCCGCTCTTGCCGATGCCCACCAGCAGCGCGGCGGGAATCGCGAGGGCGTAGAAGGCAGGGTCGGTGATCAGCGGCAACGAATCCCCCGAAGACGCGCCGCACTCGCGTCGCGGCGACAATTGTCGGCGTGTTCCAGCCCGACCCAAGCGACGTGCGGCGCTTCTTCTGCACCGCCTGGCGCAAACAGCGCGACGGCACGCCGGCGACGGCACTGGAGACGCTGGCCGCGCAGTGGATCGTCGAACACCCCGAGTACCACCGCGACCTCGACAACGAGAGCGCCGCGCTGGCGGCCGACTACTCGATCGACGCGGGACGCAGCAATCCGTTCCTGCACCTGTCGATGCATCTGTCGATCAGCGAGCAGTGCTCGATCGATCAGCCCAAGGGCATCCGCGCCGCGGTGGAGGCGCTCGCGGCGCGACTCGATTCGCTGCACGAAGCGCACCATCAGGCGATGGAGTGCCTGGGCGAGATGCTGTGGCGCTCGCAGCGCAGCGGCGCGCCGCCCGACGGCGAGGCCTACCTCGACTGCGTGAGGCGGCGCGCCGGCGCGTCATGACGGCAACCCCCGCCGCTCAGCGCCGTGCCGCCCGGGTCAGCCAGTCGACGATCTCGGCACGCACGCGTTCGTCGTGGCCGACCAGCAGGTGCCCGCCGTCGTCGAAGCCGACGAATTTCGCGCCCGCGATGCGGCTGGCGCTGTACTGCGCGCCGGCGTAGGTGCCGTAGCCGTCGTCGCGCGCGCTGATCAGCAGCGTCGGCGCACGGATCGCATCGAGCGCATAAGGCGCCAGCGACTTGGCGATCCGCGTTTCGTTGCGCAGGCCATCGGCGCGCGCCGAGACCGGCAGGATGCTCTCGAGCATGGCCTGCACGCGCGCGCGTTCGGCCGCGTTCGCCGCATGCACGGCGGCGGGCGGCGTGGCCAGCACGCGCGCGATCGCCTGGTCGGGCGCGAGCTTCATCGTCGCCCAGAACACGAAGTCGGAGCCGACCAGTCGCAGCAGGATGCGTTCGGCCAGGGCAGACGCTTGCGAGGTCGCAGCCGCCGCATCGGACGGCCGCCAGGCGAGCGACACCACCAGCACCAGCGCGCTCACGCGGCCCGGGTGGCGGATCGCGGTCTGCATCGCCGACAGGCCTCCCGCGGAGATGCCCATCACGGCCGCCCGCTCGATGCCCAGCGCATCGAGCAGGCACACGTGCGCGTCGGCCTGCGCCGCAGGCGTCGCATCGGCAGGCAGCGGCGTGCGCAGGTAGCCGAAGCGCGACATCGCGATGACGCGGATGCCGTGCGGCACGAGCGCGCGTGCGAAGAGCATGCCCTGGTCGTGGCCGCCGCCGGCGCCGTGGATCACCAGCAGCGGGATGCCTTCGCCGGCCTGCTGAACCTCGATCGGTCCGCAGCGCGTGGCGACCATGGTGCTGCCCTGCGCGGCGCGCTCGGCCGCGCGCGCGAGGTCGCTCGCGAAGCGCCAGTGAACGATCGACGCCAGCGCGAGCGCGGCGATCCCTGCGATCGCGATGGCCGGCAAGTGCTTCATGGCTCGGTGCGTCCAAGGCAGCGATGCGGATTAGACCCCGCCCGGGCGGAGGGCCGACCGGGGCTTGACCCTGCCATGATGGCAAGGTTTAGAGTCACCGCATGACCACCTCTGCCCCCTCCGCCGCCGCCATCGTCTCGCTGCCGATCGAGGGCATGACGTGCGCATCGTGCGTACGCCGGGTCGAGCGTGCGTTGGCGCGCGTGCCCGGCGTGCGATCGGCCAGCGTCAACCTGGCCACCGAATCGGCCGCCGTCGAGTTGGCGGCGCCGGCGGGCGCCGCCGCGCTCGCTGCCGCGGTGCGCGACGCCGGCTACGCGGTGCCGCAGGAGACGGTCGCGCTCGGCGTGACGGGCATGACGTGCGCATCGTGCGTGGCGCGCGTCGAGCGCGCGCTGCAGCGCGTGCCGGGGGTGGTGAGCGCGCAGGTCAACGGGGCCACCGAGCGCGCCGAGGTCGTGCGCTGGAAGGGCCAGGCCGCGACAGCCGATCTGCTGGCCGCGCTGGAACGCGCGGGCTACGGCGGGCGCGACCTGGCGCGCGATGCGACGACGGCGGCACCGGCGCGCAAGTTCGGCGAAGGCGCGCGCGTGATCGCCGCGGCGCTGCTGTCGGCGCCTCTGGTGCTGCCGATGCTGGCCGAGCTGTTCGGCCGCCACTGGATGCTCGACGGCTGGTGGCAGTTCGCACTGGCCACGCCGGTGCAGTTCTGGCTCGGCGCGCGCTTCTACGTCGCCGGCTGGAAGGCGCTGCGCGCGGGCAGCGGCAACATGGACCTGCTGGTCGCGCTGGGCACCAGCGCGGCCTGGGGCCTGAGCGTGTTCCTGCTGCTGCGCGCCGAGCCGGGTGCCATGGTGCCGCTGTACTTCGAGTCGGCCGCGGTGGTGATCACGCTGGTGTTGTTCGGCAAGTGGCTCGAGGCGCGCGCCAAGCGGCAGACCACCGAAGCGATCCGCGCGCTGCAGGCGCTGCGCCCCGACACCGCGCGCGTGCTGCGCGACGGCGCAGAGGTCGAACTGCCGACCGCGCGGCTGCAGGTGGGCGACACCCTCGTCGTGCGCCCGGGCGAGCGCGTGCCCGCCGACGGCGAGATCATCGACGGCACGAGCCACGTCGACGAATCGCTGATCACCGGCGAGAGCCTGCCGGTGGCCAAGCAGCCGGGCGACCACGTCACCGGCGGCGCCGTCAACGCCGAGGGCCTGCTGCGCGTGCGCGCCAGCGCGCTCGGCGCGGAGTCGACGCTGGCGCGCATCGTGCGGCTGGTCGAATCGGCGCAGGCGCACAAGGCACCGATCCAGCGCCTGGTCGACCGCGTCAGCGCGGTGTTCGTTCCGGCAGTGCTCGCGGTGGCCGCGGTCACCTGGCTCGGCTGGGGCCTGGCCACCGGCGCCTGGGGCGACGGCCTGATCCACGCGGTGTCGGTGCTGGTGATCGCGTGCCCGTGCGCGCTCGGTCTGGCGACGCCGGCGGCGATCATGGTGGGCACCGGCACCGCGGCGCGCCACGGCATTCTGATCAAGGACGCGCAGGCGCTCGAACTCGCGCATGCGGTGCGCACCGTGGCGTTCGACAAGACCGGCACGCTGACCGAAGGACGCCCGCGACTGGTCGATCTGATGGCCGCCGACGGCGTGGCGCGCGAGACGGCGCTCGCGCAGGCCGCCG
>JAJVIL010000113.1 GCA_022072045.1 Burkholderiaceae bacterium | reverse complement strand
TTCATCCCAGCGCGCGCGGCGCTGCGCCCACAGCAGCACCGCGAGGATCACGAGGAACGGGATCGTGCCGCGGTACTGGCTCGCGCCACTCAAGAGGCTCGTCATGCCTTCGACGACGCCGATCAGGATGCCGCCGATCAGCGTGAGCCAGAAGCTGCGGAAGAAGCCGATCAACGCGGCGGCGAGCGCGGGCACGACGAGCAGCGACAGCGACATGAAATCGGGCGAGCGCTGCGGCGCCACGATCATCAGCGCCAGCGTCGTGAAGGTGCCGGTCACCGCCCACACCAGCAGCGACAGCGCGCGCACCCGCACGCCCACCAGTTCGGCCGCGACCGGCCGCTCGGAGAGCGCGCGCAGCTGCAGCCCGATGCGCGTGCGCTCGAGAAAGAGATCGGCCAGCAGCGTGAACAGCACCGCCAGCCCGATCGCCAGCAGCGCCGCATTGGACAGCTCGACGCCGGCGAGGCGAAACGCGCTGCCCGGAACGAGGTCGGGGAACGGGTGCGGATGCTGGCCCCCGGTCAGGCGCAGCCCCACTGCGACGATGCCGATGAACAGCGCCACCGTCATCGCCGCCTTGCTCGACGCGCCGGCTTCCGCGAACCAGGTGGTGGCGACGAAGCCGATCGCCAGCCCGGTCGCCGTGCCGGCGGCGAGCCCCGCGAGCACCGCCAGGCCGAGCGGCACGCCCGCCTGGTGCAGCACCACCATCACGAAGGTGCCGGTGGTGCCGATCGCGGCGCCGGTGAAGTTGACGACCGCAACCAGCCGGTAGGTGAACACCGCGCAGACGCCGAGCAGCGCGTAGGTGCCCCCCGCGGAAAGCCCGGCCGCGGCCGATGTCAGCAGGTCGTTCACGCGTGCGTCGACATGCGGTCTGCGTGGCTTGCGGCGGCGGGCGACGCCCACCGCCGGAGCCGATCACCTCACAGGTTCGGCAGCACCACCCACTGGGGCGTCTCGACCTTCCACGTGCCGTCGACGAGCTTCATGACCTTCGTCGAGCGCATCGGCGTATGGGTCTTCGCGCCGCCGAAGATCCACGGCGAGCCCGCGAGCGGGTACTTGGCGGCCTTGGTCATGCCGCGCAGCGCCTTGGCGACGCTTTCGTGCGTGACCGGGCCGTTGATGCCCTTGATCACGTCGACGAACACGTTGGCCGCCAGATAGCCCCCCTGCGAGAACGCCGTCAGCGGGCGGTTCGCGGCCTTCATGGTCGCGATCCACTGCTGGTTGGCCGGCGAACCCGCCTCGGTGTACGGCTCCCACTCGGTGCCGGCATAGATCGGCTGCTTGGAGCCGGCGAGCGCCTTGGCCACGCCTTCGGTGTAGGCGGGCGCGAGGAACAGCCAGTTGATGCCGGTGATCTTCTGCGCATCGGCGGTCTTGACCCACTGCACGACGTTGGGTTCGACGCCGTTGTTGACCACCGCATCGCAGCCGCCGTCGCGCGCCTTGATCAGGTAGGGTGTGAGGTCGCCCTGGATCGGCACCGTGAGGTCGAGCATGTGCAGCTTGTGGCCGGTGATCTTCTCCCAGTCGGTGAGCGCCTTCTTGTACGCCTCCTGCGTGCCGCCGATGATGATGAAGAAGGCGCACATCTTCTTCACCTTGAGCGTCTGCGACGCGTAGTACGCCATTGCGGTCGACAGCGTGAACGGGCCGACGTTGACCGGCGAGATGCTCGGCGAATTGAAGCACGCCGAATCGACGCCGAGCCCCTGGATCGCGAGCACGTTGCGGCGCTGGTAGGTCATCGCGTTGACCGTGCAGTCGAGCAGACTCGCCGAGCCGACCATCGCGACCACGCCCTTGTTGTCGATGAGGTCGCGCGCGGCCTGCGCGGCGGCCTGCGGGTCGCCCTTGTCGTCTTCGATCGTGTACTCGATCTTGCAGCCGTCGATCCCGCCCTTGGCGTTGATCTGGTCGAACTCGGCCTTGGTCGCCTTCGGCACTTCGCTGAAATCGGCCACGCCGGTGATGGTCGACACCGCGCCGACCTTGATGACGCCGTTGGCGCAGGTGGGCTTCGCGAGCGCTTGGCCGCACAGCAGCAGCGAGCCGAGAGCGACTGCCGCCGAAAGAAGCTTGAATCGGGTACCCATCTCCGGTCCTTTCTGGTTATGACGCAGGTTTGCACAATCGCGCGGCGCACCATCAGGCGCGCGCGCTTTCCTCTCGAGTGGCGGCGGCATGCACCGACGGTTTGCGCCCGCGCCACGGACGCTCGATTTCCAGTTGCCCGGCGAGTTGGAGCAGCGTCGCCTCGTCGCCGTACGGGGCGACGAACTGTACGCCGATCGGCACGCCTTCGGCGCTGCTGGCCAGCGGCAGGCTGATCGCCGGCTGCCCCGTCATGTTGAACAGCGCGGTGAACGGCGCGAAGCCGAGCAGGATCTGGTCGTACCACCCGCGCGCACTCGCGTCGGGCGCATTGGCGTCGATCTCGCCCACCGCGGCCGGCAGGCGCAGCAGCGTCGGCGTGAGCAGCACGTCGTGGCGCGTGAAGAACGGCGCCACCGAGCGACAGACCGCGTTCTTCACCGCGTCGGCGCGCTCGAGGTCGAGCGCGCTCAGCGTGTGCCCGTGCCGGTAGGCGGCCCAGGTGCTGGTCTCGAGCACGTCGGGCGAGGGCTTGCAGCCGAACATCGCGCCGCAGGCGTCGATGACGCCGGCGAGGAACGAACACCAGTACACCAGGTTGGCGGCGTGGAACGCCTCTTCGTCGAACTGCAGGTGCGCCTCCTCGACCGCGTGGCCGAGCGATTCGCACAGCCGCGCCGCCACGTGCACGGCTTGCGCGCACTGCGCATCGACCGCCGCGCCGCGCGGCCCGGCGGTCGAGAACGCGATGCGCAGGCGCCGCGGCGGCGTGGCCGCCTCCTGCAGGTACGGGCGAGCCGGGCGCGCGATCGCGAAGTAGTCGCCCGGCTGCGGACCCTCGATCGCGTCGAGCATCGCCGCGCAGTCGCGCACCGTGCGCGTCACCACGTGCTCGATGCCCATGCCGTGCAGCGGATCGCCCGCGTCGGGCCCGACCGGGGTGCGCCCGCGCGTGGGCTTGAGGCCGACCAGGCCGCAGCACGAGGCGGGGATGCGGATCGAGCCGCCGCCGTCGTTGGCGTGCGCGATCGGCACGATGCCCGCGGCCACCGCGGCCGCCGAGCCGCCGCTCGAACCGCCGCTGGTGCGCGACGGGTCCCACGGGTTGCGCGTGGGGCCGTAGAGCACGGGCTCGGCGATCGGCGCGAAGCCGAACTCCGGCGTGTTGGTGCGGCCCAGCGTGAGCACGCCCGCGGCGCGAAAGCGCCGCATCAGCTCGCTGTCTTCGGGCGCGACGAAGCGGCCCTTCACGAGCCGGCTGCCCATGTCGCACGCGACCCCTTGCGCGTGCAGCACGAGGTCCTTGATCAGGAACGGCACGCCGTGGAACGGGCCGCCCGTGCCCTGCCCCGCGAACTGCGCCTCCCAGTCGGGCAGCAGCGCGATCACCGCGTTGAGCCGCGGGTTCACGCGCTCGCACGCCGCCAGCGCGAGCGCCGCCAGATCGTGCGGCGTCACGTCGCGCCGGCGCACCAGCTCGGCCAGGCCGAGCGCGTCGTAGGCGGTGTATTCCGAAAGATTCATGGTCGCTCCTTCGGTTCGGGCGAGGGCCGCAAGCGCCCGCTCAGGCGAGCCCGTGCAGCGCCGCCATCTCGTCGATCAGCTGGCGCTGCAGCGCCATGAAGCGCTGCGACGGCTGCTGCAGCGTGAAGAACTCGCTGAACGGGTCGGGCACCTCGGTGCGCCGCCCGCAAAGCTCCTCGACCACCGCGAGCGCGCAGAACGGCACGCAGACTTCCGAATAGCCGCCCTCGTGCACGACCACGAGCCGCTGCTGCGCGTGGCGTGCGGCGAGCTGCAGCACCGTGCGCGCCATCGCGCGGAACGATTCGGGGTGCAGTTGCATGCGCGCGAGCGGATCGACGCCGTTGGCATCGAGCCCGCTGGCCACCACGATCAGCTCGGGCTTGTAGCGATCGATCACCGGCACCACGATGCGCTCGAACGCGTACAGGTACGACTCGTGGCCGCCGCCGGGCAGCAGCGGAATGTTGACGTTGCAGCCGAGGCCGGCGCCCGCGCCACGATCGTCGGCGCCCGAATAGCCCGGCGGGAAGCAGCCCTCCTGGTGCAGCGACAGCGTGAGCACGTCGGCGCGCTCGTAGAAGATCTGCTGCGTGCCGTTGCCGTGGTGCACGTCCCAGTCGATCACCGCGACGCGCTCGACGCGATGGCGCGCCTTGGCCGCCTCGATCGCCACCGCGATGTTGTTGAACAGGCAGAAACCCATGCCGCGGTCGGGCAGGCAGTGGTGCCCGGGCGGCCGCGTGAGCGCGAACGCGTTGCGATGTTCGCCGCGCAGCACGCTGTCGAGCGCCGCCACCGCCAGGCCCGTCGACAGGCACGCGATCTCGTAGCTGCCCGCGCCGAACGGCGCCGTGTCGCCGAGGATGCCGCCGCCCGCGTCGCTCAGGCGCTTGAACTCGTCGAGGTAGTGCGGCACGTGGACGCGCAGCAGGTCTTCCCTCGTCGCCGGTGGCGCGCTGCGCACGTCGAGGTGCGCGCTCAGGCCCGAGGCGTCGAGCAGCGACTTGATGCGCCGCTTGGAATCGGGCGATTCGGCCATGCCGCTGCCGGCCATCGGCTGGATCCAGCCGCCCACCGGCAGGTACAGCGCGTGCAGCCCGCCCGGCACGTGCCACAGCGTGCGCTCGTCGAAATACAGTGCGGTCGGCTTCATCGCGTGGTTTGCGTCAGAGGGTGCTCACCGGGCGCCGCGCGTTGACGCAACGCGCGCCGATCGCTCAGGGCGCCCTACGATACGTTCGGATCGATTCAGGCGCAACGGGGCGAGCCCCTGCTGCGACACGGCCGTTGCGCGCCTTCGGCAACCGCGTTGCGCCCGGGCTCAGCGCCGGGTATTCACGAACTCCATCAGCGGCGCGCTCAGGCTGGTGTCGCCCGTGTTGACGGCGTACATCTCCGAGATGTGGCTGTGGCCGGCGAGCACGACGAAGCGCGGGCAACGGCCCTGCCGGCAGGCTGCATCGTTGAGCAGCTTCGCCTGCTCGACGAACTGCGGCGGGTCGAGCTCGGCATGGACCACCATCAGCGGAATCGGCGCCTTCAGCAGGCCAGGGAGCGACGAGATCTCGGCGCTGCCCGCCTTGTCGCCGAAGTAGGCCTGTTCGGGCTTGTCTGGCTTCATCTTCTCGAAGTCGTACAGCCCCGACACGAGCACCGCGCCCGCGAGGCCGATGCCGCCCGCCTTCCAGAATTGCGGGAAGGCGACGTACGAGGCCACGTGCACGGCACCCGCCGAATGCCCCACGAGAACCACGCGCTTCGGGTCGCCGCCGTGCGCGGCGATGTTCTCGTGCACCCACTTGATCGCTTCGCCGACGTCGATGGCGCCGGTCGGCCAGCGGTGCTGCGGCGCCAGCCGGTAGGTCATGTTGACGCCGACCGCGCCGCCGCGCACCGCGGCGAGCATGACGTTGTCGTAGAAGGGGCTGCCGGGGCTGCGCTTGTTGCCGGCCACGAACGCGCCGCCGTGCACGAACACCAGCACCGGTCGCGGGCCCGATGCAGCCTGCGGCACGAAGACATCGAGCGCCTGGCGCGCATCGGGGCCGTACTTGATGTCGCGGAGGACCGTGACGCCGGCATAGGGCTCCTTCGACTGCAACGGGGCGTAGATCGCCGCCGTCTTCGGCGGATCGATCACCGGACCGATCGCGCGCACCTTCGCCGCGATATCCGGCGGCATCGGCGCGTGCGCGCAGCCCGCCGTCAACGCCGCGAGCGCCAGGGTGAGGATCGTTGCCGGCTTCATCTTGTCTTCTCCTCGATCTCGGGCCGGCGACCTGCCTGCACGCGGCACAAAGCCTATCACCGTGACCGGGAATGCCACTGCGGGCAGACCAGCCGTGCGGCGGGAGCGACATCGCGCGTACCCGCCGGCAGCACCAGCGGGACAACCCGAGGGCTCGCTGCGGGCGAGCGCAGGCTCACGCCTTCAGCCGGTACCCGGTGCGGAAGATCCACACCACAACCGCCAGCGACGCCACCAGGAACACCAGCGTCATGCCGAGGCTGATGCCGAGCGCGACGTCGGCCAGGCCGTAGAAGCTCCAGCGAAAGCCGCTGATCAGGTAGACCACCGGGTTGAACAGCGCCACCGTCTGCCACGCCGGCGGCAGCATGTCGATCGAGTAGAAGCTGCCGCCGAGGAAGGTGAGCGGCGTCACGATCAGCAGCGGCACCACCTGCAGCTTCTCGAAGCCGTCGGCCCAGATGCCGATGATGAAGCCCACCAGGCTGAAGGTGACCGCCGTCAGCACGAGGAACAGCGCCATCCACGCCGGATGGTCGATGCGCAGCGGCACGAACAGCGCCGCGGTGGCCAGGATGATGAGCCCGAGAATCACCGACTTGGTCGCCGCCGCACCGACGTAGGCAAGCACGATCTCGAAGGTCGACACCGGCGCCGACAGCAGCTCGTAGATGGTGCCGGTGAACTTGGGGAAGTAGATGGCGAACGAGGCGTTGGAGATGCTCTGCGTCAGCAGCGACAGCATCACCAGCCCCGGCACGATGAAGGCGCCGTAGCTGACGCCGCCCACCTCCGGGATGCGCGTGCCGATGGCGGCGCCGAAGACGATGAAGTACAGCGAAGTCGACACCACCGGCGAGACGATGCTCTGCATCAGCGTGCGCCGGGTGCGCGCCATCTCGAAGCGGTAGATCGCGCGCACCGCGTGCAGGTTGGCGATCATGCCTGCTGCTCCAGCAGGCCGACGAAGATGTCCTCGAGCGTGCTCTCGGTGGTGCGCAGGTCCTTGAACTCGATGCCCAGCTCGCCCAGCTCCTTCAGCAGCGGCGCGATGCCCGCGCGGTCGAGCCGCTTGTCGTAGGCGAAGGTCAGCTCGTCGCCGCCCGCCGACAGCGTGGCGTGGTAGCCGGCCAGCGCCGCGGGCAAGCGCGCCAGCGGGGCCGCGAGCTCGATGGTGAGCTGCTTGCGGCCGAGCTTGCGCATCAGCTCGGCCTTGGACTCCACCAGCACCAGCTCGCCCTTGTTGATGACGCCGATGCGGTCGGCCATCTGCTCGGCCTCTTCGATGTAGTGCGTGGTCAGGATGACGGTGACCCCGGTGTCGCGCAGCTCGCGCACCAGTTGCCACATGTCGCGCCGCAGGTTGACGTCGACCCCGGCGGTGGGTTCGTCGAGGAACAGCAGCATCGGTTCGTGCGCCAGCGCCTTGGCGATCAGCAGGCGGCGCTTCATGCCCCCCGACAGCGTGATGATCTTGCTGTCCTTCTTGTCCCACAGCGACAAGGCCTTCAGCGTCTTCTCGATGTGCGCCGGGTTCGGCGGCTTGCCGAACAGCCCGCGGCTGAACGACACCGTGCCCCACACCGACTCGAACGCGTCGGTGGTCAGCTCCTGCGGCACCAGGCCGATGCGCTCGCGCGCGGCGCGCCAGTCGCGCACGATGTCGTGGCCGTCGACCGTGACGCGGCCCGTGCTGGCGGTGACGATGCCGCAGACGATGCCGATCAGCGTGGTCTTGCCCGCGCCGTTGGGCCCCAGCAGTGCGAAGATCTCGCCACGGCGGATCGCCAGGTCGATGTTCCTCAGCGCCTGGAAGCCGGAGGCGTAGGTCTTGGAGACGCCCGCCACCGACAGGATGTCTTGCATGGGGCGCGAGGATAGCGGCGCTCGGCCGCGCCTCGACGGCTGGGGGCTTGGCGCGACAATGCCGCCCCGCACTGCGACGAGCCAAGGAGACAGACCGTGAGCCAGAAGATCGGCCTGATCGGCGTGGGCCTGATGGGCCACGGCATCGCCAGCAACCTGCTGAAGCACGGCCACGCGCTCGCGCTGCTCGAGCACCCGGGCAACCAGCCGCTCGACGCGCTGAAGGCCGCCGGCGCCACCACGCGCAGCAGCGCGCGCTCGCTGGCCGGCGACGCCGACGTGGTGATCCTGTGCGTCACCGGCTCGCCGCAGGTCGAGGCGGTGCTGCTGGGCGCCGACGGCGTGCTGGCCGGGCTGCGCCCCGGCACCGTGGTGATCGACTGCTCGACCGCGATTCCGCAGTCCACCGAGCGCATGGCGCAGGCGGTGCACGCCGCCGGCGGGCGATTTCTCGATGCGCCGATGACGCGCACGCCCAAGGAGGCTGCCGAGGGCCGGCTCAATCTGCTGGTCGGCGGCGACGCAGCGCTGTTCGAGCAGCATCGGCCGCTGCTGGCATGCTTCGCCGAGAACATCACCCACGTCGGTCCGGTGGGCGCCGGGCACCGCATGAAGCTGCTGCACAACTACGTGTCGCTCGGCTTCATCGCGCTGCTGTCGGAGGCCGCGGCGTGCGCGCAGCGCGGTGCCGTGGCGAGCGACGTGTTCGTCGAGGTGCTCGCCAAGGGTGGTGGCGGCGGCGTGGCGCTCGAGCGGCTGAAGCCGTACCTGCTGCGGCGCGACGCGTCGTCGCTGCGCTTCGCGATGGCCAACGCGCACAAGGATCTCGGCTACTACCAGACGATGGCGCACGACAGCGGCGCGGTGTCAGAGATCGCCGACGCGGTGCTGCACACCTACGCGCAAGGCGCCGCCGACGGCGGGCCCGATGCACAGGCGATCGAGCTGACGGCGCTGCTGGCGGCACGAACGGCCGGGCGGTGACGCCGGCAGCCGCGGCGGGCCCGGGTACTCAATACCGCTCGCTGATCCCCGCCACGCGCAGGAACCAGTTCGCGCACCACGCGACGAAGCCGCGCAACATCACCGGCCGCCAGCCGATGCCGTGCGCCGAGTCGACGACCTCGCGCGACACCGCCAGCGCGGCCTCGAAGCGCTGCGACAGCTCGCGCGCGAACGCCTCGTCGCGCACGATCACGTTGGCCTCCAGGTTCAGCAGCAGCGACAGCGGGTCGATGTTCGAGCTGCCGACGGTGGCCCACTCGCGGTCGACCAGCGCCGCCTTGGCGTGCAGGAAGGCCGGCATGTACTCGAAGATGCGGATGCCGTGGCGGCGCAGCTCGTCGTACAGCACCTGCGCGGCCAGCGCCGCGAAGCGGTAGTCGATCTTGCCCTGCAGCAGCAGGCGCACTTGCACACCGCGCTGCGCGGCACGGATCAGCGCGCGCCGGAACAGGCGCCCGGGGTAGAAATACGCCATCGCCAGATCGACGCGCTCGCGTGCGCGCAGCACCGCGTCGATGTAGGCGCGCTCGATCGAGCGGCGGCGCCGCAGGTTGTCGCGCACCACGAAGGCCACGCGCACCGGCGATGCGTCGCCGAGCGCCGCGCCGAGCGGCGTCGGCCCCACCAGGCGCAGGCGCTGCAGCACGCGGCGCGCACGCGCCCAGGGCTGCGCGCT
>JAJVIL010000126.1 GCA_022072045.1 Burkholderiaceae bacterium | reverse complement strand
AGCGTCGCGCCCGCGCGAGGGCGAGGGGCGGAGCCGCCCTTGGGCCGCGAGCAGCGCAGGGGACCTCGGCCCGCAGGGCCGAGGCGCCCGTGGTAGCGCGCACCGGCCTGCCCGCCCGCAGCCTTGCTTGCTCTGCTCGACGCACGCAGCGCCCGCCACCCCATCGACTATGCACACCTCTTCCTCCGCCCGCTTAGGTCTGTGGCTCTGGCTCGGCGTGGCCTTGCTCGTCATCGTGGCCGACCAGATCACCAAGACGCTGATCGTCGGCAGCTTCGCGTTGCACGAGGGCGTCAGCGTGACGTCGTTCTTCAACATCGTGCGCGCGCACAACACCGGCGCGGCGTTCTCGTTTCTGGCGGGGGCGGCGGGCTGGCAGCGCTGGTTCTTCATCGCGCTGGGGATCGCGGCGTCGGCGTTCATCGTCTGGATGCTGCGAAGGCATCCGGAGCAGACGCTGTTCTGCTTCGCGGTCAGCCTGATCCTCGGAGGCGCGCTCGGCAACGTGATCGACCGCCTGCTGCACGGCCACGTGGTCGATTTTCTCGACTTCCACTTCGCGTTCCTGCAGCCGCTGTTTCCGATGGGGCACTTTCCGGCCTTCAACGTCGCCGACAGCGCGATCACCGTCGGCGCGGCGTGCTTGATCATCGACGAGCTGAGGCGCGTGCGGCGAGCCTGAGGCGCCGCAACTCGCAGATCGCCGCCATCGGTCGTCCCGCGCGATCCCGCGCAGCGCCGACTCAGCCGGCCTCGCCCCTCGCGCGCGTGAACCGACGCATCGGGTCGAGCAGCGCGATCGGCAGCAGCGCGAGCATGTTGTAGCCGGGCACGACGAACGCCAGGCCGACGGCAGCGGCGCTGCACGCCAGCGTCACGAACGCCTGCAGCCCGGCGTCGCTGAGCGTGGCGCCGTTGGCCGACGTCACCACGCCGGGATGCCGCTGCAGATACAGGTGCCGCAGGCTCTGTGCGAGCGCCAGCAGGAACAGGTGCGCCGCGTAGACGGCCGCCGCCGGCGCGCGATCGCCGTGCTCGCCCATGAACGCGGTGGAAAACGGCAGCAGGCTGACCAGCGCGAGGCGCAGCAGCCCCATGCGCAGCAGCACCCGATCGACCACGGCGATGGCCGCCAGCGCGCGCACGTCGCCGAGCCAGAAGATCGCCAGCACTGCAAACGACAACAGCCAGGTCAGCAGCTTGGGCCACAGCGAGACCAGCGCCGACCACAGCACGGCATCGCTCAGGTGCGCGCCCAGCTCGCCGATCGCCGGCAGCTTCAGCTCGAGCACCAGCAGCGTCATCGCGATGCTGTACACGCCGTCCTGCAGGCCGGCCAGTCGGTGCTTGTCGACCGCGGGCAGCGAAAGGCTCATGCGACGACAACTGCGCGTGCGACGCCCGCGCCGCGAAGCGCGTGCGACGCAGCCTTGGCCGGCGCCGCGGGTGGCGGGAAGTCGGCCCGCGTGAAGATGTAGTTGGCGTACGCCGCGATCGCCCCGTGTTGCGCGGCCACCTGGTAGTCGACGGTGGAGAACCGGCCGTGGTACGACACCCGAAGCCGCGAGCCGACATCGTGCCGCCACACGTTCTGCATGAAGGTGGCTCGGCGCTCGCGCACCGTGTAGTCGCGGTTGTAGCGGCCGCTGGCGAGGTCGAGCGCGTGGACGAGCTCGTGCACCAGCAAGCCGCTGCGCCAGCGCGGGCTGCCGACCTCGAGCGCCACTTGCGGAATGAACACCGTCGCGTCGGTCGGCGCGTTGCGCCCTTCGCGCTTGGGGCGCCCGTCGTCGGGCTCGGTGTGCCCGCGCTGCGGGTCGCCGTCGCTGCTCCAGGTGGCCGGGTCGTCGGTCATTTCCCTGAAGCGAATCGCACCCGGCGCGGCCGCCGCCGCATCGTGCAGCCGGCGAATGAGCGCGTCGTTCGATCGCCCGAGTGCGTCGAGCATCGCGCCGAGCTTGCGATCGAAAGCCGGATCGGCCGCCTGCGCCGGGTCTTGCACGACCAGCCTGGCGCAGGCAGGCTGCACCGAGCCCGCCAACACCAGCGCCATGAGGCCGAACCACGGCCGCTTCGATGCCGGTCGCATGGGCTTCTCGAAGAACTGCTTGCAGACTCGATCGCGACGCCTACGCGCGCACCGGCGCATCGGCCTCGATCGTCTGGCCGAGCGCGTTGTCGACCACCACTGGCGTGTCGAAGTAGCGGATCACCGGGTCGCTGCCGTATCTGGCGCGCACCCCCTGGCGCCAGGCCTGGTCGTGCGCGCGCTCGGCGGCCTGCCGGTTCTTCCAGAGGTAGAACGCGCCGGCCTGATTGGCCGCGGGGTCGAACACGAAGGTCTTGCGGATCAGTTCCTTCTCGCTGCGCCACCTGGGCGCGACGTCGCGCATGCCCTGCACGACCTCGTCGCGGGTGATTCCCGCGGGCAATCCGAAGAGCACGTATTCGGTGATCATCTCTGACTCCTGGCCTCGAAGCGGTCGTCTGCCATGCCCGGTAGTCTGCCTCAGCCGGCTGACTGGGCGGCGGCTCGTCAGAAGACGGTGACCAGGGCGAGCGCGAGCCCGGCGTAGATCGCGATGATCACCCAGAAATACTCCGGCGACTCCGATCGCAACACCTTCCTGCCCAACGCACCGGCCTTGGCGTAGACCTCGCCGGCCAGTGCGGCGTACAGGGCGTACAGGCCGACGAGCGCCCCCAAGGCCTTGAACACCGCTCAGCCCCTGCCTCGCGCGAACCGCTCGACCAGCATCTTGATCACGCCGACTCCCGCGACCACCGCGGCAATCGGTACGGCGACCACAGCCAGCAGGCCGAGGCCGATCGGGTTGCCGTCGGCCGGGCCGAAGGCGATGTACAGCAGCAGCGGCCCCACCCCCGCGACCCCGAGCACCAACCCGCCGAGCAGGATCCGCAATCCGGAGAAGCGGCGCACCCATGCTTCTTCCATCGCGCTCATGAACGCTCGCCTCCGCTCGGCTGCCGGGGTTTGGTGGCGGTCACGAGGTGAGTGGCGGCCCAGGGGCCGCCCCACCAGAAGCGCCAACCCAGCCCGCGACGGCCGGCATCCTGCATGCCCAGCAACGCCAGTTGATCGCGGTACTGCCGGGTGGCACGAATGTCGGCGACCATCAGCCGGCCGCCGGGCTGCAGCACGCGCACCGCTTCGACGATCGCCTTCTCGCGGCCGGTGCGCTCGCCGATGTTGTGAATGGCCAGGCTGGAGACGACGACATCGAAGCTGTGGTCCTCGAACGGCAGCGCGGTCATGTCGCCCGTGTGCAGATCGACGCGATCGGCCACCCCTTCGGCGGCCGCATTGCGTCGCGTGGCTTCGAGGGCGTTGCCGGATTGATCGACGCTTCGCCACAGATCCACGCCCACCGCGCGGCCCGTGGTCAGGTGCTGTGCGGCCAGCAGCAGCACGGCCCCGCGACCGCAACCCATGTCGAGGATGCGCTCGTCACCCCGAAACTGCGCCCGGGTCAGCAGGCCTGACCACACCACATGCTTGCCGCGCAGCGTGGTGTAGAGGTAGGAGCCGAGGATGGCCAACATGAACAGCGCCGACACGAAGAATCCGCGCACGCCCGAGACGAGGGCAAGAACGACGAACAGCACGATCATCGCGGCGATGCCGGCCGGCGCATAGGGCGCATCGATCCCGTACGAACCGCGCCGTGGAAGGTTCACGCGCTGGCCCATCGCTTCGTCTCAGGGCACCAACCCGATCTTGCCGGCCAGCGACACTCGATCTTCGACCAAACGGTGCGCAGCGGCCGCCTCGCGCGCGGCAACACGCGGTCGCGCACCTTCAGCTTCGTCTGCGCGAACCAGCGATCGATCTCGTCGACACCGGCGCGCAGCTCGTCATCGCTCGCCCGATCGAAGTCCGGCTCGACGCAGACCGCGGTGGTGCCGACCAGCACGTCGGACGGGTCCACTAGACCGACACGATCGATGCAGGCAGCGCGCATGGGCCGGCACGATCCCTAAGCGCGATCGCCGGCGTGACGATTCAGACAGGCCTCAGCCTCGGCAGCGATGCGCTCGACGATGGCAGCGGCCGGCTCGATCGAATGAATCAGCCCGGCCGCCTCGCCGAACCAGACGCCGGTGTGGTCGGGGTCGCCGTTGGCGAACGCTTCGCGGTAGCGCGGGCATTCGACCGCGACGTGCTTCTCCAACTCGTCCTCCCGCCCGTGCCAACGGTCGGTGAAGGCATTGCGGCGGATGCGAGCCGTGAACTGCCTGGGCCACGCAAGCTGACGCGCGATGTCGGCTACGCGGGTGCGGAGGGTGCCGTCGCCGTCGGTCTCGACGATGGCTTCGTGGTGCCGCGTCGCGACGAGGGCCTCGCTCGATGCCCAGAGCCGGGTTCCCACCAGCACCCCATCGGCGCCGAGCATCAGCGCCGCGGCCAGGCCCCGGCCGTCGGCGATGCCGCCGGCGGCCAGCAGCAGGGTGTCGGGCGCGTGGGCCCGCAGGTAGTCGGCCGCCTCGGGCACGAAGGTGATGGCGCCGCGCAGCGCGCCGTGCCCGCCGGCCTCGGCCCCTTGCGCGACGACGGCGTCGGCCCGCACGTCGACGGCGTCCATCACATGCGCCATGTCCTGGCACTGGCAGATCAGCTTCGCACCAGCCGCGCGGATCTCATCGACGAACGGCCTGGGGTCGCCGAACGACAGCATCACGGCCGCGGGCGCGTGCTTCAGAACATCGGTCAGCAGCGACGGCGACTTGCGCAGCGACCAGGTGATGAAGCCCACGCCGACCCTCTGCCCGCGGGCTGCTTCGAACTGCTCCTGCAGCCAGGTCGGGTCGCCGTAACCGCCGCCGATCAGCCCCAGCGCCCCGCAGCCGCTCACGGCGGCGGCCAGCTTACCGCCGGCGGCAAAGGCCATCGGCGCCGAGACGATCGGGTGTGCGAGGTTCCACGACCGCGTCAAGCGAGTGGCCAAGGTCTTCATGGTATCGAGGTTCTCTTTGCGGCCTGGCGTCGCTCAGAGCCGCACGACGAAGGGCAACGCCGCCAGCACCACACCGGTGGCGATGAGCCCGGCGACGTTCGTGATGAGGTACGGCAGCGCGATCAGCGCCAGCCCGGCGAGAAACGGCACCAGCGCCTGCTGACGCCGACCGTATACGCAATAGCCCAGTCCGAGCGAACCGAAGAGCACACCCAGCAGGAGGAGCGTGCTGCTCACGATGCGGGCGACCGGCGAGGCTCGCCGGCCGTTCACTTGCGCCAGTAGCCGTTGGCGGCAGCCACCGTCTGGAAGTTGATCGCGACGACCTGCGATGCCGCGGTCAGCGCGTCGGCCGAGTTGGCGTACTCGGGGCGAAGCTGCTTCAGCACGTCGACGTCGGGCTGCGTGTACTTGACGCCGCGGCGGCTGAGCGTGATCGCCAGCTCGAAGCCCTCTTGCGGGGTGTCGGTGATCAGGGTGGTGAGCCACTTGTCGGCCATGGGGTTGCTCCTTCGTCGAGGTTCGAGACGCACGGGGTGAAGGCCGCGAGCTTAGGGCTTCTCGAATGCCGGCCCATCGAGCGGGGCGATCGGCCGCACCCGAAGCGCTTGCCAGTCGAGCCGCACTACACGCCGATCTGCCGCGCCGCGAGATCCTTCATGATCTCCTCGGAGCCGCCGCCGATCATCATCACCTTGGCCTCGCGGTACAGGCGCTCGCTGCGGGTGCCGCGCATGAAGCCCATGCCGCCGAGGATCTGCACCGCCTGGTCGGCGCAGAACTGCATCGCCTGCGTCGCCAGCACCTTGGCCATGCAGGTGCGCGCCACCAGATCGGCGCGCGCAGCAAGCCCGTGCTGCTCGCGGTAGGCGAGGTCGTACACCAGCGCGCGCGCCGCCTCGACGCGCGCGGCCATGTCGACCAGCTTGTGGCGGATCACCTGGCGCTCCGACAGCGGCGCGCCAAAGGTCCGCCGCTGGCGCGCCCAGTCGAGCGCCTCGAGCGTGCAGACCTCGCCGAAGCTGCACGCCATCGCCGCCATCGTCAAGCGCTCGGCGTTGAAGTTGTGCATGATGGCCTTGAACCCCTCGCCTTCGGCGCCGACGAGGTTGGCCACCGGCACGCGGCAGCGCTCGAAGCGCAGGTGCGCGGTGTCGCTGCACCACCAGCCCATTTTCTTCAGCTCGGTGCGCGTCAGCCCCGGCGTGTCGCCGTCGATCACCAGCAGCGACACGCCGCCTGCGCCCCTGTTGGCCGGGTCGGTGCGCACCGCCACGGTGAGAAAGTCGGCGCGCAGGCCCGAGGTGATGAAGGTCTTCTCGCCTGTGACGACATAGTGGTCGCCGTCGCGCAGCGCGGTGGTCTGCAGCGCCGCGACGTCGGAGCCGCCGCCGGGCTCGGTGATGCACAACGCCGCGATCTTCTCGCCGGCCAGCACCGGCGGCACGACACGCTGCTTCAGCGCCTCACTGCCGTGCGCGACGATCGGCGGCAGCGCGATGCCGTGCGAGCCGAGGCTCGCCTGCACGCCGCCGCTGCCGGCGCGCGCGATTTCCTCGACCGCCGCGATGCCGTAGAACAGGTCGGCCGGCGTGCCGCCGAGCGCCTCGGGGTAGCCGATGCCGGTGAGGCCCACAGCGGCCGCCTTGCGGTACAGCTCGCGCGGAAAGCTGCCCGCCTCGTCCCACGCGTTGACGTGCGGCGCGATCTCGGCCTCGACGAAACGGCGCACCGAGGCGCGAAAGACCTCGTGCTCGGCGCTGAAATACTCGGGTCGCGGCGGCAGTCGAAACATCGGCGCACCCAGGGGCTTGGGAGGCCCGGTGTGAAGGTTCGGTATTCTTGCTCCCTTTGAGGTGCCGCCCGCTGGCGGCTGCAGGAGCCGAAACGATGACGCGTGTGTTCAATTTCAGCGCCGGGCCCGCGGCCCTGCCCGAGCCGGTGCTGCGCCAGGCCGCCGAGGAGATGCTCGACTGGCACGGTTCGGGCATGTCGGTGATGGAGATGAGCCACCGCGGCAAGGAGTTCATCTCGATCCATGCGCAGGCCGAGGCCCTGGTGCGCAAGCTGCTGGCGGTGCCGGCGAACTACAAGGTGCTGTTCATGCAAGGCGGCGCCATCGGCGAGAACGCGATCGTGCCGCTGAACCTGCTGCGCGGCAAGACCAAGGCCGACTACGTCGACACCGGCGAGTGGAGCAAGAAGTCGATCAAGGAGGCGCAGAAGTACTGCAGCGTCAACGTCGCGGCCTCCGGCAAGGACAGCGGCTACACCAAGATCCCGCCGCGCGCGGGCTGGAAGCTCGACCCCGACGCCGCCTACGTGCACATCTGCTCCAACGAGACGATCGGCGGCGTGCAATACCACTGGACGCCCGAGGTCGGCGCCGTGCCGCTGGTGGCCGACATGAGCAGCGACATCCTGTCGCGCCCGGTCGAGGTATCGAAGTTCGGCCTGATCTACGGCGGTGCGCAGAAGAACGTCGGCCCCTCGGGCGTGACGATCGTGATCGTGCGCGACGACCTGATCGGCCACGCCTCGCCGCATTGCCCTTCGGCGTTCGACTACAAGCTGGTCGCCGACAACGACTCGATGTACAACACGCCGCCGACCTACGCGATCTACATCGCCGGGCTGGTGCTGCAGTGGATCGAAGCCCAGGGCGGCCTGAGCGCGATGGAGGCGCACAACCGCAAGAAGGCCGCGGTGCTGTACGACTTTCTCGACGGCACGTCCTTCTACAAGTGCCCGGTGGCGCGCGAAGACCGCTCGCTGATGAACGTGGCGTTCCGCCTGCCCGACGAGAAGCTCGACGAGCCGTTCCTCAAGGGCGCCAAGGAGCGCAACATGGTGCAGTTGAAGGGCCACCGCTCGGTCGGCGGCATGCGCGCGTCGGTCTACAACGCGATGCCGATCGAAGGCGTGCGCGCGCTGGTGGCGTACATGAAGGAGTTCGAAGCGCAACACGGCTGAGAGCCGTGCGCGTCGACCAGAACATCCAGAGTCGTTGAACATGCAATCGATCCTCGTACTCAACCAGATCTCGCCGCTGGGCCTGTCGCGGCTGCCGGGCGAGCTTTACAAGGTCGGCAAGGACGTCGCCGACCCGGTGGCGATCCTGGTGCGCTCGGCCGACCTGCACAAGGCGGCCATCGCGCCGGGCGTGCTGGCGATCGCGCGCGCCGGCGCCGGCACCAACAACATCCCGGTCGACGCGATGAGCGCTCGCGGCGTGCCGGTGTTCAACGCGCCGGGCGCCAACGCCAACGCGGTGAAGGAGCTGGTGCTGGCCGGCATGCTGATGGCCGCGCGCCACCTGGCGCCGGCGCTGCGCTTCGTCGACGCGCTCGACCCCAAGGCCGCCGACCTCGACGCGCAGGTCGAAGGCGGCAAGAAGAGCTTCGCCGGCAGCGAACTCAACGGCCGCACGCTGGGCGTGATCGGCCTGGGCAAGATCGGCTGCCTGGTGGCCGACGCGGGCGTCAAGCTCGGCATGCAGGTGCTCGGCTTCGACCCCGAGATCACGGTCGACGCCGCGTGGAGCCTGCCGTCGCAGGTCAAGCGCGCGGGCAGCGTGGCCGAGGTGCTCAAGGCGGCGCACTTCGTGACGCTGCACGTGCCGCTGGTGGCCGCCACGCGCGAACTGGTGAACGCCTCGAACCTCGGCCTCGTGCGCCCCGACGCGGTGCTGCTCAACTTCTCGCGCGACGGCGTGGTCGACGAGACCGCGGTGCGCAACGCGCTCGACGGCAAGCGGCTGGCCGCCTACGTCACCGATTTCCCCGGTGCGGCGCTGCTGCGCCAGCCCGGCGTCATCGCGCTGCCGCACCTGGGCGCGAGCACCCGCGAAGCCGAGGAGAACTGCGCGGTGATGGTGATCGACCAGCTGCGCGACTACCTCGAGCACGGCAACGTCGTCAACGCGGTCAACTTTCCCAACGTGTCGATGGCGCGCGAATCGGGCTACCGCGTCGCCATCGCCAACGCCAACGTGCCGAACATGGTGGGCCAGATCTCCACCGCGATGGCGCGCGCCGGGCTCAACATCCACACCATGGTCAACAAGTCGCGCGGCGAGATGGCCTACACGCTGGTCGACGTCGACAGCGCAGTGAGCGCGGCGGTGCTGGCCGACATCGCGCGCATCCAGGGCGTGCTGGCGGTGCGCTACCTTCCCGCGAGCCGCTGAAGCGTCAGCGCGGCCGCCCCCCGCTTGCGTACGAGCGATTCGGTACGTATCATTAATACATACCGAATCGTGCAGGCATCGCCATGGAAGCCACCGTCGCCGAGCGCGGCCAGATCACCCTGCCCAAGGCGGTGCGCGACGCGCTCGGGCTGACCAAGGGCATGAAGCTCAAGGTCGAGCTCGACGGCGGCCGCATCATCCTGCGCAAGGACGTGAGCGACGCGCTGTCGCGGCTGCGTGGCCTGATCAAGCTGCCGCCGGGCAAGACCACCGACGACGTGATGCGCGAGCTGCGCGGCCGCGCCCCTGGCGACCCGCACCTGCCGCCCGGCAAGACGCGCCGCAACCCGAAAACCAAGTGATCGCCATCGACAGCTCGGTGCTGATCGACCTG
>JAJVIL010000135.1 GCA_022072045.1 Burkholderiaceae bacterium | reverse complement strand
GCCCCGTGCCCGCGGCGCGCCGCGCGCCGCCGCCCGGGCCGGCAGCCGCGCCACCGGCCGCATCGGTGTCGGTCATTCGCGCCGCTCCCGTCGAGGCGGAGCAAGCGCCTGCGCAGCGGCGGTGCGTCTCATTCGACCCCGTGGCTGCGCAGGTAGCGCTCGTCGTCGGCCCAGCCCGAGCGCACCTGCACCCACAGCGCCAGGTGCACTCTGGCGTCCAGCAGGTGCTGAAGTTCGTGCCGCGCCTCGGTGCCGATGCGCTTGAGCCGCTCGCCGCCGGCACCGATCACGATCCCCTTGTGCGCGTCGCGCTCGACGACGATGGTGACCGCGATGTGAACCTCGCGCGGCGCGGCTTGCGAGCCGGCGCCCTTGCCGTGCCACTCCTCGAAGCGATCGAGCACAACGGTGGATGTGTACGGCAGCTCGTCGCCGGTGAGACGGAACAGCTTCTCGCGCACGATCTCGGTGGCCAGGAAACGCTCGTCGCGGTCGGTCAGCATCTCGGCATCGTGCTGCCACGCTCGGTGGGGCAGGTACGGTTCGACGATGTCGAGCAGCCGCTCGACATCGTCCGCTCGCGTCGCCGACATCGGCACGTACTCGGCGAACGCGTGCTGCTGCGGCAGCGACTGCAGCCAGGGCAGCAAGTCGCTGCGGCGCCGCACCGCATCGAGCTTGTTGGCCACCAGGATCGCCGGCACCCGCTCGGGCAGCAGCGCGGCGACGAGCCGGTCTTCGCGGTCGAAGCGGCCGGCTTCGACCACCATCAGCGCGAGGTCGACGTCGGCCAGCGAGGTGCACACCGCGCGGTTGAGGTTGCGGTTGAGCGAATGCGCGTGCCGGGTCTGGAAGCCCGGCGTGTCGACGAAAACGAACTGCGCCGCGCCTCGCGTGCGCACGCCGACGATGCGGTGCCGCGTGGTCTGCGCCTTGCGCGACGTGATGCTGATCTTCTGACCGACCAGCGCGTTGAGCAGCGTCGACTTGCCGACGTTGGGCTTGCCGACGATCGCCACCGTGCCGCAGCGCGTGCCTGCGCCGGTGTCCACGTCAGGATCGCAGCGGTCCGCCCGGCCGGTCGCTGGCCTTCAATGCGTCGAGCAGGCGACGCGCGGCCTCCTGCTCGGCTGCACGGCGCGATCGGCCCTGGCCGGTCTCGGTCAGCGACAGCGCCGGAACTTCGCATTCGACCTCGAAGGTCTGCGCGTGCGCCTGGCCGGTGGTGCCGACGATGCGGTAGGTGGGCACCGCGATGCGCCGCGCCTGCAGCCACTCCTGCAGCTCGGTCTTGGCGTCCTTGGTCCAGGCATTGGCCTCGCCGGCGGCAATCACCTCGCCGAACAGCCGCCGCACCAGTTCGAGCGCCCGATCGAACCCGCCGTCGAGGTAGGCGGCACCGATCAGCGCCTCGACCGCGTCGGCCAGGATCGACGGCCGCTGCGCGCCGCCGCCGCGCGCCTCGCCCTCCGACAGGCGCATCACGTCGGGCAGGCCGAGCGCGAGCGCCGTGCGGTGCAGGCTTTCCTCGCGCACCAGGTGCGCCCGCACGCGAGTGAGGTCGCCTTCGTCGGAGCCTCCGAAGCGCTCGAACAGCAGGCTCGAGACCGCGAGGTTCAGCACCGCGTCGCCGAGGAACTCCAGGCGCTCGTTGTGGTCGGCCCCGAAGCTGCGATGGGTGAGCGCGCGCGTCAGCAGCGCCTGCTCGGTGAACCGGACCCCCAGGCGCTTCTGCAGCGAGTCGAGCCGCGAATCCATGCCTTCAGCGCGAGCGGCCTTCGTACTTGATCAGCAGGTACACCGGCGCGATCAGCTCGAGCTCCTTGTTGTACGCGAAGCGGATCACGATCTTGTCGTTCTCCTTGGTGATGTCGAGGTCCTTGCCCGAGATAGAAGAGATCGAATACTCGATGTCTTTCTGCTTGTCGAACTGCTGGCGGATCTCGCCCACCGTGGTCGGGTTGGAGGCGGCGATCTTGTCGACCGCGCGCTGGATGGTGAAGTATTCGTTCAGCGTCGGCAGCACGCGGATCGCCACGTAGGCCAGGAAACCGATGGCAATGGCCCAGAACAGCAGGCCGATGAGGCTGATGCCGCGCTGCGCGCCCAGCCGACGCGAAGAACCCATGCCAGACCCCTTTCCCGACCCCGTCATTGAAACGAGCCAATGCGGCGGAGGTTACCGAAGTTCATCCAAACGAAGAAGGCCTTGCCGACGATGTTCTCGTCGGGCACGAAACCCCAGAACCGCGAGTCCTGCGAATTGTCGCGGTTGTCGCCCATCATGAAATAGTGCCCTGCGGGAACCTTGCACACCACGCCCTCGGCCGAGTAGCGGCAGTTCTGCGCGTACGGGAACTGCCGCGACTCGCTGTTGCCGTAGTAGGGCGTCCGCTGAGGGTCGACCAGGATGCGGTGTTCGACCGTACCCAACGACTCCAGAAACTGCGGGTAGTAGCGCCGCATCTCGTCGTCGTAGTACTCGCCCAGCGGTTTGACGGGCACCGGCTTGCCGTTGATGCTCAGGCGCTGGTTGATGTAGGCCACCTCGTCGCCCGGCACCCCGACCACGCGCTTGATGTAGTCGATCCGCGGATCGACCGGATACCGGAACACCATCACGTCGCCGCGCTGCGGGTCGTGGTTGGCGATGATCTTCTTGTTGATCACCGGCAGCCGGATGCCGTAGTGGTACTTGTTGACCAGGATCAGGTCGCCCACCGTCAGCGTGGGGACCATCGAGCTCGACGGAATCTTGAACGGCTCGAACAGAAACGAGCGCAACAGGAACACGAGCAGGATCACCGGGAACAGGCCGGCGGTCCAGTCGAGCCACCACGGCTGCGCCAGCACGCGCTGCCGGGCCTCCTGCAGATTGCCGTCGACCTGCGTGATGCCCTGCGTCGCCAGTGCGGCGCGCCGCTGCGCGTACTGCGTCTCGACCGCGGCGGCGGCGGCCTCGCGCGCCGGCTTGAAATGGAAGCGCTCGACCAGCCAGTAGGCGAAGGTGATGACCGTGAGCACGAACAGCAGCAGCGAGAAGTTGCCGATCCATTGGTCGGTGTACCAGCCGCCGAGGTAGACGGCCAGCGCGGCGTACAGGATCGCGGTCAATGCACTCATGAATCGTGGCAATCGGTTCTTGGAAGGTGGGCGCCTTCGAGGCGCATGCGGCCGGCCGCCGAGCGCGCCATCAGTCGTTGACCTGCAGGATCGCCAGGAACGCCTCCTGCGGCACTTCGACGGTTCCGATCTGCTTCATGCGTTTCTTGCCTGCCTTTTGTTTTTCGAGCAGCTTGCGCTTGCGCGTGATGTCGCCACCGTAGCATTTTGCCAGCACGTTCTTGCGCAGCGCCTTGACGTCTTCGCGCGCGATGATGTGCGCGCCGATCGAGGCCTGGATCGCCACGTCGTACATCTGGCGCGGGATGATCTTGCGCATCTTGGCCACCACCTCGCGGCCGCGGTACTGGCTCTGGCTGCGATGCACGATGATCGACAGCGCGTCGACGCGGTCGCCGTTGATCAGCATGTCGACCTTCACGACGTTGGCGGCCCGGTATTCCTTGAACTCGTAGTCCATCGACGCGTAGCCGCGCGATACCGACTTCAGCTTGTCGAAGAAGTCGAGCACGATCTCGGCCAGCGGCAGCTCGTAGGTCAGGTGCACCTGGCGGCCGTGGTACGACATCTGGATCTGGATGCCGCGCTTCTGGTTGGCCAGCGTCATCACCGGGCCGACGCTGTCTTGCGGCATGTACAGCCGCACCGTGACGATCGGCTCGCGGATCTCGCGGATACGCCCCGGGTCTGGCATCTTCGACGGGTTCTCCACCCGCAGCACGGTGCCGTCGTTGAGCTCGACTTCGTAGACCACCGACGGCGCGGTGGTGATCAGATCCTGGCCGAACTCGCGCTCGAGCCGCTCCTGCACGATGTCCATGTGCAGCAGACCGAGGAAACCGCAACGAAAGCCGAACCCCAATGCCTGGCTGACCTCGGGCTCGAAACGCAGCGAGCTGTCGTTCAGCTTGAGCTTGTCGAGCGCGTCGCGCAGCGACTCGTACTCGCTGGCCTCCACCGGATACAGCCCGGCGAACACCTGCGGCTGGATCTCCTTGAACCCGGGCAGCGGCTGGCTGGCCGGCCCGGCGTTGTTGGGCAGCTTCTTCTCCAGCGTCAGCGTGTCGCCCACCTTGGCGTGGTGCAGCTCCTTGATGCCGGCAACCACGAAGCCGACCTCGCCCGCGCGCAGCACGTCGCGCGGCTGCGATTTCGGCGTGAACACGCCGAGCTGCTCGATGCCGTAACAGACGTCGGTGGCCATCAGGCGGATGCGCTCGCCCTTGGCGAGCGAGCCGTCGACCACCCGCACCAGCATCACGACGCCGACATAGTTGTCGAACCAGCTGTCGATGATCATCGCCCGCGGCGGGCCGTCGGGGTTGCCTCTGGGCGGCGGCATGCGGTGGATCACCGCCTCGAGGATCTCGTCGAGTCCCATACCGGTCTTGGCCGAGCAGGGGATGGCATGGCTGGCGTCGATACCGATCACGTCTTCGATCTCGGCGCGGGCGGCGTCGGGGTCGGCCTGCGGCAGATCCATCTTGTTGAGCACCGGCACCACCTCGACGCCCTGGTCGAGCGCCGTATAGCAGTTGGCCACCGTCTGCGCCTCGACGCCCTGGCTGGCATCGACCACCAGCAGCGCGCCTTCGCAGGCCGATAGTGACCGGCTCACCTCGTAGCTGAAGTCGACGTGCCCCGGCGTGTCGATCAGGTTGAGGTCGTAGGTCTGCCCGTTGCGTGCGGTGTATCGCAGCGCCGCCGTCTGCGCCTTGATCGTGATGCCGCGCTCGCGCTCCAGCTCCATCGAATCGAGCACCTGCTCGGCCATCTCGCGATCGCTCAACCCCCCGCAGCGCTGGATGATCCGGTCGGCCAACGTGCTCTTGCCGTGGTCGATGTGGGCGATGATCGAGAAGTTTCGGATGTGGTCCATGCAATCAGTGCGGCATCGCGCGGCCGAAGGCTACAGCGGCGAAGCCGCTGCGGTGGAGGCTCATATCGCGGAGCGATGTGAAGGCCCGAACGGCCGTGCCGCAAGCAAAAAAAAGGCACGTCCAAGAGATGACGCGCCTTCCAACAAAACGTATGGCAACTGCTTGTTGGGCTTTCATTGTAGCCAAAAGGACTCCGCGGGAAGCCCCGCCAATGCTCGATTTCCGCTCGTTGCGGGGGGCCAACATGGCCCACAAATCAACATCTTATCCACAGGCTTGCAAAGCGCCGTTTCGGCGTCGATTCACTGACCGATTCGGCCACCGAGGACCCCGAACCAGGCCGGATCGTGGCCGAATCTCCTGCCCCGTCGAACTAATCTGGGCCTCGGAGCCGAATAGCTAGAACTCACTCCTGGCAACGACGGCGGTCGTGGGCGTCGGCCGGTCACTGGCCCGTCGCTGGCCTCAGGGATTTCCCTGAATGCCGCCAGATCCCGGAACCACTCGGCATCTCCTACTGCCACACAGGGGCTTACGACGTCGGTGAGCTGTCTACCGCCCAGGCCGGATCACCAGATAGTTGACGTACTCCCCGCGCCGCACCATCACACTGACAGCGCGCGATTTCTCCACCCGCGCGGCGATCGATAGAAACTGCTTGAGATCGGTCACTTCGGTGTTGTCGATGGCGAGGATCACGTCGCCTTCCTGCAGACCCGCGCGAGCGGCAGCGCCTTCCGCGGCATCGACCCTCACGCCGCCTTTGAGCTTGAGGTCGCGCTTCTGCGCATCGGTGAGCTCCGACACCGTCAGCCCGAGCACGCTCTTGCTCTGCGGGCTGCTCGCACCGGGCTCCGACTGCGCCCTGCGCACCGGCCGATCGGCCTCGAACTCGCCCACGGTGACCTGCAGTTCGCGCGTCGCGCCACGCCGGAAGACCTGCAGCGGCGAGCGGCTGCCCGGCTTGGTGTCGCCGACGATGCGCGGCAGATCGACCGACTTCTCGACCGCCTTGCCGTCGAACTTGACGATGATGTCGCCAGCCTCGATGCCGGCCTTGTCGGCCGGGCCGCCCGATTCGACGCCCTGCACCAGCGCACCCATCGGTTTGCCCAGGCCGATCGCCTCGGCGACCTCCTTGGTGACCGGCGCGATCGTCACGCCGATGCGGCCGCGGATCACGCGCCCGCTGGTGCGCAGTTGATCGGCCACGCGCATCGCCTCGTCGATCGGGATCGCGAACGAGATGCCCATGAAGCCACCGGAGCGGCTGTAGATCTGCGAGTTGATGCCGATCACCTCGCCGCGCATGTTGAGCAGCGGCCCGCCGGAGTTGCCGGGGTTGATCGCCACGTCGGTCTGGATGAACGGCAGGTAGTCGCCGGTGTCGCGCTGCTTGGCGCTGACGATGCCCGCGGTGACCGTGTTCTCGAGACCGAACGGCGAGCCGATCGCCATCACCCACTCGCCGACCTTGAGCTTGCCGACGTCGCCGATGCGCACCGCGGGCAGCCCAGTGGCCTCGATCTTCACCACCGCGACGTCGGTGCGCTTGTCGAAGCCGATGATCTTGGCCTTGAACTCGCGCTTGTCGGTGAGCGTGACCAGCACTTCGTCGGCACCGTCGACCACGTGCGCGTTGGTCATCACATAGCCGTCGGCGGTGAGGATGAAGCCCGAGCCGACACCGCGTTGCTGCGGCTCGTCGCCGCGCGGGCCCCGGCGCGGATCGGGGCGGCCCGGCATGGGAATGCCGAATCGGCGGAAGAACTCCTCGACGCTCGGGTCGACGCCGCTGCCAGGAGCCGCGCGAGTTCGTTCGAGGGTGCGGATGTTGACGACCGATGGGCTCCATTTCTCGGCCAGTTCGGTGAAGTCGGGCAACTGGCCCTGGGCACGCGCATTCGCGGCGGCCATCCAGCCAACGGCGCCCAGACACAGCGCCAGCGCGACGGTGGCCACACGACGGCGCAGCTCGAGAACCGAAGGAAGAGAACGCATGCAAGACCTCATACTGATCCCGGCTGCCGGTATGAGGGCAGCCTACCGAAAAACAAGCGGATTCTGGCGCCTGCGCGCCCGTCTCAGCGGCGCCGCACCAGCGCCGATGCGAACAGCTCGACGGTGGCCATCGGAACGTCGCCCATCGCGGTGATCCACCAGTCGCCGGAGCGGCTCATCACCGTGTGCGTGGCGCCCAGGCTGGTGGCCACCGGCTTGTGGCGCTGCGCGTCGTACGGCTCGACGAACACCGAGACGTGGGTCAACCCGTCGGAGAACACGGCCATCAGCACCGGGCTGCCGGTGGCGGTGGGCGGCTCCTCGAGCGCGCCGAGCTCGCGGCGCATGCAGCCGACGAGCTGGAACCCGGGCACCGGACGAGCCATCGTCCAGCCCTCGGCCTCCAGCTTGGTTCGCGTGGCCTCCGGGCGGACGATGCGGAAGCCCTCGAGCTTGCGCATTGCCTGCAGCACCCGGGCAGCCTCTGGTTTGGCGCCGATCGTCAGATCGGAGAACGACGCCGACTCGATCACTTCGCCGCGCGCACCCAGCACGTCGGCGCGCAACATCAGGCCACTGGAACGCTCGGCCCACAGGCGCTGCGCGAAGCGATGCGCGTCGCGCGGCTTGAACAGCAGCACCTGCGCCTCGTAGCCAGCCACCCGCTCGTTGCCGAGCACGCGCAGTTCGTAGGAAGCATCGGCAACGCCCGGCGGCAACCCGGGAAACTCAGGCATCTCCAGGCGTTGCTCGATCACCGCCAGCCGCGCACGCGGCCACAGCGTCTGCGTGGTGCCATTGTGTCGCAGCACCAGTCGCGCTTCGCCATCGAGCGCGTCGATGCGCTCGTAGTGCTGGTTGCCCTCGGTGTAGTGCGCCACCCGCGAACTCGACACCACCCCGGCGGCGCTGGACACCAGCGTGCCCCGGTAGTTCAACGTCGCAGCGGCCCGCTGCACGCGCACCATCCACGAGTGCACGTCGCTGGGACGCTCGCCGCTCGGCGCGGCGCTTTGCGCGTGCGCCGGCCCCGCAACGAGCACGCCCACGGCCCACAGCCAGCAGCCGAGCGAGCGCCGCAGACCTGTCACCGCTCCTCCAGCACGATGGTGTCGACGGTGCGCACGACGCCACCGGGCATTTGCAGCGACGCCCCGACCGCACTCTGGCGATGGGCCGCGAAGTACCGGTTCAACCGGGCGTCGCGCAGCAGGCGCCCGTTCACCTGCTGCAGCGGCAGCGCCGCAGCGGGCGCCGCCACCATCTGCGCCCCCGCTGGCGTCGCGACCACCGGCTGCACCGCAACCTGAATCATGTCGCCCGAAGTGGGTGCCGTCCGCAGCACGACCACCATGGCGGCCACCGCCGCCACGCCGGCGGTTGCCACCATCGGCGTCGACCACGTCCGCAGGCGCTCCAAGAGCGTCGGCCCGCGCGGGCGCAGCACCACCGGCTCGCGCGCCAGTCGCGCGCGCAACCCCGACAGGAACGCCGCATCGTGCGCGGCACCTCGCGCCAGTTCACGCGAGCGCAGCACGTCGCCGATGAGCTGATATTGATACCAGCGCTCGCGCGCTGCGGCGTGCTCGGTCCACACCGACAGACAGCGCTCCTGGGCTTCGGCCGTGGCTTCGCCGTCGGCCAACGCCGACAGCGCCATCCAGGGTTCGTCGCTCGGAGGCAGCGGGGGAATCGATGAATCGTCAGACATCTTTGCTCCAAATGGGCCAACTCGGGCTCACCAGCGCTCCCCCTCGCGCGTGCCCAGCAACGGGCGCAGCCTCGTTGCGATCGCTTCGCGGGCGCGAAAGATCCGCGACCGCACGGTGCCGATCGGGCAGTTCATCACGTCGGCGATCTCTTCATAGCTCAACCCTTCGATCTCGCGCAAGGTGATTGCCTGCCGGAGGTCTTCCGACAAGGCGTCGATCGCCGCGTTGACGGTGGCGGCAATCTCCTTGCTCGCCAGCAGCGCTTCGGGGGTCTCGCCGTCGCTTAGTTCGTGGTCGTTGCGGTAAGTTTCGTCGTCGTCCCCCGCACGTGCGCGGGAGGACTCGGTGGCAACCGGATCGCGCTTCAGCTCGACCAGGGCCTTCTTGGCCGTGTTGACGGCGATTCGGTAGAGCCAGGTGTAAAAGGCGCTCTCGCCACGGAACTGCGGCAGCGCCCGGTAGGCGCGGATGAAGGTCTCCTGGGCGATGTCGTACACCAGATCCGAGTCGCGCACCATGCGCGCGATCAGCCGCTCGATCCGCCGCTGGTACTTGACCACCAGCATCTCGAAGGCGCGCACGTCGCCGCGTCGCGCCCGCTCGACCAACGCTTGATCGGCATCGTGCGGATTCATGCCCCGACGCCTTCGTCGCCGCCGGGCGGCACGCCGGCGGCACCCGGGGCGAACAGGGTGGCGCGCAGCGCGTGCCACGACGGCCCGGCTCGGCGGCGCCCGATTCCCAGCCAGCGCGCCGGCCCGCCGCCGCTGGGCACGAAACGAAGCAACAACCAGCTCCCGAGGTCGAGCCGGGCCTGGAGCGCACCCTCATCGACTCGGCCGGTTGGGGGGGTC
>JAJVIL010000107.1 GCA_022072045.1 Burkholderiaceae bacterium | reverse complement strand
CCCGCGTGCACCAGCAGCCAGCCGTGCGCGCGGTCGGCCAGCACGCCCTGGCGCAGCCAGCGCAGCCAGGCCTCGCGCTCGGGGCTGTCGAGCACGGCCTGCAGCGTGTCTCCGCGGTGCGCGCGCCGCACGCCCGCGGCCACCGCGAGCAGATGCAGGTCGTGGTTGCCGAGCAGATGGGTCGCCGAGCCGTCGAGTGCGCGCAACCGCTGCAGCACCCCGAGGCTGTCGGGGCCGCGGTTGACGAGGTCGCCCAGCGCGTGCACGTGGTCGCGCGACGGCGAGAAGCCGATTTCGGCGAGCAGACGGTCCAGCGCGTCGCGACAGCCCTGTACGTCGCCGATCAGGAAGTGCATGTCAGCGCCATGCGGCCGCCGGGAGGCAGTGCGTGCGGGTCCAAGGTGTCGATTCTGCTACGCTGAATGCCCCTCACTGCGACCCTGGTACGCCGCCTCGAGCCGGCGCGCCGATCGATGGACGTTGCGCTCCTCGTCTTCCTGATCCTGCTGAACGCGCTGTTCGCGATGTCGGAGATGGCGCTCACCGCCGCGCGCAGGGCGCGCCTGGCGGTGATGGTCGAGGCCGGCGAGTCGGGGGCGCAGGCCGCGATCGACCTGAACGAACAGCCGACGCGGTGGTTGTCGACGGTGCAGGTGGGCATCACGTCGATCGGCATCCTCAACGGCATCGTCGGCGAGGCGGTGTTCTCCGAGTCGCTGTCGGCATGGTTGCACCTGCAGTTCGGCGTGCCGCCGCGCGCCGCCGGGATCAGCGCCACCGCGCTGGTGGTGCTGGCGATCACCTTCCTGACCATCATCTTCGGCGAACTGGTGCCCAAGCGCCTGGGGCAGATGTTTCCCGAGGCGGTGGCGCGCCGCGTGGCGGTGCCGATGCAGTGGCTTTCCAAAGCAGCGCGCCCGTTCGTCTGGCTGCTGACGTTGTGCACCGAAGGCATCCTGAAGCTGCTGGGCATCGGCGACCAGCCGGCGCGGCCGGTGACCGAGGAGGAGATCGCCGCCAGCCTGGAGGAGGGTGTCGACGCCGGCGTGATCGAGGCGCAGGAGCACCAGATGGTGCGCAACGTGTTCCGGCTCGACGAGCGGCAGATCGGCTCGATGATGATCCCGCGCACCGAGATCGCGTGGGTCGACGTCGACGCGCCGCTGGCCGACGTGCTGGCGGTCATCTCGGCGCAGCCGCACTCGCGCCTGCCGGTGTGCCGCGGCGGTCTCGACGAGGTGATCGGCGTGCTGCCGACGCAGCGCCTGATCGCGCCGCTGGCTGCCGGCAAGACGCCGGCATTGGCCGAGCTGGTCGAGCCCGCGGTGTTCGTTCCCGAGACGCTGTCGGGCATGGAGCTGCTCGAGCACTTTCGCGTCAGCGAGGCGCAACTGGTCTTCGTGGTCGACGAGTACGGCGCGGTGCAGGGCGTGATCACCGTGCGCGACGTGCTCGAGGCGATCACCGGCGAGTTCGCGCCGCCGAGCGCCGACAACGCGTGGGCGGTGCAGCGCGACGACGGGAGCTGGCTGATGGACGGCCTGATCCCCGTGCCCGAGCTGAAAGATCGCCTCGCGCTGCGCGATCTGCCCGAGGAGGACCGCGGCCGCTACAACACGCTGGCCGGCATGATCATGCTGCTGCTCGGGCGGCTGCCCGACGTCACCGACCACGTCGAGTGGGAAGGCTGGCGCTTCGAGGTGGTCGACCTCGACGGCAAGCGCGTCGACAAGGTGCTCGTCAGCCGCGCGCCCGAAGGCAACGCGGCAGACGCCGCCGCCTGACCACGCGCGGCGAATCAGGCCGCCAGCGCCTCGTGCAGCGCGCCGTGCACGCGCAGCGTGGCCACGCAGGCGCGCGCCGCTTCGCGCCCCTTGAGCACGAGGTGCTCGGCGAAGAAGCGCGCGTGCGTCTCGTGCTCGTGGAAGGCCTGCGGCGTCAGCACCGCCGACAGCACCGGCACGCCGCTGTCGAGCTGCGCGCGCATCAGGCCGTCGATCACCGCGTGGGCGACGAACTCGTGGCGGTAGATGCCGCCGTCGACCACCAGCGCGCAGGCGACGATCGCCGCGTAGCGGCCCGAACGCGCGAGCGCCTGGGCGAGCAGCGGGATCTCGAAGGCGCCCGGCACGTCGAAGGTGTCGACGGTGCCGGCGGCGACGCCCATCGATTCCAGCTCGTCGAGCAGGGCGTCTCGCGCCTGCCCGACCAGCTCGGCGTGCCATTGCGCGCACACCACCGCGAGCCGTTGCGGCCTGAGGCCGGCGATCGGAAAGAACTTGGGATACTGATTCATGGTGACTCCAACATTGGCTACCTGAATCAGGGCGCACGAACCACAACGGCGCGCGCGGATGGCCCGCGCGCGGCCGACGCAGTCGCGCTCTCTTTCATCCGGACTGTGACCGTCGGCCCTGGATTCGCACCAGATCTGCTGACCCTGCGCTCGTTCGAACGCAGGCGCTCGCGGGCTGACGCCGAAACCGCTGGCGCATCACCGCCGGTGGGGAGTTCCACCCCGCCCTGAGAACGCACCGGCACCAGCGGCACCGGCGCCGCGAGTCTAAGCCCTTGCGGCCGTGCAGCGCCGCGGCCTCGGGGTGACCACCCGCGTGCCGCGCCGGGTTATCTGCTAGCGTGGCCGCCGCCTGATACGGTGACGGTGCGCTCACAATCGGCGCAGGACCTCGACTGAACGGAGACTGAAACCATGATCCATCTGCATCGACGCCAACTCTTGACGTGGGGCGCGGCGCTGGCGGCGATGCCGTTGGCGCGCGCGCAGAGCGACACCGTGAAGATCGGCCTCATCCTGCCGATGACCGGGCAGCAGGCCTCGACCGGCCGCCAGATCGAGGCGGCCGTCAAGCTGTGGCAGGCGCAGCACGGCACCAAGGCCGGCGGCAAGACGGTCGAGGTGATCCTGAAGGACGACGCCGCGGTGCCCGACACCACGCGCCGCCTGGCGCAGGAGCTGGTGGTCAACGACAAGGTCGCGGTGCTGGCCGGCTTCGGCATCACGCCCTGCGCGATGGCCACCGCGTCGATCGCCACCCAGAGCAAGACGCCGATGGTCGTGATGGCCGCGGCCACCTCGGCGATCACCGAAGCGTCGCCTTTCATCGTGCGCACCAGCTTCACGCTGCCGCAGGCGACGGTGGGCATCGCCGACTGGGCGGCGCACAACGGCATCAAGAAGGCGGTGTCGCTGGTGGCCGACTACGGCCCCGGATTCGACGCCGAGAAGTTCTTCGACAGCCAGTTCCGCCTCGACGGCGGCCAGATGCTCGACAAGCTGCGCACGCCGCTGCGCAGCCCCGACTTCGCGCCGGTGCTGCAGAAGGTGCGCGATCTGCACCCCGACGCGCTGTTCGTGTTCCTGCCGTCGGGGCAGGGCGCGCAGTTCATGAAGCAGTTCGGCGAGCGCGGGCTCGACAAGGCCGGCATCCGCCTGATCGCCACCGGCGACGTCACCGACGACGACCAGCTCAACGACATGGGCGACGTGGCGCTGGGCGTCATCACCTCGCACCACTATTCGGCGGCGCATCCGAGCGCGGCCAACAAGCAGTTCGTGCAGGCGTTCGAGAAGGCCGACAAGTTTCGCCCCAACTTCATGGCGGTGGGCGGCTACGACGGCATGCGCGTGATCTACAACGCACTCAATGCCACCAAGGGCAAGGGCGGCCAGGCGCTGCTCGACGCGATGAAGGGCCAGGTGTTCGAGAGCCCGCGCGGGCCGGTGCTGATCGACGCGCAGACGCGCGACATCGTGCAGGACATCTACATCCGCAAGGTCGAGCGCGTCAACGGGCAGCTGTGGAACGTCGAGTTCGACACGCTGAAGGCGGTCAAGGACCCCGGAAAGCTCAAGTAGCGCGTCGCCCGCGACCGGAGCCGGCTGCTGCAGCCGGCTCTTCGTTTGAACTTTCACCATCGAGAGCGCTTCGGTCCCATGCTGACCCTGCTGTTCGACGGCGTCGCCTACGGCATGCTGCTGTTCGTGCTGGCGCTGGGGCTGGCGGTGACGATGGGGTTGATGAACTTCATCAACCTCGCGCACGGTGCGTTCGCGATGGCCGGCGGCTACATCCTGATCGTGCTGATGCAGCGCGCGGGCTGGCCGTTCCTGGCGTGCCTGCCGGTGGCCTTCGTGCTCACCGCGGCCGCCGGCGCGCTGGCCGAGCGCACGCTGTACCGGCCGATGTACGGCAAGCCGCACCTCGATCAGGTGCTGTTCTCGATCGGCCTGGCGTTCATGGCGGTGGCGAGCGTCGATTTCCTGGTTGGCCCGTCGCCGCAGACGGTGCAGTTGCCGCAGTGGCTGCGCGGGCGCTTCGAGTTCGGCAGCGGCCCCTGGCGGCTCGGCATGGGCGCGTACCGCTTGTTCATCATCGCCGTCTGCGTCGCGCTGGCGCTCGGTCTGCAGGCCATCCTGAACCGCACGCGCTTCGGCAGCCGCCTGCGCGCCGCGGTCGACGACCCGCGCGTCGCCGCCGGCCTCGGCATCCCGGTGAACCGCGTGTTCCTGGTCACCTTCGCTCTCGGCTCGGGCCTCGCGGGGCTCGGTGGGGCGCTGGGCGCCGACATCCTCGGCCTCGACCCGACGTTCCCGCTGAAGTTCATGGTGTACTTCCTGATCGTCTGCGCGGTCGGCGGCACCAGCTCGATCACCGGCCCGCTGCTGGCGGCGCTGCTGCTGGGCATCGCCGACGTGATGGGCAAGTACTACGTGCCCAAGCTCGGCGGGTTCATCGTCTACGTGCTGATGATCGCGTTCCTGCTGTGGCGCCCGTACGGCCTGTTGTCGCGGCAGGGCGGGCGATGACGACGCCCGGTGCGACGGTGGTCGCGCGCCTGCTGGCGCCCGCGCGCTGGCGCGCGTGGGAGGTCGTCGCGTGGCTGGCGCTCGCGGCGTCGCCGTTCGTGGTGCGGCAGCACGCGGCGCTGATCAACGAGGTGGCGATCTTCGCGCTGTTCGCGCTGTCGCTCGACCTCATTCTCGGCTACGCCGGCATCGTCTCGCTCGGCCATGCGGCGTATTTCGGCGCCGGCGCCTACGGCGCGGCGCTGTTCGCCAAGCACGTGATGCCCGATCCGCTGGTCGGGCTGGCGGTGGGCATCGCCGCGGGCACGCTGCTGGGCGCGCTGACCAGCCCGCTGATCGTTCGCGGTACCGATCTCACGCGGCTGATGGTGACGATGGGCATCGCGCTGGTGCTGCTCGAACTGGCCAACAAGTTCGAGCACATCACCGGCGGCGTCGACGGCATGCAGGGCCTGGTGATCGGCCCGCTGCTCGGCCGCTTCGAGTTCGACCTCACCGGCCAGGTGGCCGCGGTCTATTCGCTGGCGGTGCTGTTCGCCGCCTTCCTGCTGGCGCGCCGCCTCGTGCACTCGCCGCTCGGCATGTCGCTGCAGGCGCTGCGCGACAACCGCCTGCGCGCGAGCGCGATCGGGCTGGCGGTGCCGGCGCGGCTGGAGGTGGTCTACACGGTGGGGGCGGCGCTCGCCGGCGCCGCGGGCGCACTGCTGACGCAGACGATCGGCTTCGTCTCGCTCGACGTGCTCGAGTTCCACCGCAGCGCCGACGTGATGCTGGCGGTGGTGATCGGCGGCGCGGGCTGGCTGTGGGGCGCGCTGCTCGGCGCCATCGGCTATCGCGTGCTGCACGACATCTTGTCGGGCTTCACGGCGCAGTACTGGACGTTCTGGATCGGCTTGTTCCTCGTGGTGCTGATGCTGGTCGGGCGAGAGCGGTTGTTCAAGCCATGGCGGTGGTTTGGAAGATGAGCTTTGCGAGTCGTCATTTCTTGCGGGGTACCGAGCGAGCAAGGCTGCGGATGGGCAGGCCCGTGCGCGCTACCGCCGGCGCCTCGGCCCTGCGGGCCGAGGTTCCCTGCGCTGCTCGCGCGCTGAGGGCGGCTCCGCCCCTCGCCCTCGCATGGCCGGCACGACGCTCGCGCGTCGCGCCTATGCTCGGAGCTCGACATGCTCGCCGTCGCGCCGCGCTCGGGCGCGGCGCGATGCCCCTCAGCGCGCTGCGCTGCTCGGCGCCGACCAAGCGCGCCCGGGCCCGCCCACCCGCAGCCTTGCGGGCACGACCATGGCATGCCGTCGGCATGCATCGGTGGTGCCGGCAAAGCCGCGGGTGGGTGCGCGGTGGCGCGACTTATGCGGCGCCGAGGAGCGCAGGGTGGCGAGGGTTGCGCGTCGCCGCAAGGCGACGCGTCGGCCACACACTGTTTGAGCTCCGAGCGCAGCGGCGCTGCGCCAGCAGCGTCGCGCCCGCGCGAGGGCGAGTTTGTGTGGCCGCCCTCGACGCCCGAGCACCGGAGGGGACCCTGAGCGAAGCGAAGGGCGCTGCATCAGGAGCGACGCCGCACACCCGCCCACGGCTTTGCGTGCGGCATTGGTTGCAAGCGAGGATTGCATCGGCGGATCGGTGGCCCTGCAGATGACAGAAGTCGTCCTCCAGACCCATTCGCTGGTCAAGCGGTTCGGGGGCATCACGGCCACCGAGGATGTGTCGCTCGCGGTCGAGCGCGGCGCGCGGCATGCGTTGATCGGGCCCAACGGCGCGGGTAAGACCACGCTGATCAACCTGCTCACCGGGGTCGCCGCGCCGACCTCGGGGCGGGTGCTGCTCGCCGGGCGCGACATCACGGTGCTGGCGCCGCATGTGCGCGTCGCGCTCGGGCTGGTGCGCACGTTCCAGATCAACCAGTTGTTCGCGTCGTTGACGCCGCTGCAGAGCCTGGCGCTGGCGGTGGGCAGCCGCGCGGGGGCGGCGTGGCGCTGGTGGCAACCGGTCGGACGCGACGCGGCCATCGCTGCCGAGAGCCAGCGGCTGCTCGAGCGCTTGCACCTGGCCGAGCACGCCGACCGGCCGACGCGCGAGTTGCCGTACGGCAAGCGGCGGCTGCTCGAGATCGGGCTCGCGCTGGCACTGCAGCCGCGCGTGCTGCTGCTCGACGAGCCCGCAGCGGGCGTGCCGGCGACCGAGCGCCAGGACATTCTCGACACCGTCGCGGCGCTGCCGGCCGACGTGTCGGTGCTGCTGATCGAGCACGACATGGATCTGGTGTTCAGCTTCGCGCGCCGCATCACGGTGCTGGTCAACGGCGCGGTGCTGACCGAAGGCACGCCCGAGGCGATCGCGGCCGACCCGCGGGTGCGCGCGGTGTATCTCGGCGAGGCGGCTGGGGCGGCGCATGGCTGAGCGCCTGCTCGAGGTCGAGCGCCTCACCTGCGGCCACGGCGAGGCCGTGGTGCTGAGCGACGTGAGTTTCGCGCTCGATGCGGGCCGCTCGCTGGCGCTGCTCGGGCGCAACGGCACCGGCAAGACCACGCTGATCGACACGCTGGTGGGCGCGGCGCGGCGCCACGCCGGGCGCATCGTGCTCGCAGGTCGCGAGATCCACGCGCTGCCGTCGCACGAGCGCGCGGGCGCCGGGGTCGGCTGGGTGCCGCAGGAGCGCAACATCTTCAAGTCGCTCACCGTCGAGGAGAACCTCAGCGCGGTGGCGCGCCCCGGGCCGTGGTCGGCGCAGCGCGTGTTCGAGCTGTTCCCGCGGCTGGCCGAGCGCAGAGGCAACCTCGGCACGCAGCTCTCGGGCGGCGAGCAGCAGATGCTCGCGTTCGGCCGCGCGCTGGTGCTCAACCCGCGGCTGCTGCTGCTCGACGAGCCGCTCGAGGGGCTGGCGCCGCTGATCGTGGCCGAGCTGCTGGCGGCGATCGGCCGCGTGGCGCGCGAGCAGGGGCTGTCGTCGATCGTCGTCGAACAGCATCCGCAGATGGTGCTGCAGGTGACCGACGAGGCGATCGTGCTCGACCGCGGCGGCATCGCGCTGCGCGCCAGCAGTGCGTCGTTGCTGGCCGACCCGACCCCGCTCGATCAGTGGCTCGGCGTCGCCGCGCGCGGCTGAAGCCTATGATCGGGGCGATCTTTTCCGACGCAGGAGAACCAGCATGACCGCCCGCACGACCCCGCCGTTTCGCGCCGACCACGTCGGCAGCTTCCTGCGCCCGACCTACCTGCTGCAGGCGCGCGAGCGCAAGGCCAAGGGCGAGATCGGTGCCGACGAGCTGCGCGCGGTGGAAGACCGGGCGATCTCCGAGATCGTCGCGTTCCAGGCCGATGTCGGGCTGCAATCGATCACCGACGGCGAGTTCCGCCGCACCTACTTCCACCTCGACTTCCTCGAGCAGTTGGGCGGCGTGAAGACCGACATCCCGGTCACGATCAAGAAGCCCGACGGCACCGAGGAGCTGGCGCCGCCGGCGATCCGCGTCACCGACAAGGTGCGCCATGCCAAGAACATCCAGCTCGCCGATTTCCGGTACCTGAAGGGCGAGGTCGCCCGGCTCGGCCGCGCCGGCCTGACGCCGAAGGTGACGATCCCGTCGCCGACGATGCTGCACTTCCGCGGCGGCCGGGCGGGCATCAGCAAGGACGCGTACCCCGAGCTGGACCCCGTCTTCTACGACGACGTCGCGCGCGCCTACGGCGACGAGCTGCGATCGCTGGCCGACGCCGGCTGCACTTACGTGCAGATGGACGACACCAACATGGCGTACCTGTGCGACGAAAAGATGCGCGCCGCGGCGCGCGCGCGCGGCGACGACCCCAACGAGCTGCCGCACCGCTACGCCTGGTTCATCAACAAGGTGGTCGCGCTCAAGCCCAAAGGCATGACGCTGGCGATGCACCTGTGCCGCGGCAACTTCAAGAGCACGTTCGCCGCGCAGGGTAACTACGAGCCGGTGGCCGAGGCGCTGCTCTCCGAGATGAACCTCGACGCCTACTTCATGGAGTACGACGACGACCGCTCGGGCGACTTCCGCCCGCTGCGCTACTTGAAGAAGGGCAAGATCGTCGTGCTCGGGCTGGTCACCACCAAGTTCGGCCAGCTCGAGAAGAAGGACGACCTCAAGCGCCGCATCGACGAGGCGGCGAAGTACGCGCCGCTCGAGCAGTTGTGCCTGTCGCCGCAGTGCGGCTTCTCGAGCACGGTGCACGGCAACAACATCGCGGTCGAAGACCAGCGGCGCAAGCTCGAGCTGGTGGTGCAGACCGCGCGCGAAGTGTGGAACTGAACGCTCTTCTTCGACGAGGTCACCATGGCTGAACCGCTCGTCCTGATCGAAACCACCGGCGCGGTGCGCAAGCTGACGCTCAACCGCCCGGCGGCGCTCAACAGCTTCACCGCGGCGATGCATCGCGAGCTGCGCGCGGCGCTCGACGCCGCGGCCGACGACGCGAGCGTGCGCTGCCTGGTGATCACCGGCGCCGGCCGCGGCTTCTGTGCGGGGCAGGACCTCAACGACCGCGAGGTCAACACCAACACCGGCGACGTCGTCGAGCGCATCTACAAGCCGCTGGCGCTGCGCATCGCCTCGATGCCGGTGCCGGTGATCGCGATGGTCAACGGCGTGGCCGCCGGCGCCGGCGCGAATTTCGCGCTCGGCTGCGACCTGGTGGTCGCCGCCCGGTCGGCGGTCTTCATCCAGGCGTTCTCGAAGATCGGCCTCGTTCCCGACTGCGGCGGCACCTGGCTGCTGCCGCGGCTGGTGGGCCGCGCCAAGGCGATCGGCCTGGCGATGACGGGCGACAAGCTCGCCGCCGAAGACGCCGAGCGCATGGGCCTGATCTGGC
>JAJVIL010000029.1 GCA_022072045.1 Burkholderiaceae bacterium | reverse complement strand
CTACAACCGCGCGCTGCGCGACGACCCGTCGCTGCAGGGCAAGGTGGTGGTCGAGCTGAAGACCGCGCCGTCGGGCGAGGTGGTCGACGTTCGCGTGCTGTCCAGCGAGCTGAAGGCCTCGGAGCTCGAGCGCAAGCTGCTGGCACGGATCAAAGGCTTCGACTTCGGCAACAAGGACGTCGACGTGATGGTCGTGTCCTGGCCGGTCGACTTCCTGCCGTCGTAGCGCAGCGCGCCCGATCTCAGGCGATCCGGGGGGCCGTGCCTGCCGGCGCGTGGGCGCCATTGGCTCCACGCGCGCGCACCGCGCGCAGCCCCGAGGCTCCTGCCAGCGCCGGTTCGTCCATCATCATGATCAGCTCGTCGAGCGTGCGGTAGAAGCGCGCGGTGAAGTCCGCGCCGATGTGCGCTTCGATGTCGCGATAGACGGCCTCGATGCGTGGCGCCATGCGCGCCGCGAGGCGCCGGCCGGCCGCCGTGAGCGACACGCGCACGCGGCGCTGGTCGTGGCCCACGCGCTCGCGCGCGACCAGCCCGAGGTCGTCCATTCGCGCCAGCATGCCCGCCAGGCTCGGGCTCGAAATGCAGCACAGCCCGACCAGCTGGCGCGGCTCGAGCGGCCCGCGCTCGACCAGCACGCGAACGATGCGCCACTGCTGCTCGGTGACGCCGTGCGCCTTGAGCAGCGGTCGGAAGTGCGCCAACACGCCTTCGCGAGCGCGCAGCAGCAGCATCGGCAGGTTGCGGTGGGCGAAGCGCGCGTCGGCGGCGCGGGGGGCGGACCCCGCTGCGGTCGTGGCTGCGTGGGCGGCGGCTTGACGCGTCATCGGAGGCTGACTATATTGCTAACATCTTAGTGAATCAACCCTGCCGCCGCGCCGTGTCCGCCGCCCGCCCCGGCATCTCCGCCTTCGACTTCGCGCCGTTCGCGCTCAGCGGCACAGTGGTCGGCGTGCTGCTCAACCACGCGCCGGCGCTGGCCGCGCTCGGCGACGCGGTGAACGCGGCGCCGTACAAGGCGCCGCCGAAGGCGCCGGTGCTGTACGTCAAGCCGCGCAACACGCTCGCCGGCGCGGGCTCGGCGTGCCAAGTGCCGGCCGGCGTCGAGGCGCTGCAGGTCGGCGCCAACCTCGGCATCGTGATCGGCCGTGCTGCGTGCCGCGTGCCGGCAGCCGATGCCGAGTCGTTCGTCGCCGGCTACGTGATCGTCGACGACCTGAGCGTGCCGCACGACAGCTTCTACCGGCCATCGGTGCGCTTCAAGGCGCTCGACGGCAGCTGCGTCGTCGGGCCGGTCGTGCCGCGCGCACGGGTGCGAGATGCGGGAGCGCTCGGCGTGCGCGTGTTCGTCGACGGCGAGCTGGTTCAAAGCGCCGACACCGGCTCGCGCGTGCGGACGCTGGCGCGGCTGCTGGCCGATATCACCGACTTCATGACCCTGGCCGCGGGCGACATCGTGCTGCTGGGCACCGCGCACGGCGCGCCCAGCGCGCGCGCCGGGCAACGCATCGCGATCGAGATCGACGGCCTCGGCCGGCTCGAGCACACGCTCGCCGGCGCGGCGCAGCGGCCGGCGGAGCCGCACGCATGAAGCGCGCCCGCGTGGCCTACCGCGGCGCAGTGCACGACGCCGTGCCGCACGCGCATGGCGTGCAGCTCGCCGACGGCCGCGTCGTCGCCGAAGACGCCGTGGTGTGGCTGCCGCCGTTCGAGGTCGGCACGATCATCGCGCTCGGGCTGAACTACGCCGACCACGCCAAGGAGCTGTCGTTCGGCAAGCAGGAGGAGCCGCTGGTGTTCCTCAAGACCCCGGGCGGCGTCATCGGCCACCGCGGCCAGACGCGTCGCCCGAACGGCGTGACCTTCATGCACTACGAGTGCGAACTGGCGGTGGTGATCGGCGCGCCGGGCAAGCACATCCGCAAGGCCGATGCGTTTGCGCACGTCGCCGGCTACACGGTGGCCAACGACTACGCGATCCGTGACTACCTCGAGAACTGGTACCGCCCGAACGCGCGCGTCAAGAACCGCGACGGCGGCACCGTGCTCGGCCCCTGGTTCGTCGATGCCGCCGACCTGCCCGCGCCGGTGCACCTGAACCTGCGCACGCTGGTCAACGGCAAGCAGACGCAAAGCGGCAACACGCGCGACCTGGTGCACGACATCCCCACACTGATCGAGTACCTGAGCGGCTTCATGACGCTGAACCCCGGCGACGTGATCCTCACCGGCACGCCCGAAGGCGTGGTGAACGTCGACGTCGGCGACGAGGTCGTCACCGAGATCGAAGGCATCGGCGCGCTGGTGAACACCATCGTCGACGACGCCGCCTTCGGTCGCTGAACCGAATCGAGGCATCCATGCGAGTGCAACACCTGATCGACGGCCGCGCGGTCGACAGCAAGGCCACTTTCCAGACCATCAACCCGGCGACGCAGGAGGTGCTGGCCGAGGTGGCCGATGGCAGTGCCGAAGAAGTCAACGCCGCGGTCGCCGCCGCCAAGGCCGCGTTTCCCGCGTGGGCCGCGCGCCCGGCCACCGAGCGCGCCGCGCTGATGCGCAAGGTCGGCGACCTGATCGCCAGGCACGTGCCGGAGCTTGCGCGCACCGAGACGCAGGACACCGGCCAGCCGATCGCGCAGACCGGCAAGCAGCTCGTGCCGCGCGCGGCCGACAACTTCTACTACTTCGCCGAGATGTGCACGCGCGTCGACGGCCACACCTACCCGACGCCGACGCACCTGAACTACACGCTGTACCACCCGGTGGGCGTGTGCGCGCTGATCAGCCCGTGGAACGTGCCGTTCATGACGGCCACCTGGAAGACCGCGCCGTGCCTGGCCTTCGGCAACACCGCGGTGCTGAAGATGAGCGAGCTGTCGCCGCTGACCGCGGCGCGTCTGGGCGAGCTGATCCTCGAAGCCGGTGTGCCCAAAGGCGTGTTCAACGTCGTGCACGGCATGGGCAAGGGCGCCGGCGAGCCGCTGTGCGCGCACCCCGACGTGCGCGCGATCTCGTTCACCGGCTCCACCGTCACCGGCAACCGCATCGTGCAGACCGCGGGGCTGAAGAAGTTCAGCATGGAGCTGGGCGGCAAGAGCCCGTTCGTCGTGTTCGACGATGCCGACCTGAGCCGTGCGCTCGACGCCGCGGTGTTCATGATCTTCTCCAACAACGGCGAGCGCTGCACCGCCGGCAGCCGCATCCTGGTGCAGAAATCGATCTACGCCGACTTCGCGGCCAGGTTCGCCGAGCGCGCCAAGCGCATCACGGTCGGCGACCCGCTCGACGACAAGACCATCATTGGCCCGATGGTGAGCCCGCAGCACCTGGCCAAGGTGCGGCGCTACATCGAACTGGGCCCGAGCGAAGGCGCCACGCTGCTCACCGGCGGGCTCGATGCGCCCGCGCTGCCCGCGCACCTGCGCAAGGGCAACTACGTGATGCCCACCGTGTTCGCCGACGTCGACAACCGCATGCGAATCGCGCAGGACGAGATCTTCGGCCCGGTGGCGTGCCTGATCCCGTTCGCCGACGAGGCCGATGCGATCCGCATCGCCAACGACATCGCCTATGGTCTGTCGAGCTATGTGTGGAGCGAGAATCTCGGCCGCGCGCACCGCGTGGCTGCGGCGATCGAGGCCGGCATGTGCTTCGTCAACAGCCAGAACGTGCGCGACCTGCGCCAGCCGTTCGGCGGCACCAAGGCCAGCGGCACCGGCCGCGAAGGCGGCACCTGGAGCTACGAGGTGTTCCTCGAGCCGAAAAACGTGGCCGTCTCGCTCGGCTCGCACCCTATTCCTCGTTGGGGCGCTTGAGCGTGCTTCGCCGCGCCGCGCGCATCATCTTGGATTGATCACACCCGCACTAGAAGATCAGGAGCCAGCCATGGGCACACTCGCACTCACCGCCAAGATCACCCACGTGCCTTCGCTGTACCTGAGCGAGATGCCCGGCGAGCGCAAGGGCAGCCGGCAGGGCGCCATCGACGGCCACATCGAGATCGGCCGCCGCTGCCGTGCGCTCGGCGTCGACACCATCGTCGTGTTCGACACCCACTGGCTGGTCAACGCCAACTACCACATCAACTGCGCGCCGCACTTCAAGGGCATCTACACCAGCAACGAGCTGCCGCACTTCATCACCAACATGGGCTACGAGTTCCCCGGCAACCCGGCGCTGGGCAAGCTGCTGGCCCGCGTGTGCAACGAGCACCGCGTCGAGACGCTGGCGCACGACGCCACCTCGCTGGCGCCCGAATACGGCACGCTGGTGCCGATGCGCTACATGAACACCGACCAGCACTTCAAGGTGGTGTCGGTGTCGGCGCTGTGCACGGTGCACTACCTCAACGACAGCGCGCGCCTGGGCTGGGCGATGCGCAAGGCCATCGAGGACCACTACGACGGCACGGTCGCATTCTTCGCCAGCGGTTCCTTGAGCCATCGCTTCGCGCAGAACGGGCTGGCACCCGAATACGCGTACAAGATCTGGAGCCCGTACCTCGAAGCCTTCGATCACCGCGTGATCGAGATGTGGCAGCAGGGCCAGTGGGCCGAGTTCTGCGAGATGCTGCCCGAGTACGCCGTCAAGGGGCACGGCGAAGGCTTCATGCACGACACCGCCATGCTGCTCGGCGCGCTCGGCTGGTCGGAGTACGAAGGCAAGGCCGAGATCATCACGCCGTACTTCGGCTCCTCCGGTACCGGCCAGTTGAACGCGGTGCTTCCGGTCACGCCGACGAGCGGCGCCGCGGTGCCTGTGGCGCAGGCGTCGGCGGCCAAGGGGTACCGGGAGTTCGCCCGCCTCTGACGGCGGCGAGCGCCGCCGGCGTGGCCGCGCGGGCAGGATAAGATCCCGTCAAGGCGCCGGGGCGCCATGGAGGGGGTTGATGAGCAGATTCGCGGTTTCGTCGATGCTGGGGGTTGTCGTCGCACTCGGCGCGTACAGCGCCGTCGCATGGGCCCAGGGCGCCAACCCGCACAACGGCACCTGGAAGCTGCTGTTGCAGACACCCAAGGTGGCCGATATCGCTGGCACCGTCGAGGTGAAGGACAGCGGCGGTACCTGGCACACGGTGGCTCGCAACAGCCAAGACATATGCGCCGGCCGTGATGCGCCGATCGTGGTGCAAACCGCGACCCCCGAGGAGCTCGTGTTCCGTGTGATGCGCTCCAAGGTGATGACCGGCTGTCCTGATTTCCGGGTCCCGCTCAAGCGCGTCGACGACAAGAACCTGGAGGGCGTCCTGGTCAACGGCTACCAGGTGAAGCTGACGCGACAGTAGTCGCGATCGCGCCGGGTTTGCGGTCGCGCGGCTGCGCGCGCGCCGGCCATGGATCGCGCCGCCATCGAGGCGCCGGCGAAGCGCGCACGATGAGCCGCCGATCAGCGCACCGGCATTGCCGTGCGCGGCAGCAGCGCCGCCACCACACCGAGCAGCGGCAGCCAGGCGATGGTGTGGTAGACGAAATCGATGCTGGTGCGGTCGGCCAGCACGCCGAGCACTGCCGCGCCGAGTCCGCCCATGCCGAACGCGAAGCCGAAGAACAGCCCCGACACCATGCCGACCTTGCCGGGAATCAGCTCCTGCGCGTAGACCACGATCGCCGAGAACGCCGACGACAGCACGAGGCCGATCACGATCGTCAGCACCGTGGTCCAGAACAGGTTGGCATGCGGCAGCAGCAGCGCGAACGGCGCCACGCCGAGGATCGACACCCAGATCACCGGCTTGCGGCCGATGCGATCGCCCAGCGGCCCGCCCACCAGCGTGCCGAGCGCCGACGCGAACAGAAACACGAACAGGTGCACCTGCGCGCTGCCCACCGAGAGGCCGAACTTCTCGATCAGGTAGAAGGTGTAGAAGGTGCTGATGCCGGCGACGTAGAAGTACTTCGAGAAGATCAGCGTCAGCAGCACCGCGATCGCGCCCACCACCACGCGCTGCGGGTAAGGCGACGCCGCCGCCGAGGCCGCGGCGCGACGCACGCCGCCGTGCTGCTGGCGTGCGTGCCAGCGGCCCACCTGCAGCAGCAGCACGATGCCCAGCAGCGCCGGCGCGGCGAACCAGGCGACGCTGCGCTGGCCGTACGGCACGATCACCGCGGCGGCCAGCAGCGGGCCGATCGCGCTGCCGGTGTTGCCGCCGACCTGAAAGATCGATTGCGCCAGGCCGTGCCGGCCGCCCGAGGCCAGGCGCGCGACCCGAGACGATTCGGGGTGGAACACCGCCGAACCCAGCCCCACCAGCGCCGCCGCCAGCAGCACCGCCACGTAGCTCGGCGCCACCGCCAGCAGCAGCAGGCCGCACAGCGTCGAAGTCATGCCCAGCGGCAGCAGGAAGGGGCGCGGCTTGCGGTCGGTGAAGGTGCCCACCACCGGCTGGAACAGCGACGCGGTGAGCTGGTAGGTCAGCGTGATCACGCCGATCTGCGCGAAGCTCAGGCTGAAGCGGCCCTGCAGGATCGGGTAGATCGCCAGGATCAGCGACTGCATCATGTCGTTGATCAGGTGCGACGCGCTGACGGCGCTGAGCACGCGCATCGCCGCCGGGCGGGGCTCGACGGCGAAGCCGGCGTTTGCGGGGGCGATGGTGGCGGCGGTGGCGCCGGTGGGCAGCGGTGGCATCGGCAAGGGTCGCGAGGTGCGCCCGCCATCATGGCATGGCCCCGCGTCGCTCGTGATTGCGTGGTGAAGAAACCTTGCGCCGGCCGCGCGCGCGCCGCGGTGGTGGAACAATGGCGGCCTTCGCCACAGCAGCCGCTCGCCGGCGACGCCATGCCGCACCTCGTGATCCTCTACACCCCGCAGCTCGATCGCGAGGTCGACTTCAGTGCGCTGTGCCGCAAGCTCGCCGACACCATGATCGCGCAGCGCGACGAAGCCGGCAAAGCGGTGTTCCCGGTCGCCGGCACGCGCGTGCTGGCCTACCCGGCCGCGCACTTCGCGGTGGCCGACGGCGGTGCCGCCGCGCGCGCGCAAGGCAAGGGCGGCGATTGCGCGTTCGCCTACTTCAACCTGCGCATGGGGCGTGGCCGCAGCGACGCCGTGAAGCAGCGCGCCGGCGAGGCGCTGGTCGCGGTGGCGCGCGAGCACTTGGCACCGTTGCTGGCGCGCCGGCCCGTGGGCCTGACGCTCCAGGTCGACGAGGGCCAGGAGGCGTTCGACGGCAAGTTCGGCAACCTGCACGCGTTGTTCAATACCAATACCAAATGACCACGAACCTCGACGACCGCACCATCGCCACGCTGGCCCGGCAGCTCTACGACGCGCGCAAGTCGCGCACGCAACTGCGCCACTTCTCGAAGCAGCACCCGTCGATGACGATCGACGACGGCTACGCGATCCAGCGCGCGTGGGTCGGGCTCGAGCAGGCTGACGGCCACGCAATCGTCGGCCGCAAGATCGGCCTCACCTCGCGCGCGATGCAGCAGGCCAGCCAGATCGACGAGCCCGACTTCGCTCCGCTGATGAGCGACATGGTGTTCGCCGCCGGCGGCGAGATCGCGATCGATCGCTTCATCGCACCGCGCATCGAGGTCGAACTGGCGTTCGTGCTCGGCAAGCCGCTGAAAGGGCCCGGCGTCACGCTGTTCGACGTGCTCGCCGCCACCGAGGTGGTGACGCCGGCGATCGAGATCATCGACGCGCGCATCGAGCAGCTCGACCGCGAGACCAAGCAGATGCGCAAGGTGTTCGACACCATCTCCGACTTCGCCGCCAACGCCGGCATCGTCACCGGCGGCCGTCCGGTGCGGCCGCACGACATCGACCTGCGCTGGGTCGGCGCGCTGCTGCACAAGAACGGCGTCGTCGAGGAGACGGGCCTGGCTGCGGGGGTGCTCAACCATCCGGCCAACGGCATCGCCTGGCTGGCCAACAAGATCGCACCGTACGGCGAGTCGCTCGAGCCGGGGCAGATCGTGCTCGCCGGCTCGTTCACGCGGCCGGTGTTCGCCGCGCGCGGCGACACGCTGCACGCCGACTACGGGCCGCTGGGCAGCGTGGCGTTCCGGTTCGTCTAGGGCATGGCCGCGCAGCCCGCCACCGGCTGACCAAGGGCGCGGCCTGGGCCTGTCGGCCTGCCGCGCCGTCCTCACGAGCCGCCGTGCTTGGCCGGCTCGCGCAGGAAGATCTCGACGCGCCGGTTCTGCGCGCGGCCGGCGACGGTCTCGTTGCTCGCCACCGGCGAGCGCGAACCCTGGCCTTCGGTCATCACGCGGCCGCCGGTGACGCCCTTGGTGGCCATGTAATCGCGCACCGACTCGGCGCGCCGCACCGACAGCGGATTGTTGATGGCGTCGCTGCCGGTGGAGTCGGTGTGACCGACGATGCGCACCTGCATGTTGGGGTCGAGCCCCTTGGCGAATTCGTCGAGCACCGGCCGCATGTTGGACTTGACGTCGCTGCGACCGACGTCGAACGAGAAGTCGCTCGGCACGTTGACCTTCAACTGGTTGTCGTCGGTGCGCGCGACGACGACGCCGGTGCCTTCGGTGGCCTTCTCCATCGCCTGGCGCTTCTCCTCCATGTGCTTGGACCACAGGTTGCCCGCCACCGCGCCGCCGACGGCGCCGATCACCGCCCCCTTGCCGGCGTTGCCGCTGTTGGAGCCGATGATCGCGCCGAAGATCGCGCCGATGCCGGCACCGGTGGCGGTGCCCTGCTCGCGCGCGGTCATGCTCTGGCAGGCGGTCAGCGCGCACGCAGCGCCGAGGGCAAGTGCGGTGCGAAGCATGGAATTGCGGCGCTCGCTCGTCATGTCGTGCTCCCTGGGGTTGTCGCTGCGCACAACATAGTCCAGGGATGCGGTGACAGTGTTTCGTTGGGTGTCGCGCGCGCAATAGTGCACGGCATTCGCGCCCGGCTCGGTTCATCGGGCACCAGGGGGCGCGGCACGACCGCCGTGCAGCAACTCCTGCACCGCGGCGGCCACCGCGTCGGGGCGGTCGCGCTGCAGATAGTGGCCGCTGCCCGCCACGCGCTGCAGCTCGCGCGCTGCGGTCAGCGCCAGCCAGTCGTGCTGGCTGCGCGCGTGCATCGCGGCGAACGCGCCGCGCTCGGGCAACGAATAGCTGTCGCGCGCCAGCACCCGCGCCGGGATGCGCGCGAGCGCCGCGCGCTGCGCCGGACCGATGCGTTGCGCGAGGCAGCGGTCCTGATCGTCGAACTCGCGCTTCATCGTCGCGCTGAACGCCACGCGCAACGCCGAGACGGTGGCGGCCATCGTCGGCGCGTCGCGCTGCAGACGCTGCCAATGCTCGGGGTGGGTGGCCTCCACCAGCACCAGGCCGGCCACGTCGTCGGGGTACAGCGCGGCGTAGACCCACTGGTAGCGGCCGCCGAGCGAATGGCCCACCAGCACGTAGGGTGGCCGCACCCCGAGACGCTGCAGCAGCGCACGCTGCTCGGCGGCGATCGTGCAGGGGTCGCGCGGCGCGGCCGCCGGTGCGCTGCCGCCGTAGCCCGGCCGTTCGATCGCGATCACTTCGTGCTCGCGCGACAGCGTCTCGAACACCGCGCGCCACGGCGCCGCACCGTCGCCGAGGCCCGACTGCAGCACGATGACCGGCGCGCCTTGCCCCGCGCGCACCGCGCGTGAGCCCTGGCCGGCCACCGGCTGCGCAGGCGGCATGCCCGTGCACGCGGCGGTCAGCGCGGCGGCGAGCTCAGCTGCGAGCTTGCTGGCGAG
>JAJVIL010000147.1 GCA_022072045.1 Burkholderiaceae bacterium | reverse complement strand
CGATCCTCGACTACCCCAACGTCGACGCCGAGCTGAAGATGGCGGTCGAGTCGGTGGCGCGCGGCCACGCGTCGCCGCGCGCGTTCTACGTCGACAAGCTGATGGAGGGCGTGGCCACCATCGCCGCCGCGTTCTGGCCCAAGCCGGTGATCGTGCGGCTGTCGGATTTCAAGAGCAACGAGTACAAGAAGCTGATCGGCGGCTCGCGCTACGAGCCCGACGAGGAGAACCCGATGCTCGGCTTTCGCGGCGCATCGCGCTACATCAGCGGCGAGTTCGGCGACGCGTTCGCGATGGAGTGCGAGGCGCTGCGCCGCGTGCGCGCCGACATGGGGTTCACCAACGTCGAGATCATGGTGCCGTTCGTTCGCACCGTGCGCCAGGCCGAGCGAGTCAACGCGCTGATGGCCGAGCGCGGCCTGGTGCGCGGCAAGGACGGCCTGCGCGTGATCATGATGTGCGAGGTGCCGAGCAACGCGATCCTCGCCGAGGCTTTCCTGCAGCATTTCGACGGCATGTCGATCGGCTCGAACGACCTCACGCAGCTCACGCTCGGGCTCGACCGAGACTCCGGGCTCGAGCAGTTGACGGGCGACTTCGACGAGCGCGACCCGGCGGTCAAGGCGATGATCTCGCGCGCCATCGCCGCCTGCCGCGCCACCGGCAAGTACATCGGCATCTGCGGCCAGGGGCCGAGCGATCACCCCGATTTCGCCGACTGGCTCGCTGCCGAGGGTATCGTGTCGATGTCGCTCAACCCGGACACTGTCGTCGAGACCTGGCAGCGCCTGGCCGCGCTGAAATAGCGCCTTCTGCGAGACCCGGAGACCGCGGCGCTGGCCGCTATAATGCGCGGCTCTCCATTGCCGCACCCCTCGCTGACGCCAAGGGGGCGGCTTCCCGACAGCCGGCGCGCTCGACGCGCCGGGGTCACCGGAATCCACAAGGAGTCTTCATGCGTCACTATGAAATCGTGCTCCTGATCCACCCGGATCAGAGCGAGCAGGTTCCAGCCATGCTGGAGCGCTACAAGGCCGCGGTCACCGCCGGCGGCGGCAAGGTGCACCGGGTCGAGGATTGGGGCCGGCGCCAGCTGGCCTACATGATCCAGAAGCTCGCCAAGGCCCACTACCTGTGCCTGAACATCGAGTGCGAGCAGAACGTGCTCGCCGAGCTGGAATCGGGCTTTCGCTTCAACGACGCCGTGCTGCGCCACCTGACCGTGGCCAAGGACAAGGCCGAGACCACCCCGTCGGTGATGATGAAGGTGGTCGAGAAGGAAGAGGCGCGCAAGGCCGCGCAGGAGGCCAGCAACTGACGCCGCGCGCCAGCGCTGCCGACGCTGCGCGATGAACCGCCTGGTGCTCTCTGCCCGCCTGATCGAGCGCGGCGCCCTGAGGTACACGCCGGCCGGCTTGCCGGCGCTTGATTTCAGGCTCGAGCACCGGTCGGAGCTGAGCGAGGAGAGCCAGATGCGCAAGGTCTCGCTGCAGATCAGGGCGATCGCGATCGGCGCCATCACGCGCTCGCTGGCCGCCTTGAGCCTCGGCGACGACGGCACGTTCGCCGGCTTCGTATCGGGAACGCGCAACGGACGCGGGTTGCTGTTTCATGTCACGTCGCTCGGTTGAGCGGCAATTCGACGAATCGGAATTTCAACGCATCGCGAGAGGTACACCATGCCACCACCCAGAGGCAAAGGCCGGTTTTCGAAGGATCGCAAGCCCAAGCGCAATCAGCAATCGCTGCTGTTCCGGCGCAAGCGCTTCTGCCGCTTCACGGTCGCCGGCGTCAAGGAGATCGACTACAAGGACGTCGACACGCTGCGCGATTTCATCGGCGAGAACGGCAAGATCACGCCGGCGCGCCTGACCGGCACGCGTGCGTTCTACCAGCGCCAGCTGAGCACCGCGATCAAGCGCGCGCGCTTCCTGGCGCTGATTCCGTACTCGGATCAGCACCGCGTGTGAGGGAGAGCCATGAACCCCCACGCTGACTGTGTTCTCTGCCCCCCGAGGAGGCGCAGCCTCCTGGAGGCGGCTCCTCGGAGGCTGACATGCAAGTGATCCTGCTCGAAAAGATCATGAACCTGGGCAACCTGGGTGACGTGGTCAAGGTCAAGGACGGCTTCGCGCGCAACTTCCTCATCCCGACCAAGCGGGCGCGCCGCGCCACCGAGGCCGCGATCAAGGAGTTCGAGGATCGTCGCGCCGACCTCGAGCGCGCTGCCGCCGACAGGCTGAGCGCTGCGCAGGCGCTCGGCGACAAGTTGGCTGGCCAGACGCTTGCCATCGAGCAGAAGGCCGGTGTCGACGGCAGGTTGTTCGGCTCGGTGACCAACTTCGACATCGCCGAAGGGCTCAAGAAGCTCGGGCTGACGATCGCGAAGGCGCAGATCCGGCTGCCCAATGGACCGCTGAAGACGGTGGGCGACCACGTGGTTTCGGTGGCGCCGCACACCGACGTGGTGGTCGAGATCACCGTGCGCGTGACCGCCGAGGTCGAGTGAGGACGTGAGCCAGCGCCTGCGCGCTGGCGAACGCCTCACGAGAGGCGAGCGCATGCAAGCGCGAGCGCGGCCGGCAGGTCGAGTGAGGACGTGAGCCAGCGCCTGCGCGCTGGCGAACGCCTCACGAGAGGCGAGCGCATGCAAGCGCGAGCGCGGCCGGCAGGTCGAATAGCCCGCGCTTGCGCCGCGAGCAAGGGCCGGCGCAGCCGGCCCTTTTCGTTGGCGCGCGGCGGATGCTCCACCGCTTGTGCAGTGCCTTTCCACAGGCCTGCCCACAGGGGTGGGCACAACCGCGGACTATCATCGATCCATGTCCGCAGTTTTTCAGCAGCCCTCGGCCGACGACGAAGTGGCGCGCCTGCGCGTGCCGCCGCATTCGATCGAAGCCGAGCAGAGCGTGCTCGGCGGCCTGCTGCTCGACAACCTGGCCTGGGATCGCGCGGCCGACCTGCTCGGCGAGAGCGATTTCTATCGCTACGAGCACCGGCAGATCTACGCCGCGATCGCCGTGCTGGTCGGCGCCAACAAGCCCGCCGACGTGGTGACGGTGCACGAGCACCTGCAGAGCCTGGGCACCGCGGCCGACTGCGGCGGGCTGGTCTACCTGAACGCGCTGGCGCAGAGCGTGCCGAGCGCGGCCAACATCCGCCGCTATGCCGAGATCGTGCGCGAGCGCGCGGTGCTGCGCAAGCTGATCGGGGCCAGCGACGAGATCGCGACGCAGGCGTTCAATCCGCAGGGCAAGCCTGTGTCGCAGATCCTCGACGAGGCCGAGTCGCGCATCTTCCAGATCGGCGAGGAGGGCGCGCGCACGAAGCAGGGCTTCGTCGGCATGGACAAACTGGTGGTCGCGCTGATCGACCGCGTGACCGAGCTGCACGAGAACGGCGCCGAAGAAGTGACCGGCGTTCGCACCGGCTTCTACGACCTCGACCGCTACACCGCCGGCCTGCAGAAGGGCGACTTGATCGTGCTGGCCGCACGGCCGTCGATGGGCAAGACCGCCCTCGCGCTCAACATCGCCGAGCACGTCACCGTGCACGAAGAGCTGCCGGTGCTGGTGTTCTCGATGGAAATGGGCGCCTCGCAGTTGGCCGTGCGCATGGTCGGCTCGCTCGGCCGCATCGACCAGCAGCACCTGCGCACCGGCGCCTTGCGCGACGACGAGTGGACGCGACTGACCGAGGCCGTCGATCGGCTCGGCAAGGTCAGCCTCTACATCGACGAGACGCCGGCGCTCAACCCGGCCGAGCTGCGCGCTCGGGCGCGGCGCATGGCGCGGCAGTTCGGCGGCACGCTCGGGCTGATCGTCGTCGACTACCTGCAGCTGATGAGCGGCTCGTCGGGCAGCGACGAGAACCGTGCCACCGAACTGGGCGAGATCTCGCGCGGGCTGAAGGCGCTGGCCAAGGAGCTGCAGTGCCCGGTGATGGCGCTGTCGCAGCTCAACCGCAGCGTCGAGTCGCGCAACGACAAGCGGCCGCTGATGAGCGACCTGCGCGAATCCGGTGCGATCGAGCAGGACGCCGACGTCATCATGTTCATCTACCGCGACGACTACTACAACAAGGACTCCAAGGAGCCCGGCGTCGCCGAGGTCATCATCGGCAAGCAGCGCAACGGCCCGGTGGGTACGCTGAAGCTGACGTTCCAGAAGCCGCTGACGCGGTTCGACAACCTGGCGGTGGGGTCGAGCGAAGCCGACTATTGAAGACGCCCAAGAGCGGGTGTCGCTTGACGGCGGGGCGTCAACTGTATAAATTTACAGTATGTCCTCTGCGTCCCGAGGCTTCGGGCCCACTGCGGTCAAGCCGGCGATGGCGCTCGTGTTCGCGCCCGTCAAGGGGCGCGGCACCGTCTGGGCCATCGAGCACCGCTTCAGCGCCGAGCAGCGCGAGGCGTTCGACGACGGCTGGGGCACGCTCGACCAGGCGGCGCACGAGCCACCGCTTCGGCCCGAGACCCAGGTGATCGAGGAGCGCGTCAAGTCGATCCTCGCCGGCAACGATTCGCCCGACATCGGCTTCGACCTGTCGATCAACCCGTACCGCGGCTGCGAGCACGGCTGCATCTACTGCTACGCGAGGCCCACGCACAGCTACCTCAACCTGTCGCCGGGCATCGACTTCGAGACGCGCATCGTCGCCAAGGTCAACGCCGCCGAGCGGCTGCGCGAAGCACTGGCCCGCCCGGGCTACGTGCCGATGAAGCTCAACCTCGGCTCGGCCACCGATTGCTACCAGCCGGTCGAGCGGCGGCTGAAGATCACGCGTTCGATCATCGAAGTGCTCGGCGAATGCCGCCATGCGTTCTCGATGTTCACCAAGTCGGCCGGCATCGAACGCGACCTCGACCTCATCGCGCCGCTGGCACAAAGGGGGCTGGTGGCCGTCTACGTCACCATCACCACGCTCGAGCCACAGCTCGCGCGCACGATGGAGCCGCGCGCCGCGGCACCGCAACGGCGGCTGAAGACGATCGAAACGCTGGCGCGCGCCGGTGTCCCGGTGGGCGTCAGCGTCTCGCCGTTGATCCCGTTCCTCAACCTGCACGAGCTCGAGCGCATCCTCGAGGCGGCGCGCGGCGCAGGCGCTGGCGCCGCGTCGAGCATCGTGCTGCGGCTGCCGTGGGAGGTGAGCCCGCTGTTCCGGCAGTGGCTGCAGCAGCACGTGCCCGAGCGCGCCGATCGCATCATGGCGCGCGTGCGCGAGATGCGCGGCGGCAAAGACAACGACCCGCGCTTCGGCACCCGCATGAGCGGCACCGGCGTCTGGGCGCAGATGATCCGCCAGCGCTTCGACAAGGCCAGCGCCCGGCTCGGCTTCGAGCGCAGGCATTTCGACCTCGACCTCACGCAGTTCAGAGCGCCATCGGCGCAGGCGGGCCAGGCCTCGTTGTTCTGAGCCGGGGCGGCGGGGAGAGGCCCGGCCGCCGCCGCATGCCCTTGTCACGCATCACTTGACAGCAGCCCTTGGTGGAATCTATATTTCGCGCATTATCGAAATACTGCGGCGACCAGCCATGCCGAAGAAGGACGACCCAGAACTCATCGCCCGCTATGCCGACATGCTCACCGCGATGGGCACCGAGCCGCGGCTGCGCATCGTGCGGCTGCTGTTGGCGGCGCACCCCGAGGGCCTCGTGGTGGGCGACATCGCGGCCGAGCTGGGCATCGCCAACTCCACGCTGTCGCACCACCTCGACAAGCTGAAGAACGAGGCGCTGGTCAAGGTGTCGCGCGAGGGCACCTTCCTGCGCTACAGCGCCGACACCGGCAGCCTGCAGGAGCTGCTGGGCTTCCTGTACGCCGAGTGCTGCACGCGCAACAAGGCGATCGAGCCGCAACGCATCGTGTGCTGCAAGTAACCCCGCCATTCCCACCTGGAGTCTGAAGCGATGAACACCACCCCCACCACGGCCGCCGACGTGACAGCGATCGTCAAGGAGAAGTACGGCCGAGCCGCCGAGCGCGTGGCGCAAGGCGGGCGCAACGCCTGCTGCGGTGGCGCAGCGAGCTGCGGCGGCAGCGACCCGATCACGTCGAACCTGTACGACGCCGTGCAGGCCGGCCAAGTGCCCGAGCAGGCGCTGCTCGCGTCGCTGGGGTGCGGCAACCCCACCGCGCTGGCCGAGTTGAAGCCCGGCGAGACCGTGCTCGACCTCGGCTCGGGCGGCGGCATCGACGTGCTGCTGTCGGCCAAGCGCGTAGGCCCCACCGGCAAGGCCTTCGGCCTCGACATGACCGACGCGATGCTCGCGCTGGCCGAGGAGAACAAGCGCAAGAGCGGCCTCGCCAACGTGCACTTCCTCAAGGGCGAGATCGAGCACATCCCGCTGCCCGACGACTCGGTGGACGTGATCATCTCCAACTGCGTGATCAACCTGTCGGCCGACAAGGACCGCGTGCTGCGCGAAGCGTTTCGCGTGCTCAAGCCGGGCGGCCGCTTCGCGGTGTCCGACGTGGTGGTGCGCGGCGAAATGCCGGCACCGATGCGCCGCAGCATGGAGCTGTGGGTCGGCTGCGTCGCCGGTGCGCTTACCGACGCGGACTACAAGGCCAAGCTCGCCGCCGCCGGCTTCGAAGGCGCCGAGATCGAAGTCACGCGCGTCTACCGCGCCGACGATGCGCGCGAGTTCCTGGCCGGGCAGGGCGCAGAGGTGCAGCAGCTTGCTCAGCAGGTCGACGGCAAGATCGTCAGCGGCTTCGTCCGTGCACGTAAGCCGCTCGCGCAGCGCGCGGCCGGTCATGCGCCTGCGGCGGCGACGCAGCCGGCCTCGGGTTCGTGCTGCGCCAGCTCGTGCTGCGGCGGCTCGGCCAAGGCGTGACGGGCGCCGCCACCGATCGGTTGGCTACGTCGTCGGGCAAACGGTGGCCGCCTGCCGGCCGCAGGCTCAATCGCTGTGGTCGGCCTCGAAGAAGCACCAGCGCAGCTGCGGAAACGCCTGACGCAGCGAGCGCTCGACCCGGTTGATCGCATCGAGCAGCGGGCGCTCGCCGCCCTGCGGATTCATCACCGCCTTCACCGCCACCATCACGTCGGGACCGAGTTGCTGCGTGATCAGGTTGAGGACGCGCTGCACCTCGGGCTGCTGCGCCAGGTGTTCGCGCATCGCCTGCACCACCTGCGGATCGGCGCTCTGGCCCACCAGCATCGAGGCCACCTCGCGCCCGACCAGCACCGCCACCAGCACCAGCAGCGTGCCGATCGCCACCGAGCCGAGCGCGTCCCACATCGGGTTGCCGGTGACGATCGCTGTTACGATGAAGCCGAACGCCAGCACGAGGCCGCCGAGCGCGGCGAGGTCTTCGCCGAAGATCACCACCAGCTCGCTGGTGCGCGAGCGGCGGAACCACGCCCAGTAGCCGCGCGTGCCGCGCTCCTTGTCGATCTCGCGCAGCGCACCCCACAGCGACAGCGCCTCGGCGACGATGCCGAAGCCGAGGATCGACAGCGCGACCCAGGCCTGCTTCAGCGGCTCGGGCTGCTGCAGCTTGTGCAGGCCTTCGTAGATTGAGAACAGCCCGCCCATCGAGAACAGCATCAGCGCGACGATGAAGCTCCAGAAGTAGATCGCCTTGCCGTAGCCGAGCGGGTGTTCGTCGGTGGGCGGCTTGCGCACGCTGCGCATGCCCCACAGCAGCAGGCCCTGGTTGCCGCAGTCGGCGAACGAGTGGATCGCCTCGGCCAGCATCGCCGACGAGCCGGTGTAGGCCGCGCCGGCGCTCTTGGCCAGCGCGATCGCGAAGTTCGCGCCCAACGCGTAGAGCACCGACTTCAGCGAATCGGCCTGATCAGACATGCCTGAATCTCCCTCGACGACCTTGCCGCGCCGCACTGCCCGGCGGCCGGCACTGCGGCGTCACGGCCCTTCGCGGGCCGGCGGCGTGGCCGTCGGCGCGGGGGTCGTCATTTGAACAGGTCCTTGACCTTGTCGGTCCAGCTCTTGGACGACGGCGAGTGGCGCTCGCCGCCTTTCTTCAGCGACTCGTCGAGCTCTTTCAGCAGTTTGCGCTGATGCTCGGTCAGCCGCACCGGCGTCTCGACGGTGACGTGGCAGTACAGATCGCCGGGGTAGCTCGAGCGGATGCCCTTGATGCCTTTGCCGCGCAGCCGGAACGTCTTGCCGTGCTGCGTGCCCTCGGGCAGATCGATCTCGGCCTTGCCGACCAGCGTCGGTACCGAGATGCCGCCGCCGAGCGCCGCCAGCGTCAGTGGCACCGGCACCGTGCAGTGCAGGTCGTCGCCGTCGCGCTCGAAGATCTCGTGCTGCTTGATGCGGATCTCGATGTAGAGGTCGCCCGGCGGCCCGCCGTTGGTGCCCGGCTCGCCGTTGCCGGCCGAGCGGATGCGCATGCCTTCGTTGATACCGGCGGGGATCTTGACTTCGAGTGTCTTCTGCTTCTTGACCTTGCCCGCACCGTTGCAGGTGGCGCAAGGGTCCGGGATCACGCGGCCGCTGCCGTGGCAGTGCGGGCACGTCTGCTGGATGCTGAAGAAGCCCTGGCGCAGGTGCACCGTGCCCGAGCCGCCGCAGGTGCTGCACGTCTTGGCGCTGGTGCCCGGCTTGGCACCGCTGCCGTGGCAGGTTTCGCAGGCCTCCCAGCTCGGGATGCGGATCTGCGAATCCTTGCCGTGCGCGGCCTCCTCGAGCGTGATCTCCATCGAGTACGACAAGTCGGCACCGCGGTACACCTGCTGGCCCCCGGCGCGGCGCGCACCCGCACCGCCACCGAAGATGTCGCCGAAGATGTCGCCGAACGCCTCGGCGAACCCGCCGAAGCCCTCGGCACCCGGGCCGCCGCGGAAACCGCCGGCCATGTTGGGGTCGACGCCGGCGTGGCCGTACTGGTCGTACGCGGCCCGCTTCTGGGCATCGGTGAGCATCTCGTAGGCCTCCTTGGCCTCCTTGAACTTCTCCTCGGCCTTCTTGGCATCGTCGCCCTGATTGCGGTCAGGGTGGTACTTCATGGCCAGCTTGCGGTAGGCCTTCTTGATGTCTTCGTCGGAGGCGTTCTTCGCCACGCCGAGAACGTCGTAGTAGTCGCGCTTTGCCATCAGGACTCTCGGCAGACCTCGAACGAAACAGCCGCGTCGAGCGGCGGGCGCTGCCCGCCGGCTGCAACGCGGCTAGCTGCTCCCGCTGGCCCGCGAGGGCCGGCGCGGCAGCTCACTTCTTGACTTCCTTGAACTCCGCATCGACCACGTTGTCGTCGGCCGGCTTGGACTGCGCCGCAGCGCCCTGGGGTTCGGCGGCGCCGCCAGCGGCAGCCCCTGCCGCCGCCTGCGCATCGGCGTACATCTTCTCGCCGAGCTTCTGGCTGGCGTGCATCAGCGCTTCGGTCTTGGCTTCGATCTGCGCCTTGTCGTCGCCCTTGAGCGCTTCCTCGACGTCCTTCAGCGCAGCCTCGATCTTGGTCTTCTCGCCGGCGTCGAGCTTGTCGCCGTGCTCGCCGAGGCTCTTCCTGACCGAGTGCACCATCGCGTCGGCCGAGTTGCGCGCCTGCACGACCTCGAGCTTCTTCTTGTCCTCGGCGGCGTTGAGCTCGGCGTCCTTGACCATCTTCTCGATCTCGGCTTCGCTCAGGCCCGAGTTCGCCTTGATGGTGATCTTGTTCTCCTTGCCGGTGCCCTTGTCCTTGGCGCTGACGTGCAGGATGCCGTTGGCGTCGATGTCGAACGTGACCTCGATCTGCGGCAGGCCGCGCGGCG
>JAJVIL010000060.1 GCA_022072045.1 Burkholderiaceae bacterium | reverse complement strand
CGGCCGGCGCCGCGTTCGGCGACATGCCGCGCGGCCAGGCCAATGCGCTGCCCGCGGCCGCCTACGCCGGCGGCACGCGTGCCAAGCGCATGGACGCCGGCCGTCAGATGCACCTGGTGATGGGCTACCCGATCGCCGGCCGCAGCGACGACGACGAAGCCGCCGACCTCGCTGCCGCCGTGCTCGGCGACGGCATGAGCTCGCCGCTGTTGAGCGAGCTGCGCGAGAAGCGCGGCCTCGTGTACCACGCGGCGTGCAACGCCGACCGCTTCGAGTTCGGCGGCCAGCTCGCGATCGAGGCCTCGTTCGCGCCGGAGCACCTGAGCGTCGTGCTCGGCCAGGTGTCGCGACTGATGCGCGAGCTGGCCGGGCGCATCGATGGCGTCGATCTCGAGCGGGCGCGCAACCAGGTGCTCGTGCGCCTGCTGCGCCAGGACGAACGGGTGGCGCAGCGCGCCGAAGACGCCGCGCTCGACCTGTTCGCGATCGGACGCGCGCGCAGCGTCGGGCAGCGGCTGGCCCGCGTGCGCGAGGTGCCGGCCGATCGCGTGCGCGCGGCGTTCGCGCGCATGCTGGCCGCGGGCCCTTCGGTGGCCGTCACCGGCAGCGTCGGGCGCGGCGCCTCGCGCCAGATCGACGACGCGCTGCGCGCCTGAGGCCACCCTCGCCGGCCGCAGGGGCGCTCCCAACTGGGGGCACCCCGCGCTCGGACACGCACCGACTTTTCGGGTGTGCGCGATCCCGCTGCAATGGCGCCAGAGCACCGCACCGAGACCGCGCCCATGAACGCCCCGAACCGCCCCGCCACGCCGTCGCCGGTGCGCGAGCCGTTCGCGATCGGCGCCCACCTCGTCACGCCGCGTCGCGGCTACACGCACCACGGCATCTACGCGGGCGGCGGCCGGGTCGTTCACTACGCCGGCTGGTCGCGCGCGGCGCTCACCCGGCGCCCGGTTGAAGAGGTGTCGCTGGCCGAATTCGCCGACGGCCACGTCGTGGCCGCGCGCGCCGACTCGCCGCGCCGCTTCGCAGCCGCCGAGGTGGTGGCACGCGCGCGCTCGCGGCTGGGCGAGAACCGCTACCGCATCGCGAGCAACAACTGCGAGCACTTCTGCCACTGGTGCCTGTCGGGCGAGAGCCGCAGCGCGCAGATCGAGCGGTTGCTCGGCTGGCTGTTCGGTGCGACATCGGGCCGCGTCGCGCGGCTGCACGCAGGCGCGGCATCCTGACAGCCGAGGTACTCGACTCCCCGCGCGGTCTCAGCCCGCCGCGCGCGCCACCTTCAGCAGCAACTCGCACAGCATCGCGCGCTCGGCCGGCGACAGCCCTCGCAGCAGGTCGTCCTCCATGTGCAGCGACGCGTCGAGCGCGCGCTGCGCGAGCTGCGCGCCCTTGCCAGTGAGGTGCAGTTGCAGCGCACGGCCATCGCTGGGGCTGCGGCGGCGTTCGAGCAGGCCGCGCTCGGTCAGGCGGTCGAGCAGCAGCGTCACCTTGGGCGCCGGCAGGTTCAGCGCCTGCGCGAGCTGCTTGGGCGCGGCGCCGCGGTTGCGGTGAAGCAGCACCAGGATCGTGAACTCGACCTCGCGCAGGCCGAACGGCTCGCCGATGTTGCGCTCGAACACGCCTCGCGCACCCACCGTGGCCATCGCGAGCAGGAAGCCGACGAGGTGCTGCATCGCGGCGGTGTCGAGGCCGCCGCGCTTCATCGCATCGACTCGAGGGCGGTCGGCAACGCGGCTGCCGTCAGGCCTCGGGCTTGAAGCCGACCTTCTTGATCACGGCGCCCCACGCCGCGTTCTCTTCGCGCACGAGCTTGCTCATTTCGGCCGGCGTGCTGGCCTGCGCCTCCATGCCGAGGTCGGCGAACGCCTGCACGACCTCGGGCGCCGTCACCGCGGCGCGGATCGCGCCGGCCGCGCGCTGCACCACGTCGGGCGAGGCCTTGGGCGGCAGGAAGAAGGCGTACGCCTCGGTGAAGACCAGATCCTTGAAACCCTGCTCGGCGTAGGTCGCGACGTCGGGCGTGAACCTCGTGCGCTGCGCGGCGCTGGTGGCGAGCACACGCAGCTTGCCGGCCTTGAGATGCGGCAGGTAGTCGCCCAGCGGCGACGTGAACGCCGCCACCTGGCCGCCCAGCAGATCCTGAATGCCGGGCGCCGAGCCGCGATACGGCACGTGGTTCAGCGCCACGCCGCTGTCCTTGGACAGCAGCGCGCCGACGAAGTGCGGCGGCGACCCCGCCCCCGGACTGCCGTAGTTGGCCTTGTCCGGGTTGGCGCGCGCCCAGGCGAGAAAGTCGCGCACGTTCTTCACGCTGTCGGGCACCATCGGGCCGACGCCGAGGGCGAACGTCACCATGCACGCCGTGCTGACCGGGGTCACGTCGTCGAGGCCGTAGCTCAGCGAGCGGTAGACGTGGGGGTAGAGCGTGATCATGCCGGTGGGCGTCAGCAGCAGGCTGGTGCCGTCGGGCGCCGAGCGCTTGAGTTCCTCCACCGCGATGCGGCCGCCGGCGCCCGGCTTGTTCTCGACCAGCGCGATCTTCGCGTAGCCGCCGCGCAGCTTCTCGGCGACGCGGCGCGACACGGCGTCGGTGGTGCCGCCGGCCGGAAAGCCGCACAACACGCGGGCGTTCTCGAGATCTTGCGCAAGCGCCCAGCGCGGCAGCACGAGGGCGCCTGCGGCGCAGACGAAGTGGCGACGGTGCAGCATGTGGGGTCTCCTCGGTCAGCGGGACCGCGGCAGCAGCACCGCGGCGGTGGCATCGCCGGCGTGCAGCCGCGCGACGAGATCGGCGCGGTGCGCGAGCACCGCACGCTGGTTGATCGAACCTTTGTCGGTGACTTCGCCGCGGTCGATATCCGGCGGCTCGGTCAGCACGAGCAGCCGCGCCGGGCGCGTGGCGCTGCCGGTGCCGGCGGCGTGCAGCCGGTCGAGCAGGTGCTGGAAGAACTCGCGCACCGGTGCCGCGGCCAGCACCTGCGCGGCACCGATCTCGGGCGGCAGGCCGAACAGCGAGCGCGCTTCCTCGACGCGCGGGAAGATCATCAGCCCGAGGTCGTCGCGGTCCGGCCCGGTGACGACGGCGTCCTGCACCAGCGGGTCGCCGAGCGCGATGACCCTGGCGCGCAGCGGCCCCACGCTGACGAAGGTGCCGCTGCTGAGCTTGAAGTCCTCGGCGATGCGGCCGTCGAACGCCAGGCCGCGCTGCGGGTCGGACTCGTCGACCCACTTCACCGCGTCGCCGGTCTTGTAGAAGCCCTCGTCGTCGAAGGCCTCGGCCGTCTGCCCGGGCGCGCGCCAGTAGCCCGGCATCACATTGGGGCCGCGGAAGCGGATCTCGGTCTTGCCGCTGCCTTGCGCGTCGGGTACGAGCTTGACCTCGACCCCCGGGCACGGCAGCCCGATATGGCCCGACTTCACCGCCCGCGTGACGGCGAAGGTGCACGACGGCGCGGTCTCGGTCATGCCCAGCCCGGTGATCACCGGGATGCGCTCGCCCACCGTCTGCTCGCCCAGGCGGTCGAGCCGGTCCCACACGGCCTGGCTCAGGCCGGCGCCGGCGAACATGAAGGCCTGCACGCGCCGGAACAGGCTCTCGCGCAATGCCGCATCGCTTTCCATCGCGAGCGACAGCTCCTCGAAGCCCTTGGGCACGTTGAAGTAGACGGTGGGCGAGACCTCGCGCAGGTTGGCCAGCGTCTGCGCGATGCCGTCGGCCGTGGGCTTGCCGTCGTCGATGTACAGCGTGCCGCCGTGGTACAGGCAGATGCCGACGTTCTGGTTGGCGCCGAAGGTGTGGTTCCACGGCAGCCAGTCGACCAGCACCGGCGGCTCGTCGGCGAGGAAAGCCATCGCCTGCGTTGCCATCTGCAGGTTGTGGCACAGCATGCGGTGGGTGTTGATCACGCCCTTGGGATGCCTGGTGCTGCCCGAGGTGAACAGGAACTTGACGATCGTGTCGGGCGTGATCGCCGCGTGCGCGGCGGCGAGGCCGGCGCCGGGCTCGGTGCGCAGCAGTTCGGCAAACGGTGTCACCGGGCGGCCCGCCAGGGCAGCACCGTCGGTCAGCACCAGCGGTGTGTCGGCCGGCACGGCGGCTTCGATCGCGCGCGCATACGCCGCGCCGGCGGCGAACACGACGCCGGGCGTCAGCGTGCCCACGATGTGGCGCAGCTTGGCGTGATCCTGCGACAGCAGCGAGTACGCCGGCGACACCGGCGCCCACGGCACGCCGGCCCACATCGCGCCCAACGCCAGGCTCAGGTGTTCGAGGTCGTTGCCCGAGAGGATCGCCAGCGGCCGCTCGACCGATGCGCCCTGCTGCAGCAACCACTGCCCGATGCGCTGCGCGCGCTCGACCATCTGCGCGAAGCCCACGCGCAGCCATGGGCCGCCGCCCGGCGCACGGCGCGCCACCAGCGTGCGCTCGGGCGCGACGCGGGCCCAGTGCGCGAGGCGGTCGGTCAGCCGCAACGGCACCGGGCCCAGCGCCTCGGTGCTGCGCAGCACGATGCAACCGTCGGCGCGGCGTTCGACGCTCGCCTCGAGGCAGCCGCCGACGCGCGAAGCCCGGTAGCGCGGCGCGTTCATCCGCGCTTGACCTTGGCGGCCTTGCCGTCGAGGAAGGCGCGCATGCGCTGCTTGGCCGCTTCGTCGCCCTGCGCGATGGCGGCCATCAGCGACTCGACGAACAGCCCGTCGCTGGCCGACATGTCGGCGATGCGCGGCAGCGCCTGCAGCACCGCGAAGTTCGACAGCGGCGCGTTGCCGGCGATCCGGGTGGCCAGCTCGATGCCTTTGGCGAGGCCGGCACCATCGGCCACGCGGTAGCGGCTCAGGCCCTCGGCCTGGCCCTCGTCGGCATCGAGCACGCGGCCGGTGAGCATCATGTCGGTCATCAGCGCCACGCCCACCAGCCGCGGCACGCGCACCGAGCCCCCGCCGCCGACGAAGATGCCGCGCTGCCCTTCGGGCAGGCCGTAGAAGGTGCTGTCTTCGGCGACGCGAATGTGCGCGCTGGCCGCCAGTTCGAGCCCGCCGCCGACCACCGCGCCGTGCAGCACGGCCACCACCGGCACGGCGCCGAACTGGATGGCGTCGAAGCATGCGTGCCAGCCGCGCGAGTGCAGCGCGCCCTCGAAGACGCTGCGCTCGGACAGCTCGGCCAGGTCGAGCCCGGCGCAGAAGTGCTCGCCCTCGCCGCTGAGCACCAGCGCGCGCGTTTGGCGCGGCAGGTTCACGAACACGGTGTGCAACTGCGCGACCAGCGGGTCGTTCAGCGCGTTGCGCTTGGCCGGGCGCGCCAGGCGCACGTGCAGCACCGGGCCCGAGGCTTCGATGCGCAGCAGCGGAAGATCGGCCAGCAAGCCGGTGACGGGACGGAATGCAGCGTTCATTCGCCAGGCCCTTTTAGTTGCGATTATTAAGTACTTTGCTCGACCCCGTCCTGGCGTAAACCCGATGATGCTAAGTGGCGCATTCATGGGATCCTCGGTCGATCGAGGCTCATGTGGTTACTCTTTCAAATCATATGAAGACCGAGGATCTGATCGCCATCGACATGCACACGCACCTGGAGGTGTCGTGTCGCAACCCGTTCGACGCCTACGGCCAGGAGTACGACCGCGCGGCCGACAAGTACTTCCGCTCGTCCACGCGCCCGACGATGGACGAGACGGTGGCCTTCTATCGCGAGAAGAGAATCGGCTTCGTCAACTTCACGGTCGATGCCGAGGCGCAGCTCGGCCGGCAACGCATCCCCAACGAGGAGATCGCCGACGCCGCGGCGGCCAACCCCGACATCATGATCGCCTTCGGCAGCGTCGATCCCCACAAGGGCAGGTTCGGCGCGCGCGAGGTGCGGCGGCTGATCGAGCAGCACGGCGTCAAGGGCTTCAAGTTCCACCCCACGGTGCAGGGCTTCGAGCCGGCCGACCGCATGGCCTGGCCGCTGTACGAGGTGATCGCCGAGCACAAGCTGCCGGCGGTGTTCCACAGCGGGCACTCGGGCATCGGCTCGGGCATGCGCTGCGGCGGCGGCCTGAGGCTGCGCAACAGCAACCCGATGCTGCTGGAGGACGTGGCGATCGCCTTCCCCGACATGCAGATCATCGTCGCCCACCCGAGCTGGCCGTGGCAGGACGAGGCGCTGTCGCTGGCGATGCACAAGCCCAACATCTGGATCGACCTCTCGGGCTGGAGCCCGAAGTACTTTCCGCCGCAGCTGGTGCAGTACGCCAACACGCTGCTGAAGGACCGCATGCTGTTCGGCAGCGACTTCCCGCTGATCAAGCCCGATCGCTGGCTGAAGGATTTCGACGACGCCGGGTTCCGCGCCGAGGTCAAGCCGCTGATCCTCAAGCACAACGCGATGCGGCTGCTCGGCCTGGACGGCTGAGCAGCCGCCTCGCAGGTGCAGGCGCGGCGCTACGCGCGAGTCAGCCGCACGTCGCTGCGCTCGATCTGCATCGAGCCGTCGTCCTGCTCATCGACGTAACGGCCGTCGGCCAACCGGTACTCGTTGATGCCGGTGCTTTGCCACTGCTCGATCGCCGCCGGCACCGATTCGTCGCGCGCCATGCGCTCGTAGCCGAAGACCTTGTAGGTCTGCCCGTCCGAACCGTGGGCATGAAACGATTCGAGGAGGTGCAGCTTGATCTGGCCCATTGCCTGTACTCCCGTGAAGGCGATTGCCGTCCCCAGTGACCGGCAACCGCGCGCCGGGTTCCACAACCCTGCGCGATCCGTTGCAATCGATGACAACCCCGCTGCGGCACGCCGTCGCCCTCGCGTTGCGGATCATCGCCAGAGATCGACCGTCTGCCCGCCGGCGCGCAGCCGATCGGCGCGCGCCTGCAGATAGCGCTGGAACTGCGGCTCGCCGCGATAGGCGCGCTGCGCCACGTAGTCGAACGCCGCGGCGAGGTGGAACGGCCGCACGTAGCCCTCGAAGCGAAACACCTCGCGGCCGGCGTCGTCGAAGAACACCACGGTGGGCGTGTAGCTCACCTTGGCCTCGCGCGCCCACGCGGCCGCGCCCAGCCTGCGGCCGTCGGGCACGGTGATCTCGCGCGCGTCGCCGAGCGCGAAGCGCGCGACGTCGAACTTCGCCAGCAGCGCGCGCATCTCGGCGCGCTGGAAGCCCTCGCGGTGCATCTCGTCGCAGGCCTGGCACTCGGGCGTCTCGAACAGCACCGCCAGCGGCTTCGCGCCTTTGGCGCGGCGCAGGTCGAACGGCGGCTTCATCAGGAACGGCTGGTCGTTCAGCTCGCTGCGCGCCGCCTCCTTGACGTGGGCCGCGAGGTAGTCGCCGAGCGGGAGCTTGTCCTCCTGCCGCGCGATCACGTAGTCGAGCGCGGCGGCGAACTTGTGCGGCGGCCAGTAGCCGTTGAGCCGCGTCGTCACCCGACCGCGCTCGTCGACGAACAGCAGCGTCGGCGTGAACTGCACGCGCAAGCGGCGCGCGAACTCCTTCTCGGTGGTGCGCTGGCCATCGAGGCCGGTGACCTCGAGGTCGCCCCAGATGTTGATGGCGATGGCGCGAAAGTTCGTGCGCGTCTTGTCGGCGATCGCGCGCTGGCTGAAATTCAGCTCCATCAGCTTGCGGCAGTACGGGCAGCCGTCCTGCCCGAAGTACAGCAGCAGCCGCTTGTTCTCGCGCGCGGCGGCGGCCACCTCGTCGGGCAGATCGAGGAAGCTCTGCTCGAACCACGCCGGAATGTCGATCGGCCGCGGCGCCTGCGCCGGCGTCTGCGCGAACGCGCCTGCCAGCCCCAGCATCGCCGCCAGCACCGCCTGCGACGCGCTGTGCGCAAGCGCGCGCAGCGCGGCACCGGCGCGTTGCGTCGCCGCGAGCATTCGGGCACTCACGGCAGCAGCACCGATGAGCCCGTGGTCTTGCGCGCCTCGAGGTCGCGGTGCGCCTGCGCGGCCTGCGACAGCGGGTAGCGCTGATCGACACGGATCTTCACCGCGCCGCTGGCGACCACCGAGAACAGGTCGTCGGCCATCGCCTGGGTCGACTCGCGGGTCGTTGCGTGCGTGAACAGCGTCGGGCGCGTCAGGTACAGCGAGCCCTTGGCGCCGAGGATCGCCGGCGCGAACGGCGGCACCGGCCCCGAGGCGCTGCCGAAGCTCGCCATCAGCCCGAGCGGGCGCAGGCAATCGAGCGAGCCCTCGAAGGTGTCTTTGCCCACCGAGTCGTACACCACCTTGACGCCCTTGCCGCCGGTGATCGCCTTGACGCGCTCGACGAAGTTCTCGCGCCGGTAGTCGATGACGAACGCGGCGCCGTTGTCCTTGGCGAGCTGGCATTTCGCCTCGCCGCCGGCGGTGCCGATCAACTGGTAGCCCAGCGAGCGCGCCCATTGGCACGCGATCAGCCCCACTCCGCCGGCCGCAGCGTGCCAGAGGATGAAGTCACCGCTCTGCAGGCCGCCTTGCGGCAGCGTGCGCTTGAGCAGGTACTGCACCGTCATGCCCTTGAGCATCATCGCGGCGCCCGTCTCGAACGAGATCGCCTCCGGCAGCCTGCACACCCCGAGCGCCTTCATCACGCGCGCTTCGCAATACGCACCGGGGCCACCGCCGGCATAGGCGACGCGGTCGCCCACCACGAGGTGCGTGACGCCGGCCCCCACCGCCTCGACGACGCCGGCGGCCTCGTTGCCCATCGCCAGCGGCAACGGCAACGGATACAGGCCGCTGCGCTGGTAGACATCGATGAAGTTGATGCCGCACGCGTGATGCCGGACCCGCACCTCGCCGGCGCCCGGCTCGCCCAGCGGCAGGTCCACGAGCTTCATCACCTCGGGGCCACCGGTCTGCTGGATCTGGATCGTCTTGGCCATGCTGCGCTCCCGCCTGTGAGGGCGCCAAGCGTACGCCAATCGGCGCGCCCGCGGATTGAGCGGGGTCGATGCGGCGCAGGGCATGATGCGCCATGCAGTTGAACCCGCGCCTGGCCTTCGTGCTGACGCTGCCGCCGCTGATGTGGGCCGGCAACGCGGTGATCGGCCGCCTGATGGTCGGCACGTCGCCGCCGGTGCTGCTCAACCTGATCCGCTGGGTGGGCGCGATGCTGCTGTTGCTGCCTTTGGGCTGGCGCGCGTTCGGCACACCCGCGGCGCGCGCGCAGGTGCGCGCGCGCTGGCTGCACCTGGCGCTGCTCGGCCTGCTCGGCGTGGGGATGTACAACGCGCTGCAGTACATGGCGCTGCGCACGTCGTCGCCGCTGAACGTGACGCTGATCGCCGCCAGTTCGCCGCTGTGGATGATGCTCAACGGCATGCTGTTCTTCCGAGCACAGCCAAACCGCCGCGACGTGCTCGCCGCCGTGCTGTCGCTGGCCGGCGTGGTGACGGTGCTGACGCGCGGCCACCTGCTCGAGCTGACGCAGATCCGGCTGGTGAGCGGGGATCTGCTGATGCTGGTGGCGATCTTCTGCTGGTCGGTCTATAGCTGGCTGCTCGCCGCGCCGCCGGCGTCGATGCGCGGCCAGGCACGGCCGTCGTGGAACTGGGCCGAGTTCCTGATCGTGCAGATGGCATTCGGCATCCTGTGGGCGGGCGCAGGGGCGGGGGTGGAAGCGGTGGCGCTGTCGGCCGCCGACGAACGCATCGACTGGGGCTGGCCGCTGGCGCTGGCGTTGCTGTATCTGGCCACCTGCCCGTCGTTGGTGGCGTACTACGCGTGGGGCGTCGGCGACGCGCAGGCGGGGCCGGCGATGGC
>JAJVIL010000027.1 GCA_022072045.1 Burkholderiaceae bacterium | reverse complement strand
TCGAGCGCCTGGCGATCGACGCGCTCGCCGCGGCGGCGCACGATCTCGCCGCGCGCGCGCACGCCGGGGCGCTGCGCCTGCCCGACGTGCAGGGCGCCACCTTCACGGTCTCCAACGGCGGCGCGCTGGCTGCCGTGCGCTGGACGGCGCCGATCATCCCGCTCGGGCAGGCCGCGATCCTCGCGCTCGGCGCGATCCACGAGGCAGCGGTCGCGCAAGGCGGCGCGGTCGTCGTGCGGCGCGTGCTGCCCACCAGCCTGAGCTTCGACCACCGCTTCGTCAACGGCGTGCCGGCGGCGCGCTTCCTCGACGAGATCCACCAACTGATCGCCGAGCCCGGGCGCATTCGCCTGGACGGCGCGACACCGAAGGAGCCTTGATGCTGATCGAGATCCGCGTGCCCGAGCTGGGGCACGACGCGAAGGAGGCGATCCTCGTCGTCTGGCACCGCCAGCCTGGCGATGCGGTCGCCGCCGGCGATCCGGTGGCCGACGTGATGACCGACAAGGTCAACGTCGAGGTGGCAAGCCCCGCCAGCGGAACGCTGCGCGAGCTGCGCGCCGCGCCCGACGACAAGGTGGCGGTTGGCGCGGTCATCGCGACGCTGGAGGCCGCGCCATGACCACAGCCGTCGAGCAGGCGCGCCGGCGCGTGGCGGCCGATGGCGTGCTGCTGCGCCAGATGTACGAGACGATGCTGGCCTCGCGCGAGATCGATCGCGCCGCCGGCAGCGCCGACGGCCACTGGCACGCCGCCGAAGGCGAGGAGGCGGTGATCGCTGCCTGCTACTGCGGCCTGCGCGAGCGCGACTGGGTCGCGCCGCACTACCGCGGCATGGTGGCGGCGGCGCTGGCGCGCGGCGCCGACCTGCGCCGTCTGCTCGCCGGGCTGACCGGCAAGGCCACCAGCCACAGCCGCGGCCGCTATCGATCCGACGTCTGCGCGCCGATCGAACACCGGCTGATCGGCCTGTACTCCGGCGCGCTGGGCCCGACCCTCGAATACGCCACCGGCACCGCGCTGGCGGCCAAGCTCGACGGCAGCGGCGCGGTGGCGATCGCGGTGTTCGGCGACGGCACGTCGAGCCGTGGCAACGCGCACGAGGCGATCAATCTGGCCGCGGTGCTCGGCCTGGGCGTGGTCTTCGTCTGCCAGAACAACCAGTATGCGATCTCGATGCCGGCCGCGCATGGGGTCGGCGCACGCGCCATCGCCGACCGCGGCGCGGCGTATGGCATCGAGGGCGTGGCGGTCGACGGCAACGATGCGATCGCGCTGCGCGCGGCGATCGAGGTCGCGATCGACCGCGCGCGCACCGGCGGCGGCCCCACGCTGATCGAGGCGCAGACGTATCGCGTCTCGGGCCACCTGGTGGCCGACCCTTCGCCGTACCGCAACGCCGACGAGGTCGCCGCCTGGCGCGAGCGCGATCCGATCGCGCGGCTGCGCTCGCATCTGGTGAGCGCCGGGCTGCTCGACGAGGCCAGCGACCAGGCACTGCGCGAGCGGCTGCGCCGCGAGGTCGATGCCGCGATGGCGCTCGCCGCCGCCGACCCCGCGCCGGCGGCCGAGACGATCGGCACCGACGAGGTCTTCGCCGGCGCCGCACGCGACCACGGGAGTGCCACATGACGCGCATGACGATGCAGGAGGCGATCGTCGCCGCGATCGCCGCCGAGATGCGGCGCGACCCTGACGTGTTCATCATGGGGCTGGACATCGGCCGCTTCGGCGGGCCGCTCCACTCCTGCAAGGGCCTGTGGGACGAGTTCGGCGCCAGCGGCCGCGTGATCGACACGCCGATCTCCGAGGGCGCGATCGTCGGCGCCGGGGTCGGTGCGGCACTGGCCGGCAAGCGGCCGATCGTCGACATCATGTTCTGCGAATTCCTGCCGCTGGTGATCCAGCAGCTCGGCTGCGACGGCGGCGCGATGCACTACTACTCGGGCGGCGCCGCGCGCGTGCCGCTGGTGGTGCGCGGCAAGTACGGCGTCGGCCCCTTCCACGGCCACGCCTACGACCACCACGCCTGGCTGATGCACACGCCGGGCGTGAAGATCGTGGTGCCGTCGACCGCGCTCGACGCCAAGGGGCTGATGACCGCGGCGATCCGCGACGACAACCCGGTGTTCTTCATGGAGCACATGGGCCTGTACCACGGCCAGCGCGACGCCATCCCCGACGGCGATTTCGTGATCCCGCTCGGTCGCGCCGACCTCAAGCGCCGCGGCCGCGACGCGACGGTGATCGCGTCGGCGGCGATGGTGCGCAAGGCGCTCGCCGCCGCGCACAAGCTCGCCGCCGAGGGCGTCGAGGTCGAGGTGGTCGACCTGCGCACGATCGTGCCGCTCGACGAGGCGACGATCCTGGAGTCGGTGCAGCGCACCGGCCGCGCGCTCGTCGTGCAGGAGACGATCCGCACCGGCGGCTCGACGGCCGAGATCGCCGCGCTGGTCGGCTCGCAATGCTGGCGCGCGCTGAAGGCGCCGGTCGCCCGGCTGGGCGCCGAGGTGGTGCCGATGCCCTTTGCGCGCAGCCTCGAGCAAGCGGCGGTGCCCGATGAAGCGGCGATCGGCAACGCGGTGCGCGAGCTGATGCGGGCCTGATATGTGAGTGCGGACGGGGGCCGTCGCGATCGGGCGACGGCTCGAACTTACCCCGCAAAACTCAACAATACGGGGTAATCGCCGCCGCCTCAGCTCGTCAGCAGCAGCGGCCCTTTGGGCGTGCCGATCGCCAGCCGCATGAACGGCCGGTCGGCGCGGTGCAGCGCGATGTCGGCGCCGAGGTCGGCGAGCAGCGCGCGCAGCGGCTCGGGCTCGGGGTGGCCCATCTCGAACGACTCGAAGGTGCAGCCGGCGATCGACGTGCTCGCCGGGTGCACCGAGTCGAGCCAGTCGATGCAATTGGGGGTCATCGCGCCGAACGGGTTGTCGTCGGCCGGCACCAGCAGCCGCCAGCGCAGCGTGCCGCCGTCGGGCGTCTGGCGCGAGGCGTCGGACAACTCGGCCTCGATGCCGTGGCGGCGCATCGTGTCGCGCGCGTCTTCCAGCCGGCTGCCCCTGATCATGTAGAAGAACAGGCACGGCTGCGTCAACTTGGCGATGCCCCGGCCCTTGGGACCCTGCCCGCTCTGCGACGGGTCGAGCGCCAGCAGTTCGAGGTAGACCTCGCCGCCGAGCGACGCCAGCGCGTTCATCGTGCCGCGCCCGGGGTGGCGGCCACCGAGTTGCGGCCGCACGCCGCTGAGGCGCTCGAAGCGCTCGATCAGCACGTCGAGGTCGCGGCCGGCGTAGGCAAAGTGGTCGAAGCGCATCGTTGTCTCGTCTTGGGGTAGGGGATCGATCGTTGCCCCGGGCAGCCAGATCTTGCGTCGGCGATGGCCGGGGCCGTCGTCGAGCGGGCATGTTGCCCAGTTCGAGCCGAGCCGGCAACGCCCCACGGGCACGCCCCTCTCGGCGAAGGTGTCCAATACGGTTGTTGCGGCAAGCCGCGAGGGCTGGGATTCATCGAGATGTCGGGCGCTGCCACCACGAACACGGCCAACGCATCGCCGCCGGGAACGGCGAAGACGTCGATCCTCGGCGACCTGGCGTCGAGCCTGGCCGCGGGCGGCGATCTGCACGAGCTGCTGCAGCGCTTTCTGGCGCCGGTGATGCGCATCGCCGGCGCGCGCGCCGGCGCCGTGCGCGTGTTGTCGGCCGACGGCGAGCGCCTCGAGATGGTGAGCCAGCTCGGCCTGCCCGAATCGATCGCCGTCTCCGAGAAGGCGGTCGATCGCGCCTGCGGGGCTTGCGGCGCCGCCTTCGCGCACGACACGGTGGTGTGCGACTCGGCGCTCGTGGAATGCGCGCGCCACGGCGACGGCAGCTACTTCGGCCAGGAGTGCCGGCACGTGGTCGCGGTGCCGATGAACCACGGCGGCCACGTGCTCGGCCAGTACACGCTGTTCTACGCGCAGCCGACGGCGCTCGCGCCCGACACCGCCGCGCTGCTCAAGACGATCGGCGAGCTGCTCGGGCTGGCGTTGCACAACGCTCGCCTCGAGCGCGAGAACCTGCAGGCCACCGTGCTGGCCGAGCGCCAGGCGTTCGCCGCCGAAGTGCACGATTCGGTGGCGCAGACGCTGGCCTTCGTCAAGATGCGCATGCCGCTGCTCGAGGCGGCGGTGCGCGCGCAAGAAGGCAGCGATGCGCTCAGGTACTGTGCCGATGTGCGCCAGGCGGTCAGCGGCGCGCACACCAACCTGCGCCACATCCTGACCCAGTTCCGCGCGCCGATGGACCCGCTGGGTCTCAAGCACGCACTGCATTCCAGTATCCTGTCGTTCGCCGAGTTGACGCGAGTCGAGTTGTCGTACGACGACCGGGCGCCCGACCTGCGGCTGTCGGCGGCGCAGGAGTCGCAGGTGTTCCGCATCGTTCAGGAGGCCCTGGCCAACATCGCCAAACACGCCGGTGCGCGCCATGCCTGGCTGACGATCGGGCGCGCGCAAGGGCGGGTCGAACTGCTGGTGGAAGACGACGGTGCCGGCATGGCCGACTCGCCACCGGCCGAAGCGCACTTCGGCATCGACATCATGCGACAGCGCGCGCAGCGCCTGGGCGGCGACATCGAGGTCGGCCCGCGCGCCGGCGGCGGCACGCGGCTGCGCGTGCACTTCCCCGATCCGGCGGAGGCCGCGTCGTGAGCGAGCCGCTGCGCGTCGTGCTGGTCGACGACCATGCGTTGTGCCGCAGCGGGCTCAGCGACCTGCTGCACCACCGCGGCCATCTGCGCGTGGTGGCCGCGCTGGGTGACCCCGATCAGGTGGCCCCCGCGCTGCGCCAGCACCAGCCCGACCTGCTGGTGCTCGACCTGCGCATGCCGCAGACCGACGGCCTGTCGCTGCTGCGCCGCCTGCGCGCGGAAGGCGTCGACACGCCGGCGCTGGTGCTGACGATGAGCGACGCCGAGGCCGACCTCGCCGCCGCGCTGCGCGCCGGCGTGCGCGGCTACCTGCTCAAGGACATGGAGCCCGAAGACGTGGCCGCGGCCATCGAGCGTGCGGCGCGCGGCGAGCTGACCATCGCGCCGGCGATGACGCTCAAGCTCGCGCAGATGCTGCAGGCCGGCGCCAAGGGCACCGACCGCAAGGGCCTGCTCGATTCGCTGACCGAGCGCGAGCGCCAGATCCTCGACCACCTGGCGCGCGGCGCGAGCAACAAGGCGATCGCGCGCACGCTCGACATCAGCCACGACACGGTCAAGCTGCACGTGCGGCACATCCTGTCGAAGCTCAACCTGAGCTCGCGCGTCGAGGCGGCGGTGTTCGCCGTCGAGGCGCGCGCCGCCGACGAAGGCCGCGGCGGCCGCTGAAGGCCCGGCCGCGGGCTGCGGCCGCACAGATCAGCCGCTCAGCGCCTCTTCGAGCGCCGCCTGAGGCAACGCGCTCGCGCGCAGCGCGTCGAACCAGTCCAGTTCGTCGCGCAGGCGAACCACCTCGCCGACGACGATCAGGCACGGCGCGCGCAGGCCCGCCGCGGCCACGCGCTGCTCCAGGTCGGCCAGCGTGGCGCTCACCACCTGCTGCTCGACCGTGGTGCCGCGCTGCACCACTGCCGCCGGCGTGCAAGCCGGCAGGCCGTGCGCGATCAACTGGCGGCAGATCTCCGCCAGCGCGGCCAGCCCCATGTAGATCACCACCGTCTGCCGCGGCCGCGCCAGCGCGGGCCAGTCGAGGTGGCAACTGCCGTCCTTCAGGTGCCCGGTGACGAACACGCACGCCTGGGCGTGGTCGCGATGCGTCAGCGGGATGCCGGCGTAGCTCGCCACCGCGCAGGCGGCGGTGATGCCGGGCACGGCCTCGAATTCGATGCGCTGCGCGGCCAGCACCTGCAGCTCTTCGCCGCCGCGGCCGAACACGAACGGATCGCCGCCCTTCAGGCGGATCACCTCGCGGCCCTCGCGCGCCAGGCGCACCAGCAGCGCGTTGATCTCGTGCTGCGGCAGCGCGTGCTCGCCGCTGTGCTTGCCGACGTAGATGCGCTGCGCGCCCGGCGCGATCAGGTCGAGCACACCCTCGCCCACCAGGTGGTCGTACACCACCACGTCGGCATGCGCCAGCAGCCGCGCGGCGCGCAGCGTCAGCAGGTCGGGGTCGCCCGGGCCGGCGCCGACCAGGAACACCTTGCCCGTGCGGCGCGCGGGGCGCCGCACGTGCAGTTCGACGATCGCGTTCATGCTTGGCTCCCGATCTTTCAGTGTTCGCCCTTGGTGCGCAGCAGCCCGGCCAGCCGGTTGCCCTGCTTCTGCGGGCCGCCGACGGGGAACAGGTCGTGCAGGTAGCGGTTGCTGCCCTGCTCGGCGCCCCACAGCTTCGTGAAGTGCTTGATCATCACGCGCACCTGCGCCTGCACGCCGTGCTCGTGGTAGTACTGCCGCAGGTAGCGGATCACCTCCCAGTGCTGCGGCGTCAGCGTCAGGCCTTCGTGGCGCGCCTGCGCGCGCACGAAATCCTCCGACCAGTCGGCGAGGTTCAGCAGGTAGCCCTCGCCATCGGTGCGCACCGGGCGATCGCCGACCATCAAGGTGCGTTGCAGGACGGTGGACACGGTGCGTTCTCCTTCAGGCCGCGCGGGCCACGTTCGTGAGCGCCGCGCGTTCGCGCACGCGGCGGACGAAGTCGACGAAGCGCGGCGCCCAGTTGGTGCCGGCGGCGCTGCGCAGGTGGGCGTACGACGCAAGCAGGTTGTGGATCACCACGCCGTCGTTCGTGCCGTCGATGCCGTGCCCGCGCCGCACGCGGTACGCGAAGGGCAGCGCGGGGTCGAGGTTCTCGAGGCTCGAATGGTGGAACTCGTGGGCGCGCAGCAGCGCACCGCCGCCGCCCCACGGCATGGCGCCGGTCTCCTGCAGGTGCACGTAGCCGCGGCCGCGCGGCCGCTCGTGCATCACCGCGTCGCCCGGGATCGCGCCGACCATGCGCGCGCTGCGCCCGCGCCAGTGCAGCGAGCGCGCCAGGTACATCAGGCCGCCGCACTCGGCGTAGGTCGGCAGCCCGGCAGCGACGGCCGCCTGTATCGCAGCGCGCAACGCCGCGTTGGCTTCCAGCTCGGCCATGCAGGTCTCGGGAAAACCGCCGCCGATGAACAGCCCGTCGATCGCCGGCAGCCGCGCATCGCGCAGCGTGTCGATCGGCACCAGCTCGGCGCCCGCGGCCTCGAGCGCGGCGAGATCGTCGGGGTAGTAGAAGCCGAACGCGCGGTCGCGCGCGATGCCGATGCGAACGCAGCCTCGACGCGCACCCGCGACGGCAGCGCCGCGTGCAGTCGCCACGGCGCCGGGCGCACTTGCTGCGGCATCTCGTGCGGGCCGCGCGGCATCGCGCGCCACTGTCGCGTCGCGCACAAGTTGATCGGCGCCACGCGCAGCGGCCACCACGTCGGCCGACACCGCGCCGGCCGAGGCGGCCAGCGCGACGACGCGATCGAGGTCGACCTGCGCGGCGACGAGGCGGCCGATCTCGCGCACCCGCGCGTCGGCGTCGGCGACCTCGGCGCACGGCATCAGGCCGAGATGGCGCTCGGTCATCGCCAGGCGCTCGTCTTCGGCCAGCGCGCCGAGCACCGGCACGTCGGTGTAGTGCTCGATCACCGCGCGCAGCTTGGCCTCGTGGCGCGAGCCGCCGAGCCGGTTGAGGATCACGCCGCCGATGCGGATGTCGCGCTCGAAGGCCTGGTAGCCGAGGATCAGCGGCGCGATGCCGCGCGTCATGCCGCGCGCGTCGATCACCAGCACCACCGGCAGGCCGAGCCAGCGCGCCAGCGCCGCGTTGCTGTTGCTGCCGTCGAGCGCCAGCCCGTCGTACAGGCCCTTGTTGCCCTCGACCAGCGCCAGGTGCGCGCCCGGCAGCGCGTGCACGAAGGCGCGCGCCAGCGCGGCGTCGTCCATCAGGTACGGGTCGAGGTTGATGCACGGCCGCCCCGCGGCGCGCGCCAGCCACATCGGGTCGATGTAGTCGGGCCCCTTCTTGAACGGCTGCACGCAGCGGCCGCGCGCGCTCAGCGCCGCCGCCAGCCCGAGCGCGACGGTGGTCTTGCCCGAAGACTTGTGCGCGGCCGAGACGAGCAGGCGGCCCATCGCGTTCAGGCTCCGTTGGTCGCAGCGGGCACGTCGTCGCGCGGCATGAAGTCGAGCACGTGCACGCCCACCGTGGTCAGCAGGAATGCAGCGCCCACGCCGCCCAGGCCGAGCAGCAGTTCGGGCCACGACGGCACGTAGTGCGCGATCGCGCCGTCGCCGAACGAGCTGCTCGCGCTGTAGCCGGGAAAGATGTCGAGCGGGAACACCTGCGCGCCGACGATGAACACGTACAGCCAGGCGAAGGCGCCGGCCACCACCAGGCCCGAGGCGGCGAGCGCGCCGCGCTCGCCGGCCAGCCGCGGGTGGAACACCAGCAGCAGCGGCAGCAGCGAGCCGGCGGCCACGTAGCCGCCCCAGAACAGCAGCGTCAGCACGCCGCCGTCGCGCAGCAGGAAGGTCTCGAACCCGGCCTGGCGCGCGAAGTACAGGTTGGTCAGGTGCTGCGCGGCCACCAGGTACAGCGACGCGACGACGAACACGCCGAGCAGCCGCCCCATGCGGCGCAGCAGCGCCGCGTCGAGCCGCTGGCCCGACCAGCGCGCCATCGCCGACTGCACGATCAGGAACACCGCCAGGCCCCAGGCGAACGACAGCACGATGAACAGCGGCGCCAGCAGCGCCGATTGATACGCCTGGCGCGCCACCAGGAAGCCGAAGATCAGGCCGGTGCCGCTGGTCAGCACGAAGCGCCACGCGAGCACCGCCAGCCCCGCGGGCTTCACGTAGGGGCCCAGACGCCGCTCGAACAGCGTCCACAGGTACACCGCGACCACCGCGGCCAGGCCGGTGTAGAGCAGCACGTTCCACGCGAACACGCTCGACAGGTTGTAGTGCGTCGCCGCGACCACGAGCCGATCGGGCCGGCCGAGGTCGAGCACCAGCACCATCAGGCCGCCGGCGAGCAGGGCCAGGCACAGCAGCCCCGACAGTGGCGCGCGCGCCTTGTACTCGGGCCGGCCGAACACCGAGCCGATCGAGCCGACGTTGAGCACGCCCGACGCGGCGACGATCATGAAGATCGCGAACACGTGCGGCAGGCCCCACACCACCTGGTTGTTCATGCCGGTGACGATGTGGCCGCGGTCCTCCATCACGTGCGCCGCGGCCAGGCCGATTGCCGTGACGACGCCGCCCAGCGCGACGAGCAGCCAGAAAGCGCGGGTGTCGTTGCCGCCCACGTCAGAGCCCCTGGTAGCGCACGCCGGGGTCGAGCCGCAGATCGGCGCGCAGCGCCACGGTGCCGGCCTCGCGCACGCGCTGCGCGATCTCGCTGCCGGCGTCGTTGAGGTCGCCGAAGACGATGGCGCGGTGGCCCGCGTCGGTGCAGGCCTCGGCGCAGGCGGTCATGAACTGGCCGCGGTCGATGCGGTGCACGCACAGCGTGCAGCTCTCGACGCAGCCCTTCCCGCGCGGCACCTCGGGCCGCTGGTCGACCACCGCCTCGTGCACGAACGAGCGCGCCTTGTACGGACACGCCATCATGCAGTAGCGGCAGCCGATGCAACTGTGGCGGTCGACCAGCACGATGCCGTCGGCGCGCTTGAACGACGCGCCGGTGGGGCAGACGTCGACGCACGGCGGCTGCGCGCAGTGCTGGCACATCACCGGCGCCGACGCCCTGCGGCCGGTGGAGACCTGCTGCAGCTCGACCTTGCGGATCC
>JAJVIL010000034.1 GCA_022072045.1 Burkholderiaceae bacterium | reverse complement strand
AGCAGAAGCTCTGCGCCGAGTACGGCATCAGCCGCACGCCGCTGCGCGAGGCGCTGAAGGTGCTGGCCGTCGAGGGCCTGGTGACGATGAAGGTGCGCCGCGGCGCCTACGTCACCGAGATGTCGCGCGACGACGTGGCGCAGGTCTACCGGCTGCTGGCGCTGCTCGAGAGCGACGCCGCCGGCGAGGCGGCTGCGGCGGCCAGCGACGGGCAGATGGCCGAGCTGCGGCTGCTGCACGACCGGCTCGAGAAGCAGGTGCGCCAGCGCGACGCGTTCTTCGCCACCAACGAGGCGTTCCACCTCAAGCTACTGGAGGTGGCCGGCAACCGCTGGCGCCGGCAGATCGTGGCCGACCTGCGCAAGGTGATGAAGCTCAACCGCCACCACTCGCTGTTCAAGCAGGGTCGCATCGTCGAGGCGCTGGCCGAGCACCGCGCGATCATGCAGGCGCTCGAGGCCCGCAACCCGAAGCGGGCGGCGCGGCTGATGCAGGACCACTTCGCCAACGGGCTGCAGGCCGCCACCGCGTGAGTCGCGCGGGCGGCGCCCGCCAGGCTCACGCCGCGACGGCCAGGATCACGCTCGTGGCCTTGAACAGCGCCGTCGCGCGCACGCCCGGCTTCAGGCCGAGCGCGCGCGCACTGCCCTCGGTGACGATGGCGGCGATGCGGTCGCCGCCGTCGAGGTCGATCACCACTTCCGAGTTGACGGCGCCCGGCGTCACGGCGCCGATCGTGCCCGCGAGCTGGTTGCGCGCCGACACCTTGGCCCCGTCGAGGTCGGTGGCGACGACGATCGAAGACGACTTCACCAGCGCGATCACCGTCATCTTGGTGCGCAGGCCGAGCGCCTGCGTGCTCGCCTGCGTCACCACCGCGACGATGCGCTGGCCCCCGGGCAGCGTGATCTCGACCTCGTCGTTGACCGCTCCGGCGCGCAACGCGCTGACGGTGCCGACGAACTGGTTCCTGGCGCTGGTCTTCATGTTCAGGACCCTCAGCAACGAGAAAGGCCGCTCGAGATCGATCGCCTGCTCGTCGAGCAGGTTCAGGAAGCGCTGGTGCGCTGCATCGATCTGCTCGAAGCGCTCGATCAGCCGCAGCCCGCGCGCGCTGAGCCGGCTCGAGCCGCCGCCGCGCCCGCCCGCGCTGCGCTCGACCAGCGGCTCGCCGGCCAGCGTGTTCATCGCGTCGATCGCGTCCCAGGCGGCCTTGTAGCTGATGCCGTGCGCCCGCGCGGCGCGCGTGATCGAGCCGTGCTCGGCCAGCGCGCGCAGCAGGTCGATGCGGTCGCGGCCGCCGAGGCTCTCGCCGCCGACGGTGAACCACAGCGATCCCTGCACCTGCAGCCGCTGGTTTCGCTTGCGCCGGCGCCCCGAGGCCATCCGCCCCTCCGCTGGCCCGGCCTTCAGGCCGCCCCCGCGTCGATCGCCGCGCCGTCGACCACCCGGCCGTCGCGCAGCGCCACCACCTCGTCGGCGAGCAGGCGCACGTCGTCGTCGTCGTGCGTGATCAACAGCATCGGCAGGCGCAGCTGCGCCAGCAGCTCGCTCAGCTCGTCGCGCAGACGCTGCCGCAGCGCCTTGTCGAGCGCGGCGAACGGCTCGTCGAGCAGCAACGCAGCCGGTTCGTTGACCAGCGCGCGCGCCAGCGCCGTGCGCTGGCGCTGGCCTCCCGAGATCTGGTGCGGGTAGTGATCGGCCACCGGCTCGAGGCGAAACGCCGCCAGCCAGCGCTCGACCGACGCGTCGCGCAGCGCGGCCGCCGGGTTGCGCCAGCCGCGCCGGAGCGCAAACGCGGCGTTCTGGCGCACCGTGAGGTGCGGGAACAGCGCGTACTCCTGGAACACGGTCGCCAGCCGCCGCGCCTGCGGCGACACGCGAATGCCCGCCGCGCTGTCGAACAGCGTGCGGCCGGCCACCGCGACGCGGCCGCCGTCGGGCTGCGCGACGCCGGCGATCATGCGCAGCGTCTGCGTCTTGCCCGCGCCCGACGGGCCGTACAGCACGAGGCGCCGGGCCTCGCTGCTGAAGCGAACCTGCAGCTCGAAGCGGCTGCCGGCGTGCGCCAGCACGCGGCGCAGGTCGACCTCCCAGATCGCGGCCACCGTCAGGCTCCGCGCGGCGCCACGCGGCCGGGCACGAGGCGGCCGGCACCGAGCAGCACCGCGATGCAGGTGATCGACGCCAGTGCCACCAGGAAGTTCGCGACGTCGTCGTGCCCCGCCTGCACCGCCTCGTAGACGGCGATCGACAGCGTCTGCGTGCGCCCGGGAATGCTGCCGGCCACCATCAGCGTGGCGCCGAACTCGCCGAGCGCACGCGCGAACGACAGCAGCAGCCCGGCCAGGATGCCGCGCCATGCCAGCGGCAGCGAGACGCGGAAGAAGACGCCCGCCTCGCGAACTCCCAGCGTGCGGGCAGCGTCCTCGAGCTGCGTGTCGATCGTCTCGAAGGCGGCGCGCGCGCCCTTGAACACCAGCGGGAACGACACCACCGTCGCCGCCAATACGGCGCCCTGCCACGTGAAGACCAGCCGGATGCCGAAGCTCTGCAGCAGCCATGCGCCGAGCGGGCCGTGCGTGCCGACCAGCACCAGCAGGTAGTAGCCGAGCACCGTGGGCGGCATCACCATCGGCAGCGTCAGCAGCGCGTCGAGCAGGTCGCGGCCGGGGAAGCGCCAGCGCGCCAGCGCGTAGCCGCTGCCGATGCCCAGCACCAGGTTCAACGCCGATGCCCACAGTGCAACCTTCAGCGTCAGCGCGAGCGCGACCCAGGCCCCCTCCATAGGCGATCAGGGCTTGCCGAAGCCGTATCTGGCCAGCACCGCCTGCGCCGCGGGCGACCCCAGGAAGTCGACGAAACGCATCGCCAACGCCGGGTTGGCGCTCGCCGTCAACGGGGCCACCGGGTACAGGATCGGCATGGTCGTCGGCGCCGTGAACGCGACCTGCACCCGCTCGGGCATCAGCGCCGCGTCGGTCGCGTAAACGAACCCCGCGTCCACTTCGGCGCGCGCCACGTAGTCGAGCGCCTGGCGCACGGTGTTGGCGCCGACCATCTTGGGCTCGATCGCCGCCCACAGGCCCGCGGCTTCGAGCACGCCCTGCGTGTAGCGCCCCACCGGCACACTGGCCGGCAGCCCGATCGCGATGCGCTGGTAGGCCGCACCCGCCAGGTCGCCGAGCGCCTTGGGACCGTGGGCGGCCTTGGCCGGCACGATCACGACCAGCGCGTTCGACACGAAGTTGCGCCGCTGCGCCGCGAGCACCAGGCCTTTGCGCTGAGCCTGGTCCATCGTTTCCTGGTCGGCGCTGGCGAACACGTCGACCGGGGCACCGTTGGCCATCTGCTGCAGCAGCGCGCCGGAGGAGCCAAAGTTGACCAGCACCTTGGTTCCCGGATGATCGGCCTCGAAGCGCGGCGCCAACTCCTTGAACGCGTTGGTCAGGCTCGCCGCGGCTGACACCGTGAGTTCGGCCGCATGCGCCGGCAGCGCCAAAGCGGCGATCAGTAGGGCAGCGAACAGGCGGGGCATCGGGCGCACGACGGCGGGTCGAAATATGCGCCTTTATACATCACCAGGTCCCAGGCATCGTCGAGCCATCTACCAAGGCAATCCACGGAGCCTCTCGCGCTTGTGGAGCGCTCGTTATGTAGTAGAGCTACATATCCGATCGTGAGCCTGTCTCGCGCCTCACCAGGCGAGGAACACCGCAAACCAGCCGCGCTCGTCGCTCCAGTGCACGCGCCGGGCGAAGCCGGCCTCGCGCAGCAGGCGATCGAAGGCGTCGGGCGTGTACTTGTAGGAGTTCTCGGTGTGGATGCGCTCGCCGGCGGCCAGCGCCCGCTCGCCGCCGGGCCAGCGCAGCCGCACCGGCCGCCGCGCCTGCAGATGCATCTCGATGCGGCTCTCGGCTTCGTTGAACAGCGCCACGTGGTCGAAGTCGTCGACGCGGGCGTCGCAGCCGAGCAGCGCATCGAGCCGCCGCAGCAGGTTGAGGTTGAACGCGGCGGTGACCTTGAGCGGGTCGTCGTAGGCCAGCTCCAGCGTCGCCTTGTCCTTGACCAGATCGACGCCGATCAGCAGCGCGCCGCCGGGGCCGCCGGCCGCGCGCGCCTGACGCAGGAAACGCAGCGCATCGGCCGGCGTGAAGTTGCCGATGCTCGAACCCGGGTAGAACAGCAGGCGCTCGCCGCGCCCTGCGTCCGGCGGCAGCACGAGCGCCGTCGAGAAGTCGGCGCCGACGCCGACCATCTCGATGCCCGGATGTCGATGCTGCAGGTTCGTCAGCGCCTGACGCAGGTATTCGACCGAGATGTCGAGCGCCACGTAGCGCAGCGGCGCGAAGGCGTCGAACAGCCGCGCCGCCTTCTCGCAGTTGCCCGCGCCGAGGTCGACCAGCGTGCGACCGCGGCCTGTGATGGCCGCCACTTCGCGCGCGTGACGGTCGAGGATCGCCCGCTCGGTGCGCGTCGGGTAGTACTCGGGCAGTTCGGTGATCGCCTCGAACAGGCGCGAACCGAGCGCGTCGTAGAGGAACTTCGGCGCCACGCTGGCCGGCCGGTCGAGCAGACCCCGCGCCAGCTCCTCTCGCAGCGCGGCGCTGTCCTCATGGTGCAACTGGACGAATCGCGGCCCGGCCATGAGCCCAGTATGGGCGGCCGACGCGATTTGCCGAAGCGGGCATTCCGTGTGTAAGGTTAAACAGCCGGACTCGACAGCCGAGGCGTCGGCGCGTGTTGCCATGAATCCGTTGCCTTGCCCCCAGATCGAAGCCGGCGCGCTGGCACGGCGCTACGCGACGATCCGCGCGCAGTCGCTCGCGCTGGCCGCGCCGCTGTCGGAAGCCGACGCGCAGGTGCAGTCGATGCCCGACGTCAGCCCCACCAAGTGGCATCTGGCGCACGTGACCTGGTTCTTCGAGACCTTCGTGCTCGAGCGCCACGAGAAGGAATTCGAGCCGTTCCACCCGCGCTTTCGCGTGCTCTACAACAGCTACTACAACGCGGTCGGCCAGCAGCACCCGCGGCCGCAACGCGGCCTGGTGTCGCGGCCCAGCCTGGCCGAGGTGCTGGCGTACCGCGCGCAGGTCGACCGGCGCATGGCGGCGCTGCTGGCCGCGCCGCACGACCTTAGCGTGGGCGCGCTGGTCGAGCTCGGCCTGCAGCACGAGCAGCAGCACCAGGAGCTGATGCTCACCGACATCAAGCACGTGCTGTCGTGCAACCCGCTGGCACCGGTGTATCGACCGTCGTGGCCGCTGGTCAGCGTGGCGCCGCTGGCAGCGGCGTGGCACGCCTGCGACGGCGGCCTGGTCGAAATCGGCCACCGTGGCGCCGACTTCGCGTTCGACAACGAAGAGCCGCGCCACGCCGAGTACCTGCGACCATTTGCGCTCGGCAACCGGCTGATCACCCACGGCGAGTGGGCCGACTTCGTCGCCGACGGCGGCTACGCCGAGCCGCGCTGGTGGCTCGCGGCCGGTTGGGACTGGGTGCGCCAGCAGCGCATCGAGGCGCCGCTGTACTGGCAGCGCGACGGCCACGACTGGCAGAGCTTCACGCTGCACGGCCTGGTGCCGATCGATCCGCACACGCCGATCGTGCACGTCAGCTACTTCGAGGCCGACGCGTTCGCGCGCTGGTCGTCGGCACAGCACCCCTGGCGCGGCGCGCGCCTGCCCACGGAGGCCGAGTGGGAGCACGCTGCCAGCGCGCAGGGCGCGGCGGCCATCGCCGCGGGCAACTTCGTCGAATCGCAGGCGCTGCACCCGGTGCCGGTGGCGCGCGCCGGCACCGGCTTGCAGCAGCTTTTCGGCGATGCCTGGGAGTGGACCGCGAGCAGCTACCTGCCCTACCCCGGCTACCACGCCTGGGACGGCGCGGTCGGCGAGTACAACGGCAAGTTCATGGTCAACCAGACCGTGTTGCGCGGCGGTTCGTGCGCGACCCCGCGCTCGCACATCCGCGCCAGCTACCGCAATTTCTTCCCCGCCGACGCGCGCTGGCAGTTCAGCGGCGTGCGGCTGGCGCGCGACCTCGACTGACGACGCCTATGGCCGCTGCGCGATCGGCTTGATGTCGCGCCGCGTGGCGCCCACGTAGAGCTGGCGCGGCCGGCCGATCTTGTACTCGGGGTCGGCGATCATCTCGTTGAGCTGCGCGATCCAGCCCACCGTGCGCGCCAGCGCGAAGATCGCGGTGAACAGGCTCACCGGAATGCCGAGCGCACGCTGCACGATGCCGGAGTAGAAGTCGACGTTCGGGTACAGCTTGCGCGAGACGAAGTAGTCGTCCTCGAGCGCGATCTTCTCCAGCGACATCGCCAGCTTGAACAGCGGATCGTCGTGCAGGCCGAGCGCATCGAGCACCTCGTGGCAGGTTTCGCGCATCAGCTTGGCGCGCGGGTCGTAGTTCTTGTACACGCGGTGGCCGAAGCCCATCAGCTTGACGCCCGCGTTCTTGTCCTTCACCTGCTTGATGAACTCGCCGATCTTCTCGACGCCGCCGGAGCGCTGGATCTCCATCAGCATGCTCAGCGCCGCCTCGTTGGCGCCGCCGTGCGCCGGGCCCCACAGGCAGGCCACGCCGGCGGCGATCGCCGCGAACGGATTGGTGCCGGAGCTGCCGCACAGCCGCACCGTGGAGGTGGAGGCGTTCTGCTCGTGGTCGGCGTGCAGGATGAAGATGCGGTCGATCGCGCGCACCAGCACGTCGTTGGGCACGTAGTCCTCGCACGGCGTGGCGAACATCATGCGCATGAAGTTCGCCGCGTACGACAGCTCGTTCCTCGGGTAGATGAAGGGCTGGCCGACGCCGTACTTGTAGGCCATCGCCACCAGCGTGGGCATCTTCGCGATCAGCCGGATCGCCGAGATCTCGCGATGCTTCGGGTTGTTGATGTCGGTGCTGTCGTGATAGAAGGCCGACAAGGCACCGACCAGGCCGGTCAGCACCGCCATCGGGTGCGCGTCGCGCCGGAACCCGCGCAGGAAGAACTGCATCTGCTCGTTGACCATCGTGTGGTGCGTGACGAGCGAATCGAATTCCTTCTGCTGCTTCGCGTTGGGCAGATCGCCGTACAGCAGCAGGTGGCAGACGTCGAGGAAGTCGCACTGCGTGGCCAGCTCCTCGATCGGATAGCCACGGTACAGCAGCTCGCCCTTGTCGCCGTCGATGTACGTGATCGTCGAGTTGCACGATGCGGTGGACAGGAACCCCGGGTCGTAGGTGAACTTGCCGGTCTGCGCGTAGAGCTTGCGGATGTCGACGACATCGGGCCCGATGCTGCCGCGGTAGATCGGCAGCTCCATCGCGGGGCTGCCATCGGAGAACGACAGCGTGGCTTTGACGTTGGATGGGGTCATGGTGATGATTCCTTCTTGCTTGCCTTCAGTCTGGCCCTGGAGCGGCGCCGTCCCGCTGCGGCGGGCGCAGCAGCGCCAGCACCTCGCGCACCGCCTGTCGATCGAGTTGGCCTGCCGGCTCGCGGCGCCTCAGCAGCAGATCGAGCAGATCGTTGTCGGGCAGTTCCATCAGCGCGTCGAGGCCATCGGCCTGCCGCTGCGTGAGTTGCGAACCGTGCCGATCGAAGAAGCGCTCGATCAGGATGTCGTTCTCGAGCATCCCGCGGCGGCAGCGCCAGCGCAGGCGATTGAGAACAACAGCGTCGAGCACGGGTTCCATGGGGCCTTCATACCGCGCGCCGGAGCATCAACTCCTTGATCTTGCTGATCGCCGCCATCGGGCTCAGGCCCTTCGGGCAGACGTCGACGCAGTTCATGATGCCGCGGCAGCGGAACACCCGGTAAGGGTCCTCGAGGTTGTCGAGGCGCTCGCTGGTGGCCTGGTCGCGACTGTCGGCGATGAAGCGATACGCCTGCAGCAGCCCCGCCGGGCCGACGTACTTGTCGGGGTTCCACCAGTAGCTCGGGCAACTGCTCGAGCAGCTCGCGCACAGGATGCACTCGTACAGGCCGTTGAGCACGTCGCGCTGCTCGGGGGTCTGCAGCCGCTCCTTCTCGGGCGGCGGCTCGTCGTTCACGAGATACGGCTTGATCGAGTGGTACTGCTTGAAGAACTGCGTCATGTCGACGATCAGGTCGCGCACCACCGGCAGCCCGGGCAGCGGCTTGAGCACGATCGGATCGGCCAGCCGCCGCAGGTTGGTCAGGCACGCCAGGCCGTTCTTGCCGTTGATGTTCATCGCGTCCGAACCGCAGACCCCCTCGCGGCACGAGCGGCGGAAGCTCAGGGTCGGGTCGAGCGACTTCAGCTTGATCAGCGCGTCGAGCAGCATGCGCTCGGAGCCGTCGAGGTCGAGCGTCAGTGCCTGCATGCGCGGCGGCTCGTCGCGGTCGGGGTCGTAGCGGTAGATCTGGAAGCGGCGCTGGCCGACCTTGGGCACCCGCTCGAATCGCGAATTGAGGTACGTGCTGTCGGGGGCGTTCATCAGAAAGTCCTCACCTTGGGTGGGATCGACTCCACGCTCAATGGTTTCATTTGCACCGGCTTGTATTCGAGGCGGCTGCCCTGGCGGTACCAGAGGGTGTGCTTCAGCCAGTCGACGTCGTTGCGCCCGAGCGGATGCTGCGGGTCGTCGGGGCCACGCTCGTACTCGAGCACCGTGTGCGCGCCGCGGCACTCCTTGCGCGCGGCAGCCGAGGCGATGGTCGCCTGCGCGCACTCGATCAGGTTTTCGACCTCGAGCGCCTCGACGCGCGCGGTGTTGAAGACCTTGCTCTTGTCCTTCAGGCCGATCGCCTCGCAGCGCCGGCGCAGTTCGACCACCTTGACCACGCCTTCGTCGAGCAGCGCCTGGGTGCGGAACACGCCGGCGTGCGTTTGCATGGTCGAGCGCAGGTCGTTGGCGACATCCTGCGCGTACTCGCCGTCGGAGGCACCCTCCAGGCGCGCCAGGCGCGCCAGCGGCTGCTCGGCGGCATCGGGCGGCAGTTCCTTGTGCGCCTTGGCGCCCGCGGCGAGCGCCGCGACGATGTGGTTGCCGGCGGCGCGGCCGAACACCAGCAGGTCGAGCAGCGAGTTGGTGCCCAGCCGGTTGGCACCATGCACACTGACGCACGAGCATTCGCCCACCGCGTAGAGGCCGCCGACCACCGCGCTGGGGTTGCCGTTCTTGGGCGCCACCACCTGGCCGTGGATGTTGGTCGGGATGCCACCCATCTGATAGTGGAGGGTCGGCACCACGGGGATCGGCTCCTTGGTGATGTCGACGTTGGCGAAGTTGTGGCCGATCTCGTACACCGACGGCAGGCGCCTGAGGATGTCCTTGACGCCGATGTGCGTCATGTCGAGGTGGATGTAATCCTTGGCGGGGCCGCAGCCGCGGCCTTCCTTGATCTCCTGGTCCATGCAGCGCGACACGAAGTCGCGCGGCGCCAGGTCCTTCAGCGTCGGCGCGTAGCGCTCCATGAAACGCTCGCCGTCGACGTTGCGCAGGATCGCGCCCTCGCCGCGGCAGCCTTCGGTGAGCAGCACGCCGGCGCCGGCCACGCCGGTGGGGTGGAACTGCCAGAATTCCATGTCTTCGAGCGGCAGCCCGGCGCGCGCGGCCATGCCCAGGCCGTCGCCGGTGTTGATGTAGGCGTTGGTGCTGGCCGCGTAGATGCGCCCGGCGCCACCGGTGGCCAGCAGCGTGCACTTGCCCTGCAGGATACTGACCTCGCCGGTCTCCATCTCGAGCGCGACCACGCCGAGCACGTCGCCCTCGGCGTCACGGATCAGGTCGAGCGCCATCCACTCGACGAAGAACTGCGTGCGCGCCTTCACGTTCTGCTGGTACAGCGTGTGCAGCATCGCGTGGCCGGTGCGGTCGGCCGACGCGCAGGCGCGCTGCACCGGCTTCTCGCCGTAGTGCGAGGTGTGGC
>JAJVIL010000042.1 GCA_022072045.1 Burkholderiaceae bacterium | reverse complement strand
GCTGCGCTCGGCCTCCGGCGGTGGCCCGAAATCGATCCACAGCCCGAAGCCGAGCGCGGCCACCCCCGCCACGGCCCACGCACCCGCCCAGCGCGGCGACACCATGCGCCGCAGCCACGCGCGCAGCGACGGTGTGCTGGTCGTGTGCAGGCGCATCGGCGATGGCGCAGGGGTCGCGACGGTCGGCCGATGCGCCTGCCGCGACGCCGCCAGGATCGACTGCGTCAGCCCCGACGGCGGCGACAGCGCGTGATCGGGCGCGTGCCGCAGCGCGGCGCGCAGGTGGGCGTCGTGGGCGAGGTCTTCGCTCATCGGGCAGCCTTGCGTGTGGTCCGAGGCGAGTGCGCCGGCGTCATGGCAGGCGCTCCGTGTCGCTCGCGAGCACCGGCGCACCGGTGCGCGGCCGCAACGCGGCGGCGTCGAGGTACGCGCCCATGCAGGTGCGCAGCTTGGCCAGCGCATAGCGCAGACGGCTCTTGGCCGTCTCGAAGCCGATGTCGAGCGCGCGCGCCAGCTCGTCGAGCGACACGCCGTCCTCGTGGTGCAGCAAGAAGGCCGTCTTCTGCGCGATCGGCAACTGCTCCAGGCAGTCGAGCAGCTTGGCGCCTGCGCGGCGCCAGAACACCAGCTCGTCGATCGCCTCTTCCGGCCGCGGCCACAACGCCCACGGCGCGGCATCGGGGACGAACGGTTCGCCGGCATCGTCTTCAGGCAGCGCGACCTCGCGGCCAGAGCGGCGCAGCACGTCGATGGCGCGGTGGTGCGCCAGCGTGAACAGCCAGGTGCGAAAGCTCGCCCCCTGCGGTTCGTAGCGCACCTTGGCTTGTATGACGCGCAGCCAGGTGTCCTGGAACACCTCGTCGGCCTGCGTGGCGCCATCGCGCCCGAGCAGGCGGCGAACGAAGCGGTACAGCGCCGCGTGATGGCGCCGGTACAGCCACTCGAACGCCTCGGCCTGCCCGGCCGCGAAGGCCGACATCAGCGCGAGGTCGTCGTCTTGCGCATGCGCCGATCGCGGCATCGCGTCGTGGCCCGGCGCAGGCTCGTCGTTCATCATCGTCAGTCTGCCATGCGCGGCCGCGGCGAAGGCGGTCGGCGAACACATTGAGAGCATTCAACGGCGCAGCGCCGCAAGCGGGGTTCGGGCCGTCGCGGTTTCAGCCGGCGGGCTCGGTTGCCTCGCGCAGCACGCGCAGGATGGCCTCGCCGTAGGCGTCGAGCTTCTTGGCGCCGACGCCGCTGACCAGCGCCAGCGTGTCGAGCGTGGCCGGCGCACGCTGCGCCATCTGCAGCAAGGTGGTGTCGTGGAACACCACGTAGGCAGGCAGGTTGTGCTCGCGTGCGACCGCCGATCGCCACTGCCGAAGCGCCAGAAAACGCGCCTCGGCGGCTTCGCTGAGCGCGCGGTCGGCGAGCACGGCGTCGCGCGCCCGCGCGTAGCCGCGCCGGCGCTTGGGCGTTGGCGCCCGCGCCTCGCGCAGCACGATTGCCACCTCGCCGCGCAGCACCGCGCGCGCCGACGCGGCGAGCTGCAGCGTGTTGAATTCGCCTTCGGTGCGCACGTGGCCGAGCGCCAGCAGCTGACGCAGCACGCCGCGCCACTGCGCCTCCGACAGTTCGGCGCCGACGCCGAAGGTCGACAGCGTCTCGTGCCCGTGCTGCGCCGTCTTGTCGCTGCGCTTGCCGCGCAGCACGTCGATCAGGTGGCCGACACCGAAGCCGATGCCGCTGTGCTGGCCGAAGCGGTAGATGCACGACAGCGCCTTGCGCGCCGCCTCGGTGGCGTCCCAGGTGCGGGGCGGGTTGAGGCAGTTGTCGCAGTTGCCGCACCGAACCCCCACGCCCGCTTCGCTCGCTGCCCCCCGGGCGGGCGCCGCGCGGAGCGGCGGGCCCTGCGCGTCGGACACGACGTCGGGTCCGCCGTACGGCTCGCCGAAGTACGCCAGCAGGCGCGCGCGCCGGCAGTCGTGCGACTCGGCCAGCGCGAGCAGCGCATCGAGCTTGCCGCGCTGGATGCGTTTGAAATCGTCGCCGGCGACGCTGTCGTCGATCATGCGCCGCTGGTTGACGACGTCGGCCAGGCCGTACGTCATCCAGGCATCGGCGGGGGCGCCGTCGCGGCCGGCGCGGCCGGTTTCCTGGTAGTAGCCCTCGATGTTCTTGGGCAGGTCCAGGTGCGCGACGAAGCGCACGTCGGGCTTGTCGATGCCCATCCCGAAGGCGATCGTCGCCACCATCACGATGCCGTCTTCGCGCAGGAAGCGGTCCTGGTGCTGGCGGCGCACCGAGGCATCGAGCCCGGCGTGGTAGGGCAGCGCGTCGATGCCGAGCGTGCACAGCCAGGCCGCGGTCTCTTCCACCTTCTTGCGGCTCTGGCAGTAGACGATGCCGGCGTCGCCGGCGTGCTCGTCTTCCATGAAGCGCCTCAGTTGCGCGCGCGCGTCGTCCTTCTCGACGATCGTGTAGCGGATGTTGGGGCGATCGAAACTGCTGACAAAGGGGCGCGCGCCGGCTAGCGCGAGCCGCTGCACGATGTCGGCGCGCGTGTGCGCGTCGGCGGTGGCGGTGAGCGCGATGCGCGGCACGTCGGCGAAGCGCTCGTGCAATTGCGACAGGCCCAGATACTCCTCGCGAAAGTCGTGGCCCCACTGGCTGACGCAGTGCGCCTCGTCGATCGCGACCAGGCTGAGCAGGCCGCGCTCGTGCAGCGAATCGAGCATCGCCAGGAAGCGCGGCGTCAGGATGCGCTCGGGGGCCGCGTACAGCAGCACCAGGCGGCCGGCCAGCAGTTCGCGCTCGATCTGCCGCGCCTCGTCGGACTCGAGCGTCGAGTTGAGGAACGCCGCGTGCACGCCGAGTTCTTCGAGCGCGCCCACCTGGTCGTGCATCAGCGCGATCAGCGGGCTCACCACCAGCGTCACGCCGCGGCCCGCGCGGTGGCGCGCGATCGCCGGCAGCTGGTAGCACAGGCTCTTGCCGCCACCGGTGGGCATCAGCACCAGCGCGTCGCCGCCGGCGCAGACGTGCTCGACGATCGAGCGCTGCGGCCCGCGGAACGCCTCGTAGCCGAACACCTCGTGCAGCAGAGGCAGGGTCGCGTCGGCGAGGGCTACGGCGGGGGGAGCGTTCGCGACGTCGGCCATGGCGCGATGGTAGCGAGCCGCGCGGCAGCGGCCTCGGGCAGCGCCCCACCGCAAGAGGGCCCGCCGGCGGGGGCGCCCGTCGGCGCGATGGTGCGCGGCAGCCGCGTGGCTATGATGACCGCCATCGGGTCGACAGTCCGCGCGACCACGCCAACAGGAGCGCATCATGGCATCGGTCAACAAGGTCATCATCGTCGGCAACCTCGGGCGCGACCCCGAGGTGCGCTACACGCCGAGCGGCGCCGCGGTGTGCAACGTCAGCGTCGCCACCACGCGCAACTGGAAGAACAAGGAGAGCGGCGAGAAGCAGGAGGAGACCGAGTGGCACCGCGTGGTGTTCTACGACCGCCTGGCCGAGATCGCCGGCGAATACCTGAAGAAGGGCCGTTCGGTCTACGTCGAGGGGCGCCTGAAAACGCGCAAGTGGCAGGACAAGGAAGGCAAGGACAACTGGACCACCGAGATCATCGCCGAGCAGATGCAGATGCTCGGCAGCCGCGAGGGCATGGGCGCGGGCGGCGACGATCACGGCGAGGCGCGTAGCGCACCGGCGGCGCGTGCGCCGGCCGGCAAGCCCGCGCCGAAGTCGGCCACCGGCTTCGACGACATGGACGACGACATTCCGTTCTAGGTACCCGCTCGTGCCGCGCGCACCGGCGCGAGCGGCCCCGCCGCGGGCTCAGTGGCGAGCCGTCGGCGCGCGACCCGCCGCATAGACGGCGGCCTGCACGCGCGAGTTGAGGTTGAGCTTGCGCAGGATGTGCTGCACGTGGATCTTGACCGTGGTCTCGGCAATGTCGAGCGCGCGCGCGATCTCCTTGTTGCTCGCGCCTTGCGCAATGCGCGCCAGGATCTCACGCTCGCGCGGCGACAGGCTGTGGATCGGGTCGGGGTCGGGGGTTGCTGAGGCGGCAGCGGGGCCGCCCGGGAGAGACTGGAACGCGGCGACGAGCTTGCCCGTCATCTCGGGGCTGACGATCGATTCGCCGGCGACGGTGCGCTGAATCGCCTCGGCCAGGTCTTCGCTGTCGACCGTCTTCAGCAGGTAGCCGCAGGCGCCGGCACGCAGCGCGGCCGCCAGGTCGCGCTCGTCTTCGCTGACGGTGAGCATCACGATGCGCGCTGCCGGCGCCACTTCCCTCAAGCCTGCCACCGCGTCGACGCCGTGAACGCCGGGCAGGTGGTTGTCGAGCAGGATCACATCGGGGTGCGTGGCCGCGGCGTGCCGGTTGGCCTCGCCGGCGTCGCCCGCCTCGGCCACCACAGTGAAGCGCGGGTCGAGCGCCAGCAGCGCGATCACTCCGCGCCGGAACAGCGTGTGGTCGTCGACCACCAGCACGCGGATCGGGCCGCGCCGCGCCGTCATGCCGCCATCCGTTGCGGCTCGGGCAGCACCAGCACCACACAGGTGCCTTCGCCCGGCGCCGACGCGACCTCGACGCTGGCGCCGATGCGCTGCGCGCGCTCGCGCATGATGCGCAGGCCGACGTGGGTTTCGTCGGGCGCCGCCTGCCCCGGCACGAAGCCGCAGCCGTCGTCGCGCACCTCGACTCGCCAGCGCGGCTGCCGCTGCACCCGCAGCCACACCTCGTGCGCGCGTGCGTGCTTGCGCACGTTGGACAACGCCTCCTGCACCACGTGCAGCACCTGCACCTGTACGTCAGCGGCCAACGGCAGGCCGTCGCCCTCGATCGACAGATGCGCCGTCAGGCCCGTCTGCTGCTCGAACTTGCGCAGCGTCGCCTGCAGCGCGGGGGCGATGTCTTCGGAGTCGGTGCGCGTGCGGAAGTGCACCAGCAGCTCGCGCACGTGCGACAGGCTCTCGAGCACGCCGGCTTCCAGCTCGTCGAGCGCGCGCGCGCTCTGTGCGGCGTCTTGTCGCTTGATCGCCGTGCGCAGCAGGCCGACCTGGATCTTCTGGAACGCCAGGCTCTGCGCGATCGAGTCGTGCAGCTCGCGCGCCAGCAGCCGGCGCTCGTCGGCCACCGCGGCCTCGCGCTCCAGCGCGCCGGCGCGCAGGCTCTCGATGGCGGCCGCGAGGTGGCTGGCCAGCGCCTCCAGCAGCACGCGATCGTCGTCGGCCAGCAGCGCCGGCGTGCGGTAGAACAGGCTCAACTCGCCGACCAGCCGCTCGTGCAGCCGAATCGGCACGCCGATCACGGTGTCGAATCCGGCGCGCTCGCAGTGGCCGAGCAGGCCGCCGGCGCGCGAGCGGATCGGGATCACCTGCGTCGCGGCGTGCCCCTTGACCTGGGCGCATAGGCACTCGCCGGTGGGCACGCAGTGTTCATGGTCGACCATCTCGCGCGGCAGGCCATCCGATGCGAGCAGCAGGTAGCGCTGGTTCGATTCGTCCGACCAGCGCACCGCCGCCGCGTCGGCGCGCGCCACCTGCCGCACCTGCGTGGCAAAGCCGCGCGCCAGCTCGTCGAGCGTGGTGGCGCGCGCGGCGAAGGCGGCCGCCTCGTACAGCGCGGCCAGCCGCGTGTGCTCGGTTTCCAGGCGCAGCGTCTTCTCGCGCACCTTGGCTTCCAGGTTCTGGTACAGCCCCTGCAGCGTGGCGGCCATGCGGTTGAAGCCGATCGACAGCGCGCCGAACTCGTCGGCCGACGTCACGTCGACGCGTGCGCCGAGCTGCCCCTGGCCGACCAGCGCCAGCCCCGACTGCAGCCGCGCCAGCGGGTTGAAGATGAACAGATAGGCCGAATACACCAGCGCCACGGCGCTGGTGATCGCCAGCGCCACCAGCATGAGCTGCAAGGCGTTCAGCACGGCCGTCAGGCGCGCCATCTGGCGCTCGATGGCCGTCACGAAGGCGTCGATGTGCCCGGTGAACTGCTCGGCTTGCCGGCTTGCTTCGGCCCCGGGCGCAGCGCCGATCCACTGGCCGCGCAGCGTCTGCCAGCCGCTCTGCACTTGCGCGAAGGCGGCTTGCGAGCGATCGTCGCGCGGCACCACCAGCGGCCGCGACGGGTCGCCGCCGCGCAGCAGCGACACGCTGCGGTCGAACTCCTCGGCCAGCGCGCCGATGCGCGCACGCTCGGCGCCGGGCAGCGCCTGTGCCAGGCGCCAGGTCTGCATGCGCATGCGACCGGCCTCGTTGAGCGCTGCCGCGCCGCCTTCGAGCTGCCAGGTGATCCACAGCGTGGCGCCGATCGAAGCCAGCACCATCAGCAGCAGCGTGCCGCCGACGGCGCCGAGCTTCGCGGCGAGGGTCCAGGAGCCTGCCCCTGCCGTTCGTGCGGCATTCGCTTCGGGCGCGGCGCGGCGGCTCATGCCCCACTGTAACGGCGCGGCCCCGGCGCCGTGTTGCCGATGGCCGACGAGGCGCGCCTATTGCACCAGCGGCGTGGCCGCGGCTTCGAGCGCCACCCCTTCGATGCGTGCCTGGCCGGCCAGCAACTGAAGGTATTGGCGCAAGGCGGTGGTGAAGGTCTGCTGCCGCAGCGTTTGCGCCACCGCCGAGCGCACGGCCTCGAACGCCGGGGCCTCGCCCGGCTCGCGGGCCAGCACCTCGACCACGTGCAGGCCGAATCGGCTGTGCACCAGCCGCGGCAGCACGCCCACCTCGCGCTGGCCGAACAGCTCGCGCGCGAACTCCGGCGCGCAATCGTCGGCGCTCAGCCAGCCGAGGTCGCCGCCGTGCTCGCCGCTCGGACAATTGGAGGTCTCGCCGGCCACCTGCGCGAAGCGGTCGGCCGACCCGGCGCAGCGAAGATCGAGCAGGCACGCCTCGGCGCGCTGGCGCAGCGCCACCACGTCGACGCCCGGGGTGACCGCGAACAGCACGTGGCGCGCCCGCACGCGCTCGCCGATCGCGAAGCGGGCAGCGTGCGCGCTGTGGTAGCGCCGGCAGGCCTCGTCCGAGGGCTCCGGCTGCTGCAGCTCGCGGTCGAGCAACGCCTCGATCGCCGCGCTGGCCGCTTCGCTCATCGCGCCGGCGCGCGGCGCGGGGTCGTCCGCAGCCAACAAGCCGTGAGCGATCGCCGCCTGGCGCAACAGTTCGGCGCAGGCGCGCTGGCGCAACGCCTCGGCGTCGAGCACCTCGTGCGCGTCGGCCAGCGCAACGCCGTTGACGCAGGCCATGGTGGGAGGCGAGTTCACGGCCGGTCTCACGCGGCGCTGCGCGGCTGGTTCTGCCCCGGCGGCACGTTGAGCCGGCGCGAGCGCACGATCTGGTATGGCCGGAACAGGTAGGCCACGCTGGCCAAGCCGCTCCATACGTGCACCAGGCGGCTGAACGGCAGCAGCAGGAAGATCGTCATGCCGAGCACCATGTGCACCTTGAACGGCCAGTCGACGGCGAGCAGGATGCTGGCGTCGGGGCGGAAAGTGGCGATGCGCTGCGCCCACTCCGACAGCACCAGCATCATGCCGCCGTCGAGGTGCCGCAGCGAGTACGGCAGCGTGATCAGGCCGAGCGCGAGCTGCACCCACAGGATGATCAGGATCGCGATGTCGGTGCGGTGGCTCGTCAGGCGGATGCGGTCGTCGAACAGGCGCCGGTGCAGCAGCAGCGTGACGCCGACGAAGCACATCAACCCGGCGGTGCCGCCCGACGCAACCGCCAGGATCTGCTTGTGCTCCACCGTGATGAAACGCTCGTACAGCGTGTGCGGCGTCAGCAGGCCCACCGTGTGGCCGAGCAGCAGGAACAGGATGCCGATGTGGAACAGGTTGCTGCCCCAGCGCAGCTGGCCGGCGCGCAGCAGTTGCGACGAATCGCTCTTCCAGGTGTACTGGTCGCGGTCGAAGCGCGCCATGCTGCCCATCAGGAATACCGCCAGGCAGATGTAGGGGTAGACGGTGAACAGAAAGCTGTGCACGGCGAGGTTCATGGACGGGCTCCCGGTTGGGCGGCCGGTGGCCGCTTGACGAGTTGGATCGGCTGCGGCTGCCCGGGGGCGGCCTGCCCCTCGGTCGAGCAGCCGTCGAAGGCGGGCGGTTCTGCCCAGCTGTCGTCGAGCGCGGGCTCGGCGGCCAGCGCCACCGGGGCGGCGGCAACGCCCGCGAGGTCGAGCACCGCGGCCAGCACGCTGGCGTAGCCGCTCTCGCGCGCCAGCAACGCGCTGAAGATCGCCTGCACGATGTGTGCGATCTCGCGCAGGAACTCGCGCGCCTGGGCCGCGGGCTGGGTCGACGCGTACTCGAGCACGACGCTCAGGTGGTCGGGCAGTTCGCTGGGGCCCAGCAGCAGGCCCGCCTGCTCGTAGGTCTTGACCAGGTCGACCATCGCCGGGCCGCGGTCGCGCGAATCGCCGTGCACGTGCTCGAACAGGTGCAGCGCGGTGCTGCGCCCGCGGTCGAACAGGTCGACGTAGGCCGCCTCCAGGTCGAGCGGCGGCGCTGCGCGCAGGCGCTCGCACAGCGCGTCGATCTCGGCCAGGCGGCCGCGGCCGAGCGCCCGCTCGGCGTGCAACGCGGCGCCCATCTCGTCCAGGTGAGCACGCAGCGCGTCGTCCGGATAGCCCAGCAGCCGCGCCAGCACGCGCAGCGTGCGGGCCATCGGCTTTGGCGAGTTCTCGAAGATGCTCATCGTGGCTTCTCCACGGTGCCGAAGCGAAACGCTCGACGCATGGACCGACGCAACCAAGCGGCCGCCGCGGAGCCGGCTTTGCCGGGCCGCTGGCGGCGCCCCTTGAGGGGAGGCGCCGAAGGCGCTTCGGGGTGGGTCATGTCACACCTCCGCCTTGATCGGGATGGTGCGCTTCTTCTCGCTGCCGAACAGGCTGGTCTCGGTGACGCCTTCGGAGCAGCCGTTGCCGAAGCTGAAGCCGCAGCCGCCGCGCACGTTGAACGCGTTCTCGGCGTACTCGCGGTGCGTGGTCGGGATCACGAAGCGGTCTTCGTAGTTGGCGATCGCCATTACGCGGTACATGTCCTCGACCTCGTCGACGCTGACGTTCACCTGATCGATCGCCGCGCGGTTGGGCCGGCCGTCGACATGCTTGCTGCGCTGGTAGGCGCGCATCGCCAGCAGGCGTTCGAGCGCGCGCACCACCGGGGCGGTGTCGCCGGCGGTCAGCAGGTTGGCCAGGTACTTGACCGGGATGCGCAGCTGGTTCACGTCGGGGATCTCGCCGTTGGCGCCGAGCTGCCCGGCGTTGGCCGCGGCGGTGATCGGCGACAGCGGCGGCACGTACCACACCATCGGCAGCGTGCGGTACTCCGGGTGCAGCGGCAGCGCCACCTTCCACTGCATCGCCATCTTGTAGACGGGGCTCGCGCGCGCGGCCTCGAGCCAGTTGTCGGGAACGCCGTCCTTGTGCGCCTGCTCGATCACCTGCGGGTCGCGCGGGTCGAGGAAGATGCCGAGCTGTGCCGCGTAGAGGTCGCGGTCGTGCTCGACGCTGGCTGCCTCGCCGATGCGGTCGGCGTCGTACAGCATCACGCCGAGGTAGCGGATGCGGCCGACGCAGGTTTCGGAGCACACGGTGGGCTGCCCGGCCTCGATGCGCGGGTAGCAGAAGATGCACTTCTCGGCCTTGCCGCTCTTCCAGTTGTAGTAGATCTTCTTGTACGGGCAGCCGCTGACGCACATGCGCCAGCCGCGGCACTTGTCCTGGTCGATCAGCACGATGCCGTCTTCCTCGCGCTTGTAGATCGAGCCCGAGGGGCAGCTCGCGACGCACGCCGGGTTCAGGCAGTGCTCGCACAGCCGCGGCAGGTACATCATGAAGGTGTTCTCGAACTGGCCGTAGATGTCCTTCTGGATGTCGTCGAAGTTGCGGTCCTTGCTGCGCTTGGCGAACTCGCCGC
>JAJVIL010000058.1 GCA_022072045.1 Burkholderiaceae bacterium | reverse complement strand
GCCTGTTCGACCCCGTGCCCGGCCGCTCGGCCGCCGCGGCGCAGCGGCTGCGCACCGAGTTCGGCCTCGAGGTCGCGCCGCACGCCGACGCCGACCCGACCGGCTTCGACCTGGTGGTCAACGCCTCGCCGATCGGAATGGACCGCGGCGATGCCTCGCCGCTGCCGACGGCGCGGCTGGAGGCCGGTGCGGCGGTGGTGGACATCGTGATGAAGAACCAGCCGACCGCGCTGCTGCGCGAATGCCAGGCGCGCGGCATCACTGCGCACCCGGGCTTCGAGATGCTGGTGCAGCAGGTTCCCGAATACCTTTCCTTCTTCGGCTATGACACCATCGCCCGCGCCGTGGCGGCCGAGGCGAGCGAACTGCGCGCGCTGTTCGGCGGCGGCAACGAAGAGAATCGCGTCCTTTGACGCCACGCCTGCACACCCGCGAACCATGCCCCAGCCCCAACCGCTGTTCGTGCTCAACGGCTCGAACCTCAACCTGCTCGGCCAGCGCGAGCCGGCGCTGTACGGCACGACCACGTTGGCCGAGATCCGGCAACGCACCGAGGCCCTGGCCGCCGAACTCGATCTCGGATGCGACTTCCGCCAGACGAATCACGAAGGCGTGTTGGTCGACTGGATCCAGGAGGCCTTCGCGCGCGACGCTGCGGTGATCATCAATCCGGCCGGCTTCTCGTTCGGCTGCGTGCCGGTGCTCGACGCGCTGAAGCTGCTGCGCAAGCCGGTGATCGAAGTGCATCTGACGAACATCCACCAGCGGCCGGCGCCGTACAACCACTCGTTGGTCTCGCAGGCGGCCAGCGGCGTGATCTGCGGGCTCGGGCCGGCCGGCTACCTGCTGGCCGTGCGCGCAGTGGCCGACGCCCTGGCCACGCAGCGCGCTCGCACCTGAGCGCCAGACGCCCCTACCATCAACGACGAGGAGACCCCCATGCAATCGAACTTCGCAAGGCGCGACCTGTTGAAAGCTGGCTGCGCGCTGGCCGCCGCGTCGGCGCTGCCCGTGCGGGCACAGAGCAAGCCCACGCTGCGCCTGGCCGCGGTGTTCTCCGACCGCGACATCCGCGCCGACATGGTGCGCACGCTTGCCAAGGACGTGCAGGCCGACTTCACGATCGAGCCCTTCTTCGGCGGCACGCTGTTCAAGCAGGGCACCGAACTGGTGGCGCTGCAGCGCGACAACCTGGAGCTCGGCAACGTCGCGCCGCAGGACATCTCCAAACAGTTGCCGGCGTGGTCGATCCTGACCTCGGCGTACCTGTTCCGCGACGCGAACCACCTGAACGCCTACTTCGCCAGCGAACTCGGCGCCGAGATGAAGCAGATGGCCGAGGAGCAGCTCAAGGTGAAGATCCTGGGCCCGACCTTCTACGGCACGCGGCAGGTCGGCCTCAGAGCCAAGAACAAGATCCGCACCCCGGCCGACATGGCCGGCATCAAGCTGCGCATGCCCCCGGGCGAAGCGTGGCAGCTGCTCGGCCGCTCGATCGGCGCCAACCCGACGCCGATGGCCTATGCCGAGACGTACACCGGCCTGCAGACCGGCGCCATCGACGGCCAGGACAACCCGCTGCCGAACGTGCAGAACATGAAGTTCTACGAGGTGATGTCGCAGATCGTGCTGACTTCGCACCTGGTGGCGTTCGACGTGCTGACGATGAACCTGAAGGCCTGGAACGCGATGGGCGCCAAGCAAAAAGGCTTCCAGGCCGCGGTGGACAAGGCCATCGCCTGGAGCGCGGCCGAGCACCTGAAACGCGAGGCCGAACTGGCCAGCAGCTTCAAGCAGCAGGGCCTGGACGTCTATGTCCCCGACATCGCTGCGTTCCGCGCCTACGCGCAGAAGGTCTACCTGGCGTCGGACGAAGCCAAGGCGTGGCCCAAGGGCATGCTCGACAAGGTCAACGCGATGAAGTAGCGCGCAGCGCACCAGCGGGCGCCGGCACAACGAGGCCGGCCCCGGCAACCGGAGGGTCACCATGCAACTGGGCATCGGCCGCGCCGTCGGGTGGATGCGACGGCGGGCGCAGAACATCGTCGCCGGACTGTTGGGCGTGATGTTCGTCGCCTTCCTGCTGCAGATCGTGTTCCGCTACTTCTTCAACCTTCCGATCGGCTGGACCTCGGAGCTGTCGGTCATCGCCTGGCTGTACATGACGCTGATCGGCTCGGCGTTCTGGCTGAAGGAGCACGAGGAGGTGCGCTTCGACCTCATCTCGGCGCGACTCAAGCCGCGCGGGCGGCGCGTGGTCGGCATTGCGGTGGCTGCGGCCGCGGTGGCGCTGTTCGGCATGGCGATGCCCGCCACCTGGAAGTACGTGGCCTTCATGAAGGTCGAGAGCAGCTCGTACCTGAAGATCCGCCTCGACGTCCTGTACTCGATCTACATCGTGTTCGCGCTGGCCATCGTCGTGCGCTATCTCGGCGCGATCGTGAACCTCGTGCGCGGCAAGGCGCCGCCGGAGGCCGACATCACCAAGGTCAGCTCGGCGTTGTGATCGCATCGCCGTTCGCGACATCGATCGCCGCCATCGTCGTGCTCAGCCTCGCGGGGCTGCCGGTGGCCTACGCGATGATCGGCGGCTCGATCCTGTGGCTGTTCATGCGGGGGCAGGACCTGGGCACCGCCGCCGAGCAACTGCTCAACGGCATGATGGGCAGCCAGTTGCTGCTGGCGATCCCGCTGTTCATCCTGGCGGCCGAGTTCATGAACACCGGCAGCATCATGGACAGGCTGCTGCGCTTCTGCAACGCGCTGGTCGGGCGCTTCCGCGGCGGGCTGGCGCAGGTGAACGTGGTGCAGAGCGTCATCTTCGCCGGCATGTCGGGCTCGGCGCTGGCCGACGCAGCGGCCTCGGGCAAGCTGATGCAGGCGCTGATGACGCGCGACGGCAAGTACCCGCCGGCCTTCGCGGCCGCGCTGACCTGCGTGTCGTCGGTGATCGGGCCGATCATTCCGCCGTCGATCCCGCTGGTGCTCTATGCGCTGATCTCGGACACCTCCGTCGGCTACCTGTTCCTGGGTGGCGTCGTGCCGGGCCTGCTGCTCGGTGCGGTGCAGAGCGCGCTGGTGGCGGCGGTGGCCCGGCGGCGCAACTTCCCGGTCGAAGTGCGCGTGCCGCTGTCGCGGCTGCCGCGCATCACCTGGGAGGCCACGCCGGCGCTGTTGATGCCGGTGATCCTGCTCGGCTGCATGTACAGCGGCATCACCACGCCGACCGAGGCCGCCGCGGTCGCCGCCGCCTACGCGCTCGGCGTGTCGGCGCTGCTGTACCGCAGCGTCGGCCTGCGCGACATCTACCGCTCGCTGGCCAACAGCGCGCGCATCACGGTGTCGATCGGCATGCTGATCGCCGGCGCGCTGGTGTTCAACTTCGTGATCACGTCGGAGAACATCCCGAAGACGCTGAGCGCCGTGCTCGCGGCCCACCAACTGTCGCCGCTGATGTTCCTGCTCAGCGTCAACGTGCTGCTGCTGGTGCTCGGCTGCTTCCTCGAGGGCACGACGATCATTCTCGTGATCCTGCCGGTGCTGACGCCCACCGCGGCGGCGCTCGGCATCGACCTGGTGCACTTCGGCGTGATGTGCGTCGTCAACATCATGCTCGGCCTGGTCACGCCGCCGTACGGGCTACTGCTGTTCATGATGAACAAGATCGCCGACGTGTCGCTGACCGACCTCGTGCGCGAGGTGATGCCGTTCCTGTTGGTGATGATCGGCGCGCTGGCGGCGATCATGCTGGCCCCGCAGCTCGTGCTGTGGCTGCCGCGGCTGCTCGGCTACCAGGGGTAGTCGCGGGCCCGCACGCCCGCGCCGGCCCGGCACCCCGCCCAGCCTATCGACGGGCTAGCCAGTTCCAATTGGCGCGCTCCACCGATCGCGGCTATGGTGCGCCCGCATCATTGGCAAAGGAGCACGCGAGATGAGCAGCAAGCTGACCACCAACGCCGGCGCACCCGTGGCCGACAACCAGAACGTGATGACCGCCGGGCCGCGCGGCCCGATGCTGCTGCAGGACGTCTGGTTCCTCGAGAAGCTGGCCCACTTCGACCGCGAAGTGATCCCCGAGCGGCGCATGCACGCCAAGGGCTCGGGCGCCTACGGCACCTTCACGGTCACCCACGACATCACCCGCTACACCCGCGCGAAGATCTTCTCGCAGGTCGGCAAGAAGACCGAGCTGTTCGCCCGCTTCACCACGGTGGCCGGCGAGCGCGGCGCCGCCGACGCCGAGCGCGACATCCGCGGCTTCGCGCTGAAGTTCTACACCGAAGAGGGCAACTGGGACCTCGTGGGCAACAACACGCCGGTGTTCTTCCTGCGCGACCCGCTGCGCTTTCCCGATCTGAACCACGCCGTCAAGCGCGACCCGCGCACCAACCTGCGCAGCGCGAAGAACAACTGGGATTTCTGGACTTCGCTGCCCGAGGCACTGCACCAGGTGACGATCGTGATGAGCGACCGCGGCATCCCGGCGAGCTACCGCCACATGCACGGCTTCGGCAGCCACACGTTCAGCTTCATCAACGCCAACAAGCAGCGCCACTGGGTCAAGTTCCACTTCGTCACGCAGCAAGGCATCAAGAACCTGACCGACGCCGAGGCCGAGGCCTTGATCGGCAAGGATCGCGAGAGCAGCCAGCGCGATCTGTACGAGGCGATCGAGCGCGGCGACTTCCCGAAGTGGAAGCTCTTCGTGCAGGTGATGCCCGAGAAGGAGGCAGCGAAGGTGCCGTACCACCCCTTCGATCTGACCAAGATCTGGCCGAAGAAGGACTACCCGCTGATCGAAGTCGGCACGATGGAGCTGAACCGCAACCCGGAGAACTTCTTTGCCGAGGTCGAGCAGTCGGCGTTCAACCCGGCCAACGTGGTGCCCGGCATCGGCTTCTCGCCCGACAAGATGCTGCAGGGGCGGCTGTTCTCGTACGGCGATGCGCAGCGCTACCGGCTGGGCGTGAACCACCACCTGATTCCGGTCAATGCGGCGCGCTGCCCGGTGCACAGCTACCACCGCGACGGCGCGATGCGCGTCGACGGCAACCACGGCAGCACGCTCGGCTACGAGCCCAACAGCTACGGCCAGTGGGCCGATCAGCCCGATTTCGCCGAGCCGCCGCTCAGCGTCGAGGGCGCCGCCGACCACTGGAACCACCGCACCGACACCGACTACTACTCGCAGCCGGGCGCGCTGTTCCGCCTGATGACGCCGGCGCAGCGCCAGGCGTTGTTCGACAACACCGCGCGCTCGCTCGGCGACGCGCCGCGCGAGATCCAGTTGCGCCACATCGACCACTGCACGAAGGCCGACCCGGCCTACGGCGCGGGCGTCGCCAAGGCGCTGGGTATCCCGTCGAGCGAACGAGGCTGACGGAGCGAGCGAGGCTGATTCGGCTACGGGAGCGCGGCGCCATCGGGCGCCGCGCTCCCGGGCCTGGCCGCGTAGTGGAGGCCGTCGGCCGCCGGCACCGCCGCCTCGGTCAGGCGGGCGGGCTCGATCCGGTGCTCGCCCATCAGGTGCAGCACTTCGCGACCGGCGTGCAGCAGGTAGTCGGCGACGATGCGGCGGTGGCAGCGCCACCACACCGCCTCGGCGCACATGATCGCCGCGCGCTGCTCGCCGGCGAGCCCGAGCAGGCGGTTGAGGCCGGCGCGGAACTCGGGCGACAGCGCGTAATCGGCGTAGTTGTGGAAACTCGCGTTGACCCAGAACCCGTTCACTTCGGGCGGCACGGTCTTCGACTTGCCTCGCAGGCCGCCCAGCGATTCGATCCGCGCGTAGCCGATTCCGTGCGGCCGCAGTTCGTCTGCCATCGCGGCGGCATCGAACTGCGGGTTGTGGCGCGAGCGTGGCACGGTGCGGATGTCGACCACCAGGCGAACGTCGCCCGCGCGCAGCAGCTCGACGAACGCCTCGATCGTACGGTTCGAGTGGCCGACCGTGAAGACCGGTGGCGACGCGTCCGCGGCGGCGCGGCGCGCGGCGTGCGCGAGCGTGTCGGCGGCCGCGGCGGCGCTCACCACGAACCGTGGTGCTCCGGAATGCGCGCGATCAGCCGCAGCGAGGCCAGCAGCAACAGCGCCGCCGCCGCGTAGACCCAACCCTGGACGATGCCGGGGTCGACGGAGCGGGCGAGGACCGCGGTGACGATCGACACCGTGGTGATCGATCCGACCTGCAGCGCTGCGGTGCGCAGCGCCGCGATGATCGACGAATGCTCGGGCGCGAGCTGCAGCCCCGCGTTGCGGCTGGCGGGGTTGATCGCACCGCGGCCGGCGCCGACCAGGAACGCCGCAGCGGTCAGCCAGACGTACGGCGTCACGCCCAGGCGCGGTTCGACGGCGAGCAGCAGCAGCCCGGCCGCGATGGCACCGCCGCCCACGTACACCGGGAGCCGATAGCCGGTGCGGCGCAGCGCCAGCGCGGCAGCCAGCGAGAAGACGATCGCCGCCAGCCCCTGAGCGACCAGCAGCGACCCGGCGGCGAGCACGTCGATGCCGTAGCGGTGGGTGGCGTACAACGGCAGCAGCATCACCACGCCGTTGGTCATGCCGCCGTACGACATGTTGATGAGGTTGACGACCCCGAAACCAGGCCCGCAGATCAGGCGTGGGGCGATGAACGGGCTCGCGCTGCGAGCGATGTGCCCGAAGAAGCTCCACAGCGCGATCACCATGACGATGGCGGGCACCACGAACGCCCACGACCACGGGGTGGCAGCGCTCTCGCCCAGATAGCTGACGGCAAGCATGCCCGCGAGCAGCGAGGCACCGAGCAGCGCCATGCCCGTCGGGTCGAACCCGCCGTGGGCTGCTCGCGTGCGGGGGCGATCGCGTGGGATGTAGCGCAATGCCAGCACGAGAATCACCACCCCGATCGGCACGTTGACGAAGAAGATGCCGCGCCAGCTCCAGTAGGCGACGAACAGGCCGCCGAAGACGGGCCCGATCATCGCGCCGATCGGAAAGATGCTGCCGAACAGACTCACCGCGCGATCGCGCGCATCGCCGAAGTGGTCGACGATGATTCCGGTGGCCGACGGCGTGAGGCCGGCACCGCCGGCGGCCTGCACGGCGCGCAGCGCGATCAGCACGTACACGTTGTCGGCGAAGCCGCAGCACAGCGACGCGCCGCTGAACGCCACCACCGAGCCCAGAAACACCCTGCGGCCGCCGTAGCGCTCGGCCAGCTTGCCGCTGATCGGCAGCATCAGCACGAAGCCCAGCGAGTAGGCGGTGATGGTCCAGCCGGCCCAGTTGATCGTGGTGCCCAGGCCGTGCTGCAAGGCGCCCAGCGCCGTTGCGACGATCGTCGAATCGACCGACATCATCAGCAGCGCCAGCGCGACGATCGAGAACACCAGCACGCGGCGCACTGGCTCGTCGGCTTGGTTGCAGGTGGCAGCGCGCGCATCGGGCGCGCTGCCCGAAGGCCCCGCCATGTTCGTTATCCTTGTCGGTATCGTCTGAATTTTCGTTGCACGCGAAGACGTCACGGCCGACCGGGCGCGCGACCCTCATGCGCGAAGGGTTCGCAACGTGCGCGGTGCAGTGCACCGAGTCTTGCACGATGCCGAATTCGGCCGGCGGCCGCGGCGCTCGGGGCGCCGGCGCGTCACTTCATGCGCTCGAAGAACACGTTGGCCTGCAGCCCGCCGATGCCGAAGCTCTCGGCCGGGGTCTCCAGCACGTTGACCCGCACGGCCTTGGGGTCGAGCCGCAGCTCGTTCACCAGCACCTCGGTGATCCCGGCGATCAGTTCGCGGTGCTGCTCGACGGGCCGCCCCTTGATCATGACGACGGTCACCAGCGGCGAATCGATCTCGCTGAGCGGCTTCGTGCGCAGCAGCTCGGCGGCCGGCACGCCTTGCGCAGCCCAGCGTTGCGGGTCGATCTCCTCGATCCACACCGTGGTGCGCGGCGCGTTGGTCACCCGCACCATCACGTCGTTGACGCCCTTCACGACGCCTTGCAAGCGATCGGGTGCGTGGCCCTTCACGAGCAAGATGCTGGCAATCGGCATGGGAGTCTCCTGCTTCAGTTCGATGGTACGTCGCTCGCCAGCGCGCTGCGCGCGCAGATGTAGCCCCAGGTCAGGCACGGCCCGAGCGTGGTGCCCGCGCCGACGGCCTTGGCGCCGATCGGGTTGGCCATCGCGTTGCCGGCGCAATACAGGCCCGGGATCGCGCGCCGGCCGGTGTCGAGCACCTGGCCGCGCGCATCGGTGCGCGGGCCGCCCTTGGTGCCGAGAAACCCCGGCGCGATCGGAAACGCATGGAACGGCGCGCGCTCGATCGACCCGAGACACGGGTTGGGGCGCACGCGCGGGTCGCCGCTGCGCGCCGGGTCCCAGCGGTTGCCGCCGCGGCCGAAGTCGTCGTCGCGCCCCGCGCGCGCGAACTGCGACATGCGCGCGGCCTCGTCGGCGAGGCCTTCGGCGTCGACGCCGATCGCCGCGGCCAGCGCGCGCAGCGAGCCGGCCTGCACGTGGCCGGGCTCGCGCGGCAGCATGTGGCGGTAGCGCGCCGCATATTGCGCGTCGTAGATGCGCCAGGCCGGCGCGTTGACGCGCGTGCCGGTGGCGGGGTCGCGCGCATCGAGCCCGAGGCCGACGTTCATCTGCAGCTCGTTGACGAAGCGCCGCCCGCGCGAGTTGACGATCATGCTGTGCGGCAGCGTGTAGTCGGCCGCCGGCATCGCGTGCGGCTGGCCCAGGTACTGCACCGGTCGCGTGCCCATGATCAGCGCCTGGTCCATGCGCGCGAACAGCGCGCCCGCCTGCTCGGCCAGGCGGTGCCCGTCGCCGGTGTTGGTGGTCGGGCTGCCCGTCCAGGTCACCTCACCCGGATGATGCGTGGCCATCATCGCGGCATTCCACTCGAAGCCGCCGGTGGCGATCACCACGCCGCGGCGCGCACTCACCGTTTCGCTGCGCCCTTCGCACAGCAGCTCGACACCACCGACGCGGCCGTGTTCGATCACCAGGCGGTGGGCCGCCGCGCCGGTGCGCACGGTGACACCGTGGCGCAGGCAGCCGAGCAGCAGGCCGGCCACCATCGCCTGGCCCATCGCGCGGCGGTCGGTCAGCGTGCGCCACAGCAGCCGATGGCCGAAGCGCGTGATCGCCCGCGCCGGAATCGCCGCCAGATGGTTGTCGGTGATCTCGTTGTAGGTCAGGCGCACCGGCATCGGCGAAGGCCTGATGCGCTCGCGCCAAGGCCCGAGCTGTGCGAAGCGCAGCGGCCGCGGCGAGACGTTGCGGCCGCGCAGCTTCGCGCCGGGCGCGTCCGGGTACGGGTCGGGCTCGCCGCCGAGGCCGAAGCGCAGCGCGCTGTGCCGCTCGACGAACGCGAGCATCTGCGGCGCGTGCGTGACGAACGCCTGCCACAGCGGCTCCTCGTCGCTCGCCCAGCCCGGTGGTGCCACGGCGCGGATGTACTCCAGCGCATCGGCCGCGCTGTCGTGCAGGCCCGCGGCGAGCATCAGGTGGTTGGCCGGCACCCAGGTGCAGCCGCCGGCCATCGCCGTGGTGCCGCCGATCAGGTCGGCCTTTTCGGCCAGCAGCACGCGCGCACCCTGCACGCCGCCCACCAGCGCGGCGGCGAGCCCCGCCGCGCCCGAGCCGAGCACGACGAGGTCGAACTCGAAGCCTGCGCGCGTCGTCGCGCCTGGCGCGGCGGTGGCCATCAGATGCGCTGCCCGCCGCTGGCGTCGATGCACTGCGCGGTGACCCAGCGCCCGGCGTCGCTCGCCAGGAAGACGATCACGTCGGCGATGTCGCCGGGCTGGCCGACGCGCCGCAGCGCGATGGTCGCGGCGATCTGCGCGGCGAGCGCCGGGTCGCGCGCGCGGGGGTTGAGGTCGGTGGCGGTGGCGCCCGGCAGCACCGCGTTGACGGTGATGCCGCGCGGCCCGAAGTGCGCGGCCAGCAGCAGCGTCAGCGCCTC
>JAJVIL010000089.1 GCA_022072045.1 Burkholderiaceae bacterium | reverse complement strand
GGGCACGGTGGCGCACTGGCGCGCGATCGTCGCCGGCCGCACGCCCACCCCATGGCGCGTGCCGCTGGCGACGCTGGCGGCCATAGCCTTGGTGGCCGGCCCGGTGATCGCGCTGATGGGCCACTACCACGTGCTGGGCACCGACCGCACCGGCAACGACGTGCTGGTGCAGGCGCTCAAGAGTGTGCGCACCGCGTTCGTGATCGGCACCCTCGCCACGCTGGCCACGGTGCCGGTGGCGCTCGGCCTGGGCGTGCTGGCGGGCTACTTCAAGGGCTGGGTCGACGAGGCGGTGCAGTACCTGTACACGGTGCTGTCGGCGGTGCCCAACGTGCTGTTGATCGCCGCCTGCGTACTGATGGTGCAGGTGTTCATCGACACCCATGCCGAGCTGTTCGACACCGGCCTGGAGCGCGCCGACCTGAAGCTGGCGCTGCTGTGCGTGACCCTCGGGCTCACCGGCTGGGCCACCCTGTGCCGGCTGGTGCGCGCCGAGACGCTGAAGCTGCGCGACCTCGAGTTCATGCAGGCGGCCGAGGCGTTCGGCGTGCCGCATGGGCGCACGATGCGGCGCCACGTGGTGCCCAACGTGATGCACCTGGTGCTGATCACCACGGTGCTGAATTTCTCCGACCTCATCCTGTACGAGGCGGTGCTCACCTATGTGGGCGTCGGCGTCGATCCGAGCGTCAACAGCTTCGGCGGCATGATCAACCTGGCGCGCAACGAGATGAGCGGCGAGCCGCTGGTCTGGTGGTCGTTCGTGGCGGCGTTCGGTTTCATGCTCGCGCTGGTGCTGGCGGCCAACCTGTTCGCCGACGGCGTGCGCGACGCCTTCGATCCGCGGGCGCGCTCGTTCCGCGCGCGGCGCGCGGCGCGCACGACGCTGGTCTGACGATGCTCACCGTCGACGACCTCAAGGTCGCGCTCGACGCCGACGCCGGCCTCGTCAAGGCGATCGACGGCCTGAGCCTGGCGATCGCACGCGGCGAGACGTTCGCGCTGGTGGGCGAGTCGGGCTGCGGCAAGAGCATGACCGCGCTGGCGCTGATGCGCCTGCTGCCCGACAACGGCGCGGTCACGGCAGGCACGGTGTCGCTGGCCGGCACCGACGTGCTGGCGCTGCCCGAGAGCCGCATGCGCGCGGTGCGCGGCGGGCGCATCGGCATGATCTTCCAGGAACCGGCCACCAGCCTGAACCCGGTGATGCGCGTGGGCGACCAGATCGTCGAGGCGATCAAGGCGCACACCGGGCTGCGCGGCGCCGCGGCGCGCGAGCGCGCGCTGCACTGGCTGCGCAAGGTCGGTATCCCGGAGCCCGAGCGCCGCATCGACGACTATCCGTTTCGCCTGAGCGGCGGCCAGAAGCAGCGCGTGATGATCGCGCTGACGCTTGCCGCCGAGCCCGATTTCGTGATCGCCGACGAGCCGACCACTGCGCTCGACGTGACGATCCAGGCGCAGGTCCTCGACCTGCTGCGCGACCTGCAGCGCGAGCAGCGCCTGGGGCTGCTGCTGATCACGCACGACCTCGCGGTGGTGGCCGGCATGGCGCACCGCGTGGCGCTGATGTACGCCGGCCAGATCGTCGAGGTGGCTGCGGCCGACGAGTTCTTCGCGCGGCCGTTGCACCCGTATGCGCAGGCGCTGCTGCGCGCGCTGCCCGATGCGCAGCGGCGCGAGCAGGCGTTGGAGGCGATCACGGGCGCAGTGCCGGCGCTGACCGGCACGTTCGAAGCTTGCCGCTTCGTCGAGCGCTGCGCGCAGGCGCGCGACGAGTGCGCGCGTACGGTGCCGCAACTGCTGCAGTGGCAGGGCCGCCAAGTTCGCTGCCTGCGCTACGCCGGTGCCACGCCCTGGCCCGAGAAGGCCGGCAACGATGGCTCGGCGGCCCAAGCGAGCAACGCGCAGCCCGCGGCCAACGCTGCGGCTGCGCCGCTGCTGCGCGTGTTGGACCTCGGCGTTCGCTTTCCGATCCGCAGTGGCGTCCTGCAGCGCCGGGTCGGTGCCTTCGAGGCAGTGCGCGGCGTCAGCTTCGAGCTCTTCGCCGGCCGCACGCTGGCGCTGGTGGGCGAATCGGGTTGCGGCAAGACCACCACCGGCAAGGCGATCGTGCAACTGCTGCGGCGCCATGCCGAGGTCAGCGGCCAGGCCCTGCTCGCAGGGCGCGACCTGTTCAGCCTGCACGGCGAGGCGCTGCGCTCGATGCGGCGCGACGTGCAGATCGTGTTCCAGGACCCGTACGCGTCGCTCGACCCGCGCATGCGCGTGGGCGAGATCCTCGACGAGGGGCTCGCCGCGCTGTGCTCCGAGTTGGCGCCTGGCGAACGCCGCGAGCGCGTGGCGCAGTTGCTCGCGCGCGTGGGATTGCGACCCGATGCGCTGTCGTGCTACCCGCACGAGTTCTCGGGCGGGCAGCGCCAGCGCATCGCGATCGCGCGCGCACTGGCGGTGCAGCCCAAGCTGATCGTCTGCGACGAGCCGACCTCGGCGCTCGATGTGTCGGTGCAGGCGCAGATCCTCAACCTGCTGCGCGAACTGCAGTCCGAGCTGGGCGTGGCGTACCTGTTCATCACGCACAACCTCGGCGTCGTCGAGTACCTGGCCGATCAAGTGGCCGTGATGCAGGCGGGGACGATCGTCGAGCAGGGCGAGACGCAGCTCGTGCTGCGCGAGCCGCAGATGCCTGCCACGCGGCAGTTGCTGGCGGCCGTGCCGCGGCTGCCCGACCGGGCGCGGATCTAGGGATGAGCTGAAGAAGAGGTCGATGTGACGAGCGACAGCGCGGTGCGTTTCACGATGCGCGATCCGAGCTTCAGTTTCGGCCGTTTTGACGCGCGCGAGACGCGTTTCGACGGTCCTTGCGCTCGCCTTGCCGCTTCACGGACGCACCTGTGCCATGAGCGGTCCTCGGCTCAGGTAGAGGTTGGCCAGCGCCAGCGCCGTGAACGCCCGCGTGGCGTTCTTCGCCAGCCCGCGGTAGCGCACCTTGGCGAAGCCCCACAGCCGCTTGACCACGCAGAACACATGCTCGACGCGAGCGCGCATGCGCGACTTGTTGCGGTTCTTCGTCCGCGTGGCCTCGTCGACCCGGCCCTGCCGGTTGCGCACTCGCTGGTTAGTGAAGTCGCGTGCCCGCGGCGCCTTGCTGGCGATCAGCTCCTTCTGGCTCGAGTACACACTGTCGCCGTAGACGCGCTGCTCGGCCCCGTGCAGCAGAGCGGGCAGCGGGTGCCTGTCGTGCACGTTGGCCGGCGTGACCACCGCGCTGTGCGCCAAGCCGCTGTGGCTGTCCACACCGATGTGCAGCTTCATGCCGAAGTACCACTGCCGGCCCTTCCTGGTCTGGTGCATCTCGGGGTCGCGCGCATTGTCGGCATTCTTGGTCGAGCTCGGGGCGCCGATGATGGTGGCGTCCACGATGGTGCCGGTCTTGAGCTTGAAGCCGCTTCGCTGCAAGACTTCGCCGACCTTGGCGAACAGCTGCTCGCCGAGCTTGTGCTCGTTGAGCAGGCGCCGGAACTTGAGCATCGTGGTGGCGTCGGGCACCGGCTCTCGGCCCAGGTCGATGCTCACGAAGCGGCGCAGGCTGGCGCTGTCGTACAGCGCTTCCTCGCAGGCCTCGTCGGCCAGGTTGAACCAATGCTGGATGAAGTGGATGCGCAGCATGCGCTCCAGGCCGATGGGCGGGCGGCCACCGACGCCCTTGGGGTAGTGCGGCTGAATCACTTCGCACAGCGCCGACCAAGGCACGATCGCGTTCATCGTCGCCAGGAACTCGTCACGCCGCGTGGGCTTGCGGTACCGCTCGAAGCCCGCACTGTGATCGGCCGCCGTGGCAAGGGTCTGTTGCTTCATCGTCCAACAACGCACCACGTCGATCGGCGTGGACCTTTTTCAGCGAATCCCTAGGTCGGCAAACCCCCAAGGTCAAGACGACGAATCCCGGGCTGTTGCCGCACCCCAACGAGCGGTAACAGAGGCGGTCCTAGGGCTAACCCGAGGCGACTTGGTCGCGTGTCGGACGTCGGGGTCAGCGCGCGCATTCGGCACCGGGTGAGGTGTGCTCTGCCCAGCACATCGATCCGCCAGACGGGCAGCGGCGTGCGCCGGTACGAGGACTTCCCCGCTGTCGGACGCCTGTTGCGGATGCTGACAATTCAGGCTCGTGCTTGGTTCGTGCCGATGCGTGACCTGCCGGTGACGACAGGCCGCGACGAACGGGCAGAAGGTCTACGGAACAACCGTTCAGCCATTGGAGGAGTTCGCTATGTTCAGACGGAGCAGCATCAGCCTGGCGGCAGCGCTGGCTGTAGGAGGGTTCGCGGTCGTGGCGCCGGACGCCTGGGCGCAAGACAGCGGGCAACGCGTCGAGGTGACGGGCTCTCGCATCAAGCGCGCCGATACCGAAACTGCGGCGCCGGTGCAGATCATGACGCGCGAGGACATCGAGCGCACCGGCAAGACGTCGATCCAGGACGTGCTGCGCAGCATCACCGCCGACAGCACGGGTTCGATCCCGACGTCGTTCACCAACGGCTTTGCCTCCGGCTCGGCCGCGGTCTCGCTGCGCGGGCTGGGCGTCAATTCCACGCTGGTCTTGGTCAATGGGCGGCGCATGTCGACCTATGGCCTCGCCGACGACGGCACGCGCAACTTCGTCGACCTCAACTCGTTGCCGCTGGAGGCCGTCGAACGCATCGAAGTGCTGAAGGACGGCGCGTCGGCGATCTACGGCGCCGACGCGGTGGGTGGCGTGGTCAACGTGATCCTGCGCAAGAACTACACCGGCGCGTCGATCGGTGCCTCGTATGGTCAAACCGGCAAGAGCGACGGACAGACCACGCGCGTCTTCGGCGCCGGCGGATTCGGCAACCTCGACTCCGACAAGTACAACGTCTTCTTCACCGCCGAAGCGTCGAAGCAGAAGAACATCTGGTCGAAGGACCGGGGGTTCATCGGACAGAGCGACCTCAGATCGCTCGGGTACTTCGACACGACCCTTGGCGCGCCGCGCCTGTACCTGGATTCCCTCACGCCGACGGCGAACTCACCTTATGCCGTGACGCGGACCCCGCCGCTGCCCGGTTCCGGAGCCCGGGTGAACATCATTCCCTGCGACGCCAGCCTCGTCGATCCGACCACCGGGGTGTGCCGCTACAACGGGCTGGACGAGACGGAAGTGCAGCCCGAGATCACGCGCTTCAACCTGTTCGGTCGCGGCACCCTGCAGATCTCGTCAACGATGCAGGCGTACGCCGAGCTGGGCTACTTCAATACGGTGACCAAGTCCAACGGCACGCTGGGCGCCAACAACGACTCGGGCGTGTTCTTCCCGGGCGACTTGAACAATCCGCTGGTCACTCACACCGCGATGATTCTGCCGGCCGCGCATCCTGACAACACCTTCGGAGTCGATCGCGTTCTGTACTACCGGCCCTACGAACTCGGCGGGCGCGACCAGAAGACCGACAACAAGGTCTTCCGCAGCCTGCTGGGCCTGCAGGGCAGCGTTGCCGGCTGGGATTACGACGCCGGGCTGCTGTACGTCAAGAGCAAGCTGACCAACACCAACACCGGCTTCATCATCTGGGACCGGATGCAGGCAGCACTCAACAACGGCACCTATCTGATCAACCGCCCGAGCCTGACCTCACCCAGCCTGACCAGCGCCGCGGTGCTGGCCGATGTCTCGCCCGCGCTGGTGAACAAGCCCACCAGTTCGGTCGCATCGATCGACGCCAAGGTGTCGCGCGAACTGATGAGCCTGCAAGGTGGTCCGCTCGGCCTGGCGCTCGGCGCCGAGGCGCGCTGGGAGAAGGCCGACACGCCACCGGTGCCGTTCACCGATACCGCATCGGTCGTGGGGCTCGGCTACTCGGCGTTCAACATGAGCCGCAACGTGCAGGCCTTGTATGGTGAGCTCAACGCCCCCGTGACCAAGTGGCTCGAACTCAACGCCGCGCTGCGCTACGACCACTATTCGGATTTTGGCAACTCGACGACGCCGAAGCTCGGCTTCAAGGCGCGGGCGATGGACCAGTTGTCGTTCCGCGGCACCTATGCCGAGGCATTCCGCGCGCCAGGCCCAGCCGAGGTGGGCGGCTCGAGCTTCGGATTCACGTCCTACGGCATCCTCTCGCAGGGCAACCCGAACATCCAGCCCGAGAAGGCCAAGAGCTACACGCTCGGCGTGATCGCCGAGCCCGTGCGCGACTTCAGCGCCACGCTCGATTGGTGGCGCATCGATCGCAAGAACGAGATCGTGCAGGCCGATCCGAACTCGATCATCCCGGCTGGCCAGTGTGTCAGCGGCTGCGACGGCTCGGATGCCAGTCACCCCAATCTAGTAAGTGCCAAGGTACCCGGCGCATTGCCGAACACCTTCCTCTACTACGACGTCGACGGCACGCTCGCCACGGTGACCGGCTTCTACCGCAATGCCGCCAAGACGAAGACCGACGGCGTCGACCTCGAGATGCGGTATCGCATGAACCTCGGCGATGGCGGCAAGCTGACCGGGCAGCTGTTCTGGACGCATGTGCGGAAGTACGAGCGCACCGACGCCGACGGCAACACCTTCGAGTACGCCGGCACGCACGGCCCGCTGGTTCAGAGCTCTGGCACCGGCGCGCCGAAGGACCGCGCCACCTTCGCGCTGACCTTCGAGCGCGGTCCATGGACTGGCAGCGTGGCGGTCAACTACGTGGGCCCGATCAAGATGATCGACCACCAAGGCGAGGTGACCGAGTCGAATGGCGATGGCACGATGACCAATGGAAACACCGGCATCACCTACCCCGATATCGGCCAGTACGCCTGCGGCGTGTTCGACACCACGGGCGCCATCTACAACGGCTGCAAACTGCCGTCGTTCACGACCTGGGACGTGTTCGGCAAGTGGTCGGCCACCAAGAACTGGGACGTGACGTTCTCGATCCAGAACCTGTTCGACAGGAAGGCTCCGTTCGACCCGTACCTTCCGCTGACCTACGGCATCAACTACAACCAGGCTTGGCATCAGGCCGGCGCCGTGGGCCGGTTCTTCACGCTCGGCGCGAGGTACAAGTTCTGATTGCGTAAGCGAGAGGCAAGGAGCGAAGCGGGCCCGCAAGGGCCCGCTTTCGTTGGCCGGCGATCAGCGCGGCCGGCGATTGCCTCGCTCTACTTCGGCGCCATCCGGATCGCCCCGTCGAGCCGGATCACCTCGCCGTTGAGCATGTCGTTGGTGACGATCTGCTGCACCAGCTTGGCGTAGTCTTCGGGCTTGCCCAGGCGCGACGGGAACGGCACGCTCGCGGCCAGCGCGTCCTGCACCTCTTTGGGCATCGAGAACAGCATCGGCGTGCCGAAGATCCCGGGCGCGATGGTCATGTTGCGGATGCCGTTGCGCGCCAGGTCGCGCGCGATCGGCAGCGTCATGCCGACGATGCCGCCCTTGCTCGCCGAATACGCCGCCTGGCCGATCTGGCCGTCGTAGGCCGCCACGCTGGCGGTGGAGACCATCACGCCGCGCTCGCCGGTGGACTCGGGCGCGTTCTTGCTCATCGCCTCGGCGGCCAGCCGGATCATGTTGAAGCTGCCGATCAGGTTGATCTGGATCACCTTGGTGAAGAGGTCGAGCGAGTGCGCGCCGTCCTTACCCACCGTCTTGGCCGCAGGGCCGATGCCCGCGCAATTCACCAGGCCCATCAGCTTGCCCATCGAGAGCGCCTTGGCCACCACCGCCTTGGCGTCGGCCTCCTGCGTGACGTCGCAGCGCACGAAGGCTGCCTTGCCGGCGCCGAGTTCCTTGGCGAGCGCCTCGCCCTTGTCGGCTTGCACGTCAGCGATGACCACCTTGGCGCCTTCGCGCGCGAACATGCGCACGCTGCCTTCGCCGAGGCCAGAGGCGCCGCCGGTGACGATGAAGACCTTGCCTGCGATGTCCATGGGGTTTCCTCTGTTTGCGTTGATGTGTTCAGCCCTGCAGCGCGGCCAGCGCGCGTGCACCGATCTCGTCGACGCTGCCCAGGCCCGAGATCCTGCGGCAACGCGGCGCCGCGGGGTCGCCGCGCGCGGCCCACGCCGCGTAGTACTCGACCAGCGGGCGGGTCTGCTTCTGGTAGACCGCGAGCCGGTTGCGCACCGTTTCTTCGTTGTCGTCGGGGCGCTGGATCAGCGGCTCGCCGGTGACGTCGTCGCGGTCGGCCACCTTCGGCGGGTTGAACTTCACGTGGTAGGTGCGCCCCGATGCCGGGTGCGTGCGCCGACCGCTCATGCGCTCGATGATGGCCTCGTCGGGCACGTCGATCTCGAGCACGAACTCGATCTTCACGCCAGCGGTCTTCATCGCCTCGGCCTGCGGAATCGTGCGCGGAAAGCCGTCGAACAGGAAGCCGTTGGCGCAGTCGGGTTGCGCGATGCGCTCCTTGACCAGCGAGACGATGATGTCGTCGCTGACCAGCTCGCCCGCATCCATCACCTTCTTGGCGGCCAGCCCCAGCGAGGTGCCGGCCTTGACCGCGGCGCGCAGCATGTCGCCGGTGGAGATCTGCGGGATGCCGTAGTGGCGGCAGATGGTCGCCGCCTGCGTGCCTTTGCCGGCACCGGGCGGGCCCAACAGAATCAGTCGCATGGTTTCCTCGGCGCCAACGCCGTCGCGGGGCAAACGAGCTTAGCACGCACGGCGCGCGCGGCACGCGAGGCGCGGCCTCGTGCGCCGGCCCGTGGTGGCGCACTCGACCCGCTGCCTACGAGGCCGACGGCCACAGCGCGCGCGCGCGCGCCAGATCGGCCGGCGTGTCGACGCCAGGGCCTGGCCGCTCGCCGCTCACGTGCACCGCGATGCGCTCGCCGTGCCACAGCACGCGCAACTGCTCGAGCGCCTCGACGCTTTCGAGCGCGACCGGCGGTAACGCGGCGAACCGGCGCAGGAAGCCGGCGCGGTAGGCATACAGCCCCACGTGCCGCAACGGCATTGGCGCACCCGGGAGCGCGCCGATGGCCGGCCGGTCGCGCCAGTGCGGGATCGGCGCGCGCGAGAAGTACAGCGCACTCCCGGCCGCGTCGACCACGACCTTCACGACGTTGGGGCTCGCGAACTCCTCAGGGTCGTCGATCGCGTGCGCCACCGTCGACATCACGCAATCGCTGCGCTGCTGCAGCAGCGCAGCGCAGGCGTCGATCATCGCGCTGGCGATCAGCGGCTCGTCGCCTTGCACGTTGACGACGATGGCGTCGGCCGCGAGCTGCAATTGCTCGCACGCCTCGGCCAGGCGATCGCTGCCGCTGGCATGGTCGGCGCGCGTCAGCAGCGCCTCGACGCCGTGGGCACGGCAGGCATCGACGATTCGCGCGTCGTCGGCGGCGACGACCACGCGGCTGGCTGCCGATCGCGCGGCTCGCTGCGCGACGCGCACCACCATCGGCGCGCCGTGCAGATCGGCCAGCGGCTTGTCGGGCAGGCGAGTCGACTTCAGCCGCGCGGGAATCAACACCGTGAAGCTCATGGCGGCGGCGAAACGCGTGCGGGCGCTCAGCCGGGCGGCACCGGTGCGCTCGCCGCGTCGAGCGGGCGCGCTTCGCTCTCGAGCATCACCGGGATGCCGTCGCGCACCGGAAACGCCAGCCGATCGGCCGGGCACACCAGTTCGCGCAGCGGTTCGCCCGGCGGATGCTCGGCGCGCAGCGGACCCTTGCACAGCGGGCAGACCAGCAGGTTGATCAGGCGATGGTCGATGGTCATGGCGTGGAGGAGAGCCAGCGCACGATCTGTTCGCCGATGGCCTCGTCGAGGGCGAAGTCTAGCGGCGCCACCCAGACCCGGGTGACGCCGGTGCGCTCGGGGAGGATCTTGACGGCATCCTTCTCGGTCAAGATCACCTCGCGAGCCGCTGCCGGCCACGGCAGCACGCGATAGTCGGCATGGTCGGGCAGCGGCAGCGGCTCGATGTCGAGCCCGAGCGCAGCAAGCATCGCGAAGAAGCGCTGCGGCACCGCGGTGCCCGCGCAAGCGGCGATGCGCCGGCCGCGCAGCGCGTGCCAGCCTTCGGG
>JAJVIL010000037.1 GCA_022072045.1 Burkholderiaceae bacterium | reverse complement strand
CCTGATCCGGGCGCTCGGCGCGCCGCGCAGGCCGCGCGTCAGCGGCGGCGCCAGCCGCCCGAGAGCGCCCAGCGGTTGCCGTGCGGCGCCCAATGGTACGGGTGCCACACGTAGCCCGGGCGTGCGTGGCCCCAGTGGCCCGGCACCCACGCGTAGCGGCCGCCGCGCCAGCCCCAGTAGCCGCCGAGCCAGATGGCACCGACGAACGGCGCCACGCCCACGGTTTCGCTGTACGGCGCGGGAGGCGCCACGTCGGTGACCGTGGTCGCCTCGCCATAGGAGCCGTCGGCGTCGTAGTAGCCCAGCGGCGCAACCACGCAACCCGACAGGCCGACCACGCACGCGGCCACGGCGACGCGCCGGACGCCGGGCGCCCACAGCGCGTTGAAAACAAGTGAGGTGTTCATGCCACCTTAACCGCGTGGCCGGCGCCGGCGATGACAGCGCCGGGCCGGCTTTACACGGCAGCAAGGTTCGCCGGTTTGGCGGCGATGATCTTCGCGCTCGCCTCGTCGCCGGCGCGCGGTCAGGGCACCAGCACTGCGGCGCCGACCAGCCGCCCGTCGCGCAGTTGCGCCAGCGCCTCGTTGGCCTGCGTCAGCGCGAACGTGGTGCGCGACACCTGCAGCGGCCGTTGCCGAGCGAGCGACAGGAACTCCTGGCCGTCGCGCCGCGTCAGGTTGGCCACCGACGCCACTTGCCGCTCGTGCCACAGCAGCGAGTACGGAAACGACGGGATGTCGCTCATGTGGATGCCGCCGCACACCACGCGGCCGCCCTTGCGCACGCGCGACAGCGCCATCGGCACCAGCGAACCCACCGGCGCGAACAGGATCGCGGCGTCGAGCGGCCACGGCGGCTCCTCGTCGGAACCGCCGGCCCAGTCGCAGCCGAGCGAGCGCGCGTGCGCCTGCGCCGCCTCGTCGCCGGGCCGCGTGAACGCGAACACCGTGCGCCCCTGCGCCACGGCCACCTGCGCGATCAGGTGCGCCGCCGCGCCGAAGCCGTAGAGGCCGAGCACCGGCGCGTCGCCGGCGGCCTTGAGCGAGCGCCAGCCGATCAGGCCGGCGCACATCAGCGGCGCGGCCGACGCGTCGTCCATCATCAGGCCGGCCAGCGAGAAGCAGTAGCGCGCGTCGGCCAGCACGTGGGTGGCGAAGCCGCCGTCGCGCGTGTAGCCGGTGAACACCGGGTCGTCGCACAGGTTCTCGGCCTGCGTGCTGCAGTAGGCGCAATGGCCGCAACTGCCGCCGAGCCAGGGCACGCCGACGCGCTCGCCCACCAGCGGCGCGGTGACCCCGGGGCCCAGCGCCTCGACGGTGCCGACGATCTCGTGCCCCGGCACCAGCGGCAGCCGCGGCAGCGGCAGTTCGCCGTCGACGATGTGCAGGTCGGTGCGGCACACCGCGCACGCGCGCACGCGCAGCAGCACCTCGCCCGCGCCGGGTGCCGGCGTGTCGCGCGACACCATCTCCAGCGCGGTGCGGGGAGCATGCAGGGTCATCGCGAGCAAGAGGCTGACTCCGGTGCCGGCCGCGGGCCGATGCCGGCATTGTCCCGCGGGCTTCGCGGGCCTGTGCGCGGCGGTGTTTCAAACGCAATCGCCGCCGGCGCCGCTGAAACCGGCCATCAACGCCCGCCGCGTCGAATGCACGCATCCGATCCTGCTTCAGGAGCCCTTCATGACCAGCCTGCCTCTCACCGTCAGCCGCCCGTCCGGGCCTTCGACCCGGCACCCTGGCTGGCTCGCCAGCAGCCGGGCGCTCTTGCGCGACTGGCTCGCCCGCAGCCGCGCACGCCGCACCTTGCTCGAACTCGACGAGCGCACGCTGAAGGACATCGGCCTGACGCGAGCCGACATCGTCATCGAGAGCCGCAAGCCGTTCTGGGAGCGCTGAAGCCCATGGCGCAGGCACCGGGCCTGCAACTCGGGTCGGCCCGCCCGGCGGCACCGCGAGGTGCCGCGGGCGCGGCCGGATCGCACCTGCGCGAAGGCGGCGTGCGCGCGCCGGCGAGCGCCGCTACGATCGCGCCTTCCGCATACGACCCGGACGGCCGGATGAACGAGGTTCCGACACTGACGCCTCACGTGCTGGTGCTCGACGACGACCCGTCGGTGCGCGATCTGGTGTGCGACTACCTGCGCGACAACGAGTTGCGCGTCACCGCCGCGCAAAACGGCAGCGAGCTCGACGCCGCGATGGCGCGCGAGACGATCGACCTCATCGTGCTCGATCTGCGCCTGCCGGGCGAAGACGGTCTGCAGATCGCGCGGCGCCTGCGCGAGACCTCGGCGATGCCGATCCTGATGCTCACCGGTCGCGTCGAGGAGGCCGACCGTGTGATGGGGCTCGAACTGGGCGCCGACGACTACCTCACCAAGCCGTTCTCGCCGCGCGAGCTGCTGGCGCGCGTGCGCGCGCTGCTGCGCCGCGCGCGCGCGCAGGCGACGGTGGCCGACGCAATCGCCCGCGTTCGCGCCTACCGCTTCGGTGCGTGGGAGCTGAACATCGGGCTGCGCAAGCTCAAGGCCGCCGACGGCCGCGCGGTCGAACTGACCAACGGCGAGTTCAGCCTGCTGGCCGCGCTGGTGTCGTCGCCGCAGCGCGTCCTGTCGCGCGACCAGTTGCTCGATCTTTCGCGGCTGCACAACGCCGAGGTGTACGACCGCTCGATCGACGTGCAGATCCTGCGCCTGCGCCGCAAGATCGAGGCCGACCCGGCACGCCCGCAGCTCATCAAGACCGAGCGCGGCGCCGGCTACCTGTTCGACGCCGTCGTCGAAGTCGTCCGTTGAGGCGACGCGGCTGCCGTTGCAGCCGCAACGCCGCTGCGTGACGCAGCGCTCCGGCGGCAACCACGCGCAGCGCTGCCTGCGCCGCCGGCGGAGTCTCCGTGCGCTGCGCATTGCACCCGAAACCGGCGCCGCCGCCGCCGCAACCAGCGGGCAACAGAGCGCCTCGACGATCGAGCGCATGAACATCGAATCTGCACCGATCGCATCGAGACCGTTGGCGCCGGCCGCCGCCCCGGGCGGCGCGCGGGCGGAGTTCGCCCGCCACCGCGACTACCTGCTGCGCGTGGCGCGCCGGCACCTGCGCGACCGTGCACTGGCCGAAGACCTCGTGCACGATGCGCTGCTGGCCGCGCTGCAGGCGCCCAGCAGCTACGGCGGGCGATCGACGCTGCGCACCTGGCTGACAGGGATCCTGCTGCATCGCATCGCCGATGCCGCGCGCCACGAGCGGCGACAGCCGCGGCGTGACGAACCCCGGCCGGCGGACGACGACGCGCCCGCGCCGCTCGACTTCGCGGTGGACGGGCGCGATCCGATGCGTCTGCTCGAGGCGCGCCAGGCGCTGGCGGGCGTGCAGGCATCGCTGCAGGCGATGCCGCCGCTGGCTGCGCGTGCGGTGCTGATGCGCGAAGTCGACGGGCTCGCGAACGACGAGATCGCGCAACGGCTCGGCCTGCAGCGCGACCGCGTGCCCACGCTGCTGCATCGCGCGCGGCAGCGGCTGCGCCGCGACGCGGCGTTTCGGCTGTAACGCCCGGCGGCGTGCGCCGACATAGACGCGGCACCGCCGGTGCCGACCATCCGCTGCACGCCGCCATTGCACACCCGGAGCCAGCCATGCCGACCATCATCCCGACCCGCCGCCCGTTCATCACCGTCGAGCGCAGCGCCATCCTCGTTGCCATCGCCGCCGTGTTGTGCAGCCTGTTCCTGGTGGGGTATGGCGCGCGCGCCGAACCCACCGCGCTGGCTTGCAGCGATCGCTTCGCGCCCGCGTTGCCGAGCGATGCCACGCAGACCAGCGGGCTCGAGCTGCTGCGCGTGCAGTGAGGCGTGCGACGCGCCGTCCGAGCGTTGCACGTGTCGCCTGAAACAAGCGCTCGATGTCATCTCGCGCCGCCTCGAACGACTCACCCATCAAGCGCCCATCGCGCTGCGGCCGCGCAAGCGAACCGCCGAATCCCAACCTTTCACCCAAGGAGCTATCGATGAAGACCACGACCCGTCAAACCCTGATCGCCGTCGCCCTGTTCGGCGCCCTGTCCGGCAGCGTGCTGGCGCAACCGGCAGTCGACGCCGCCCAAGTGCGCGCCGAGACCGCCGCCGCCGTGGCTGCGGGCCAGATCGCGTACGGCGAGCTGTCCTACACGAACACGGCCGACCCCGGGCCCCAGCGCTCGATGGCCGACGTGCGCGCCCAGACGCGCGCCGCGGTGGCCGAAGGCACGATCGCGTACGGCGAAGCGAGTGCACCGATCGCGCCGTTCGCTTCGACGCGCAGCCGCGCCGATGTCAAGGCCGAGACGCTGGCGGCGATCAAGCAGCAGCTCATCCCGTACGGCGAGGCGCCGGTGGCTGCTCCCACCGCGCGGCAAGTCGCGGCGGTGCGCATGGCGGCCAACTGATCGGGCCGGCCGCCGCACCGAACGCGGCGGCCACCGCCGGAGGCCGACCCCGAGGGCCGGACCATCATGGTCCGGCCCTCGTCGCATTCGGCGTTCGCGGCCGGGCGGCATTGCACTTGAAATCCGCGCTGCGCGGCCGGTAACCCGCGGGTAGCGCTGCGCCGGGAAGCTGATGCCATTGCCGCGCAGCCGCGGCCAGCGGAGCGACCATGGACCATCGCCTTGCATCCCGCGCGCAACCGGCGCGCCAACCCTGGCCGGCATTCGACGACGACGAGGAGTCCTCGGGGCTCGAACCGTGGGCGCTCGACGAAGTCGACGGCGACTTCGCGACCTCGTCGATCCACCTGCACCACGATCGCGATGCCGCCCTCGAATGACACCGCCCCATCCGCGGCCTGTGCGCGGTCGGTTCTGCTGGGCCACATGGACCGCGGCCTGCTCGGCCTGCTCACCGCCTGGCTGGTGGCCGACGGCTTGTCGGTGGTGCAGCCCGACGAGGCCACGCCCGATCGCGGCATCGACCTGGTGATCCTCGACGTGCCCTTTCCGCGCCAGGGCGGCGTAGACTGCATCGCGCCCATCGCGAAGCAACACCCCGACGCACCGATCCTGGCGATGTCGTCCACGTTCTTCTCCGGTGTCGAATGCCATGGGGCGCTGGCCCGCAGGCTCGGTGTGGCCTGCGTGCTGCCCAACCCGGTGGCGCGCGACGTGCTGATCGCCGCCGTGCGCCGGGTGCTGCGCGGGCTTTCGCGGTGACGGCAGCGCCCATGCCGACGTCGAGCCCCGCGAGCGGCGCGCGCATCGGCGGCGCACCCGATGCGCGCACGACGCGTCGCACGGTCTGGCGCTACACGCCCTGGGTCGGCGCTCTGTTCATTGCCGGCATCCTGGCGCTGGCCGCTTTGGGCATCTGGCGCAGCTACGCCAACGCGGTGGGCGAGACCAACCGCGAGCTCGACGCGCTGTCGCGCGTGGTCGCCGAGCAGACGGCGCGCAGCGTGCAGACCGTCGATCTCGTGCTGCAGCACGTGGTCGCGGACTTCCAGGCCGGCAAGCTCGATCGGCTCGCCGACGAGGCCGCGCTGCACGACTACCTGCGCGACCAGAGCGCCGGCCTGGTGCAGGTGGCCGGCCTGTCGCTGATCGACGCCGAGGGCTCGATCCGCGCCAGTTCGAGCCGCTTTCCGCAACCGCAGCCCAGACCGAACGTCGCGGCGCTGCCGGCGTTCCAGCAACTGAAGGCCGCTGCCGACGCCGGCTTGATGGTGGTCAGCACGATGCGCGGCATCAACCGGCCCGAGGTCTGGATGTTTCCGCTCGGCCGCCGGCTCGAGCGCCACGGCCGCTTCGCAGGGGCCATCGCGGCGGCCGGCCGGGTCGACTACTTCCAGAACTTCTACCGCGACCTGCGGCTCGACAACGGCACCGCGATCACGCTGATGCACCGTGACGGCACGGTGATCGCGCGCCATCCGGCGGTCGAGGCGGCGCTGGGGCAGCACTTCGTGGGGCTCGACGCGATGCTCGCGCGCAGGGCCGATGGCCGCGCGGCGACGGCGCGCGGCACCAGCCCGATCGACGGCGTCGACCGTTTCGGTGCCGTGCAGGCGGTGCCCGGCTACCCGCTGGCCGTGGTCGTCACGCGCGATGCGGCAGTGGCGCTGGCGCTGTGGCGCCAGCAAGCGGCAGCCGCGGTGGCGGGCACGCTGGCGCTCGCCTTGCTGGCCGCGGGTCTGCTGGTGGCGGTGCAGCGGCAGCTGCAGCGCCTGGAGCGCGCGCGGGCGTCGCTCGAGCATTCGCGCGAGCGCTTCGCGCTGGCTGCCGCAGGCTCCGACGAGGGCATCTGGGACTGGGACGCCGTCGGCGATCTCATCTACGCATCGGCGCGTGCGCGCGAGATCTTCGGCCTCGATCCGGGGCCCGACGTGCAGCCGCGCGCCGACTGGTACGCCGCCGCGCGAACGCACCCCGACGACGTGGCCTTGCGGTCGGCGGCACTCGAGGCCCACCTGAGCGGGCGCGCGCCGGTGTACGCCTGCGAGTACCGGGTGCGACAGCGCGACGAGCAGTACCGCTGGATCCGCGTGCGCGGGTTGTGCTCGCGCGACGCGCAGGGGCAGCCGCTGCGCATGGCGGGGTCGGTCACCGACATCGACGCGCGCCGCCGTGCCGAAGACGCGCTGCGCACCTCGGAGGAGCGCTACGCGCTGGCGATGGCCGGCTCGAGCGGCGGCCATTGGGTGTGGGAGCCGGCCACGGGCGCCTTGTTCGTCTCGGGCATGGTGAACCAGCTCTTCGGCCTGCCTGCCGACGCGCAACCGACGAGCTGGGCCGAGTACTTCGATCGCATCCAGGTGCACCCGGACGACCGGGCCGCACTGGAGAGCCTCAACACGGCCGTCTGCGACGGCAGTGCCGATCGCCTCGACATCGAATACCGCATCGTGCCCGCGGGCGGCGGCGAGCCGCGCTGGATCCTGACGCGCGCCCAGCGCTTCTGCGATCCCGAGCATCAGTTGCTGCGCGTGGCCGGCGTCAGCGTCGACATCACCGAGCGCAAGCGCACCGAGCAGGCGCTGCGCCTGAGCGACGAGCGCTTCACGCTCGCGGTGGCCGGCTCCAAGGACGGCATCATCGACTGGGATCTGGTCGAAGACCGCATGTACACCTCGCAGCGCATGCTGCAGATGGTCGGTGCGCCCACCGACGTGACGGTGCGCACGCGCGCGCAGTGGATGGAGCTGCTGCGCCTGCACCCCGACGACCGCGAGCGACACGCGCGCGAGCTGCGGGCGTTTCTCGACAGCCGCGAGACGCTGCGCGAGGGCGAGTACCGGGTGCGCAGCCCCGACGGCGGCTGGTTCTGGATCCGGCTGCGCAACTTGTGCGTGCGCGACGACTCGGGCCGCCCGCTGCGGCTGGCCGGGTCGGTGAGCGACATCGATGCCTACAAGCGGGTCGAAGCCGCGCTGCGCGAATCGGAGGAGCGCTACGCGCTGGCGATGACCGGCTCCAACGAAGGCCACTGGGTGTGGGACATGCAGGCCGGCCAGGTGTACATCTCGGGCAAGATGGCCGAGCTGATCGCCTTCGACGGCGCGGCGCAGGTGCTGCCGGTCGAGCAGTACTTCGACAGGCTGCCGCTGCACTCTGACGACGTCGAGTCGGTGCGGCGCGCCCGCGAGCGCCACGTCGCCGGCGAGACGCTGCGGCTCGAGCACGAGTTCCGCATCGTCCGGCCTGACAGCGGCGAAGTGCGCTGGCTGTACAGCCGCGGCCAGTGCTTCCACGACGCCGCCGGCACGCCGACGCGAATGGCCGGCGCGACCGTCGACATCACGCAGCGCAAGCGCGCCGTCGAGGCGCTGCGCGCCAGCGAGGAGCGCTTCGCGCTCGCGGTGGCCGGGTCGGACGACGGGCTCTGGGACTGGGACTTCGTCGCCGGCATGGCGTTCGAATCGGCGCGCGCGCGCGAACTGCAGGGCCTGCCGCCGGGCCCCGAACTGCAGCCGCTGCAGGCCATGGTGGAGTCGCTGCGCGTGCATCCCGACGATGCGCCGCGCCGCGCCGAGGGCATTGCCGCGCACCTCGCCGGCGAGACCCCAGCCTACGAATGCGAGTACCGCGTGCGCCACGACGACGGCGAGTACCGCTGGGTTCGCGTGCGCGCGCTGTGCACGCGCGACGCGCAGGGCCAGCCGATCCGCATGGCCGGGTCGGTCAGCGACATCGACTCGCGCAAGCGTGCCGAGCAGGCGCTGCGGCAGAGCGAGCAGCGCTTCGCGCTGGCGGTGGCCGGCGCCAACGACGGCATCCTCGACTGGGACATCACCGCCGATCGCATGTACGTGTCGCCGCGCGCGCTGCAGATCGTCGGCGTCGACGCGACGCTGCATTTCGAGACGCGCAGGGAGTGGGCCGCTCTGCTGATGCCGCGCCTGCACCCCGACGACGCGCGACGCGTCGTCGAGCAGCTCGACGTCGAGAAGGGCGACCATCCGCTGGCGCACGACGGCGAGTACCGCGTGCGCGACGCCGACGGGCGCTACCGCTGGGTGCGCTTTCGCGGCAAGCGCGTGCTCGGTGCGGCGGGCCGGCCGGTGCGCTGGGCCGGCTCGCTGAGCGACATCGACGCGCAGAAGCAGACCGAGGAGGCGCTGCGCCGCTCGGAGGAGCGCTACGAACTCGCGGTCGACGGTTCGAACGCCGGCATGTGGGACCTGGACATCGACAACGACACGCTGTTCGTCTCGCCGCGTGCGCAGCAGCTGCTCGGCCTGGTTCCGGGCGAGCCGCTGCGTGCGCGCAGCCAATGGGCCTTTGCGTTCGAATATCACCCCGACGACGCCGCCGCCGAGCGATCGATGGGTGAATACCTCGCCGGGCGCAAGGGCGGCCACTGGGAGATCGAAGCGCGGCTGCGCCACGCCAGCGGGCAATGGCGCTGGTATCGCGACCGCGGCGTCGCGCTGCGCGACGATCGCGGCAGGGCCTACCGCATGGCCGGGTCGATCGAGGACATCACCGATCGCAAGAACGCCGAGGCGGCGACCGAGCGCCTCGAAGTGCAGTTGCGCCAGGCGCAGAAGCTCGAGGCGATCGGCACGCTGGCCGGCGGCATCGCGCACGACTTCAACAACATCCTGGCGGCGATCCTCGGCTACGGCGAGATGGCGCAGAAGGACGCGCCCGAAGGCAGCGCCCAGCGCCGCAACATCGATGCCGCAATGAGCGCGGGCATGCGCGCGAAGTCGCTGGTCGAACGCATCCTCGCGTTCAGCCGCAGCGGCATGGGCGAGCGCGTGCCGGTGCACGTGCAGTCGGTGGTGGCCGAGGCGCTCGACGCGGTGGCGGCGTCGCTGCCGTCGGGCATCCGCCTCGAACGCGAGCTGAGCTGCGGCAACGCCGCGGTGCTCGGCGACCCCACGCAGGTGCACCAGGTCGTCATGAACCTGTGCGCCAACGCGGTGCAGGCGATGAAATCCAGCGGCACGCTGAGCGTGCAGCTCGACCTGACGCAGCTCGAGTCGCCGCGCTGCGCCACCAGCGTGCTCAGCGACGGCAGCTACGTGCGGCTGCGCGTGGCCGACACCGGCAGCGGCATCGCGCCGGAGCTGCTCGAACGCATCTTCGACCCGTTCTTCACCACCAAGGAGGTCGGCGTCGGCACCGGGCTCGGGCTGTCGCTGGTGCACGGCATCGTCACCGACCTCGGTGGCGGCATCGACGTGCAGAGCAGCGTCGGCCACGGCTCGGAGTTCACGGTGTACCTGCCGTGGCAGAGCTGCGTCGAGCCGGCGCGCGACGCCGACGAGGCGGTGCCTCCGGGCAACGGCGAAACGGTGCTGCTGATCGACGACGAGGAGCCGCTCGTGCGCCTGGGCGAGGAGATGATCGCCGGCCTGGGCTACGAGCCGGTCGGCTTCACGTCGAGCCTCGAGGCGCTGGAGACCTTCCGCGCCACGCCGGGCCGCTTCGACATGATCCTGTCGGACGAGGCGATGCCCGGCATGACGGGCTCCGAACTCGCGCTGGCGGTGCGCGAGATCCGCGGCGACATCCCGATCGTGCTGATGAGCGGCTACGTGACGCCGGCGATGACG
>JAJVIL010000144.1 GCA_022072045.1 Burkholderiaceae bacterium | reverse complement strand
GTCGACTTCGCGCTCTACCGCCGCCGGCTCGAGCAGTACGACTACGACGTCATCGTCATCGTCGAGGGCGACTTCACGCTGCCCAGCGCCACCGACCTGGCCGCCGTCTACGGCTCGAAGTCGGCCGACGAGCCGGGCAACTCCAATTTCTCGGGCGTGCGCAGCCCCGCCGTCGACGCGCTGATCGCGGCCATCGGCCGCGCCGTCACGATGGACGAGCTGCTTGCCGCGGCGCGCGCGCTCGACCGCGTGGTGATGTGGAATTTCTGGTCGATTCCGCAGGTGTACCTGAGCGACGAGCAGGCCTCGTACTGGAACCGCTTCGGCATCCCGGCGGTGCAGGCCAAGTACTTCCAGATCGATACCTTCCTGTCGAGCAACGGCCAGCCGTGGCCGCTGTGGACCTGGTGGATCAAGCGCGCTGCCGACGCACCGCAGCGCTAGGAACCGACTCCGATGCTCGCCTACATCGTCAAGCGCCTGCTGCTGATGCTGCCCACGCTGCTGGGCGTGCTGACGGTGACCTTCGTCGTGATCCAGTTCGTGCCCGGCGGCCCGGTCGAGCAGGTGCTCGCCGAGGCGCGCGCCGGCGCGGGCGGCGATCGCGGGGCCTACAAGGCCGGCCGCGACATCGAGAAGCAGCAGATCGAGCAGCTGAAGAAGCTCTACGGCTTCGACAAGCCGGCACACGTGCGCTACGTCGAGATGCTGGTCAACTTCGCGCGCTTCGACCTCGGCCGCAGCTTCATGCAGAGCAAGAGCGTCGGCGCGCTGATCCTCGAGAAGCTGCCGGTGTCGATCAGCCTCGGGATCTGGACCTTCCTGATCTCGTACCTGGTGTCGATCCCGCTGGGGATCGCCAAGGCCGTGCGCGAGGGCACGCGCTTCGACACGCTGAGCACGGCGCTCGTGCTGGCCGGCAACGCGATCCCCGGCTTCGTGCTCGGCGTGCTGCTGATCGTGCTGTTCGCCGGCGGCACCTTCTTCGACTGGTTTCCGCTGCGCGGCATCGTGTCCGACAACTGGCGCGAGCTGAGCGTGCCGGCGCTGGTGGTCGACTACTTCTGGCACCTGACGCTGCCGCTGATCTGCCTGATGGTGGGCAGCTTCGCGGTGCTGACGATGCTCACCAAGAACACCTTCGTCGAGGAGATGCGCAAGCAATACGTGCTGGTGGCGCGCGCCAAGGGCCTGGCGCAGCGCCGCGTGCTGTACAAGCACATCTTCCGCAACGCGCTGATCCCGCTGGTGACGGGGTTCCCGGCGGCGTTCATCGGCGCGTTCTTCGCGGGCTCGGTGCTGATCGAGACGCTGTTCTCGCTCGACGGCCTGGGCCTGCTCGGCTACGAGGCAGTGATCCGGCGCGACTATCCCGTGGTGATGGGCATCCTGTACGTCTTCACGCTGATCGCGCTGGTCGTGAAGCTGATCTCCGACCTGCTGTATGTGGTGGTCGACCCGCGCGTGCAGTTCGGGGCGGCGGCAAGATGAGCGCCGCACGGCCGCTCCGAAGGCGCTCGGCCTTGCAGGCCGCGGCGTCGCGAGACGCGCCGCCTCCTCGTGCCGTCCATGCCCGCGCAGGCGGGCATGGAGCCGCGGCACTCGGCCCCCTCGGGGGGACGACGCGCAGCGTCAAGGGGGCACGATGAGCGCCGTGCTGCCCCAGCCGGCATCGCAGTCGGCACCGCAGTCGACCCACCGCTCGCCGAACCAGCGCGCGTGGCAGCGCTTCAGGGGCAACCGGCTGGGTGTGCGCTCGCTGTGGGCGTTCGCGATCCTGCTGGCGCTGGCCACGTTCGGCGAGGTGTTCAGCAACGACCGGCCGTTCGTCGCGCACATCGACGACCACACCTACTTCCCGATCATCCACAACCCGAGCGACGCCGCGCTCGGCGGCGACTTCGCCACCCCCGCCGACTGGCACGACCCGTTCGTGATCGCGCACCTGCAGCGCCCGGGCAACTGGTCGATCGGCACGCTCAACAAGCACTCGGCCAATTCGGTCGACTACTTCGCCAAGAGCCCGGCGCCCGCGGCACCGAGCGCGGCCAACTGGCTCGGCACCGACCGCTTCGGACGCGACATGGTGGCGCGGCTGCTGTACGGTTTTCGCGTCAGCATCTGGTTCGCGATCGCGCTCACCGTGGTGGGCGTCGCGCTGGGCGTGCTGATGGGCGCGCTGCAGGGCTACTTCGCCGGCCGGGTCGATCTGACGCTGCAGCGGCTGATCGAGATCTGGGGCTCGGTGCCCGAGCTGTACCTGCTGATCATCATCGCATCGATCTTCGAGCCGTCGCTGCTGCTGTTGCTGGTGCTGCTGTCGCTGTGGGGCTGGATCGGGCTGTCGGACTACGTGCGCGCCGAGTTCCTGCGCAACCGCTCGCTCGAGTTCGTGAAGGCGGCGCGCGCGCTCGGGCTGTCGAACGCGCAGATCATCCGCCGCCACGTGCTGCCCAACTCGATGACCCCGGTGATCACGTTCCTGCCGTTTCGCATGAGCGCGGCGATCCTGGCGCTGACCTCGCTCGATTTTCTCGGCCTCGGCGTGCCGCCGAGCGTGCCCTCGCTCGGCGAGCTGCTGCGCCAGGGCAAGGACAGCCTCGACGCCTGGTGGATCATCGTGCCCACCTTCCTGCTGCTGACCGTCGCGCTGCTGCTGCTCACCTTCATCGGCGACGCGCTGCGCGACGCGTTCGACACGCGCAAGGGCTAGGGTGAAGCGAGTGTCGTCGAACGAATGCGGTCGCGATACACGGCGCCTTGCGTCATTTGCACGCTGCGCTCTCGTAACGGCCGAGCCCGGCCTGAGAACAGTAACGCGCTCAGGCGTAGCGCGGCGCGGCGGGCGGTACCCGGGGTGGGCTCATGATGTGGCGGTCGCCGCTGCGCGGCGACTGCGCTGCGATGCTCGGCCCACGAGGGCGGCTGCGGTACCGCCGTCTGCGGCGCTGAACGCGCCGCAGACTTCACGGCGTCCTCGCCGGTCCGTCGCCTGCGGCGCCGGACTTCCCCTCGCGTCGCTGGCCTTGCAGGCCGCACCGGGCCTTGCGGCCCGGTCGCTCGCCAGGCACGGCCAGTCCACTGGACTGTCCGTGTCCGGGCTCGCCTTCTCGCCGCCCCATAAATCGCCCACCCCGGGTACCGCCCACCGCGCTGCAAGGATCAGGCTGTTAGACGACGCACGCCACGGTGGTGCAGGCAAAGCCGGGGTCGGGTGTGCGCCGGCAGCGACATATGCGGCGCCGAGCAGCGCAGAGCGCGTGGCCGCGCGCGCGCAGCGCGCGCTTCGTGATCTGACTCGCGGCGATTGTCCGAGCGCAACGACCGCAGGGAGTGAAGCGAGTTTCGCCGCGGGCCATGCGATCGAGCAGCGCAGGGAACCCCTCGCGCAGCGAGGGGCTGCCGCATTCGAGCGCCGGCGCATACCCGGCCACGGCTTTGCTCGCTCCGTCTCGCACATGAAGCTCGCCTCTGGCGTGCGACCAGCCCGCTCAATGGACTTCTGACATGTCGGCCCTGCTCGAGATCGACCGGCTCAGCGTGCGCTTCGGTGAGCGCACCGTGGTCGACGAGGTGTCGTTCGCGGTGGCCGCGGGGGAGAAGTTCGCGCTCGTCGGCGAGTCGGGGTCGGGCAAGTCGATCACTGCGTTGTCGGTGCTGCGGCTGGTCGACGCCGCAGTCACCAGCGGCGAGATCCGCTTCGACGGCGCGGCGCTCGGCGGCAAGAGCGAAGACGAGATGCGCGCGCTGCGCGGTGCGCAGATCGCGATGATCTTCCAGGAGCCGATGACCGCGCTCAACCCGCTGTACACCGTCGGCAACCAGATCGGCGAGGTGCTGCAACTGCACGAGGGGCTGTCGGCGGCGCAGGCGCGTGCGCGCTCGATCGAGCTGCTGGCGCGCACCGGCATTCCGGAGCCCGAGCGGCGCATCGATACCTATCCGCACGAGCTGTCGGGCGGCCAGCGGCAGCGCGCGATGATCGCGATGGCGCTCGCCTGCCGGCCGCGGCTGCTGATCGCCGACGAGCCGACCACCGCGCTCGACGTCACGATCCAGGTGCAGATCCTCGATCTGCTCGACGAGCTGCAGCGCGAGATGGGCATGGCGCTGTGGTTCATCACGCACGACCTCAACCTGGTGCGCCGCTTCGCCGATCGCGTGGGCGTGATGGAGGCCGGACGGCTGGTCGAGCTGGGCGGCACCGCCGCGGTGTTCGAGCGGCCGCAGCATCCCTACACGCAGCGCCTGCTGGCCACCCGCCCGCGCCGCGAGCTGAAGCCGCTGCCCGCCGACGCGCCGGTGCTGCTGCAGGCGCGGGGCGTCAACGTCGACTTCGCGGTGCCGGCCGGCTGGTTGCGCAAGCGCGCGTTCCATGCCGTGCGCGACGCCACGCTCGAGCTGCGCCGCGGCGAGACGCTGGGCATCGTCGGCGAATCGGGGTCGGGCAAGACCACGCTGGGCATGGCGCTGCTGGCGCTGCAGGGGCTGGCCGGCGGCAGCGTGTCGCTCGACGGCCGGCGCATCGACGATGCCGCCCGCCCCGCGCTGCGCGCGATGCGCCGGCGCATGCAGGTGGTGCTGCAGGATCCGTTCGCGTCGCTGTCGCCGCGCATGACGGTGGGGCAGATCGTCGACGAAGGCCTGGCGCTGCACCGCAGCGAGCTGTCGGCGCGCGAGCGCGAGGCGCTGGTGCTGCAGATGCTCGACGAGGTCGGCCTGTCGGAGCGGCACGGCCAGCCCGACGTGCTCGGGCGCTATCCGCACGAGTTCTCGGGCGGCCAGCGGCAGCGCATCTCGATCGCGCGCGCGGTGGTGCTGCGCCCCGAGGTGCTGGTACTCGACGAGCCGACTTCGGCGCTCGACGCGTCGGTGCAGCAGCAGGTGCTGGCGCTGCTGACCGAGCTGCAGCAGCGCCACGGCTTGAGCTACGTGTTCATCAGCCACGACCTGGCCGTGATCCGCGCCATGTCGCACCGGGTCCTGGTGATGAAGGACGGCGCGGTGGTCGAAGCCGGCGACACGCTGGCGCTGTTCGACGCGCCGCAGCATGCCTATACGCGCGAGTTGATCGCGGCGGCGCAGCTCGGGGCATGAAGATCCTCGGCATCGACCCAGGACTGCAACGGACGGGCTTTGGCTGCCGCCCGCCGCTGGCGCGGCTTCACATCGGCTGCGCCGATGTGAGCGTTCGCCGCAACCGGTCGCGCCCCGAACTTGCCCGGTGTTCTTCCCGGTGAAGATCCTCGGCATCGACCCAGGACTGCAACGGACCGGTTTTGGCTCGGGCACGCCGCTCGCGCGGCTTCACGTCCGCTGCGCGGACATGAGCCTTCGCCGAAGCCCTTGCTTCGTCGAACACCGCTGGCGCCTCGCAGCATGAAGATCCTTGGCATCGACCCCGGCTTGCAGCGAACGGGCTTTGCGGTCGTCGAGTGCGATGGCTTGCGGCTGCGCTACGTCGCCAGCGGCGTCATCAGCACGCTCGAGGCGCCGCGCGGCGAGCTGCCGTTGCGGCTGAAGCTGATCTTCGACGGCGTCGGCGAGGTGGTGCAGCGCTATGCCCCCGACGCGGCATCGGTCGAGATCGTGTTCGTCAACGTCAACCCGCAGAGCACGCTGCTGCTGGGGCAGGCGCGAGGCGCGGCGCTGGCGGCGCTGGTAGCCGGCGGCCTGCCGGTGGCCGAGTACACCGCGCTGCAGATGAAGAAGGCGGTGGTCGGCCACGGGCTGGCCACCAAGGCGCAGATCCAGTCGATGGTGGCGCGACTGCTCGCGCTGCCGCGCGAACCGGGCCGCGATGCCGCCGATGCGCTCGGGCTGGCGATCACGCACGCGCATGCGGCAGGCGCGTTCGCGGCGATCGCTCGCGCGTCGCCGCTGGCAAGGAAGTCGCATGCGCAGTACAAACGCGGCAGGACCTATTGACCACCCTCGCGAAGGAGCCCGCCACATGGCTGCGCCCGTGAAGACCGAATGGATCTCGATCGCCGCAGCCGGCGGGGCACGATTCGACGCCTTTCTGGCGTGCCCGCCCGCCGGCCACGGCCCGGGCCTGGTGCTGTTCCAGGAGATCTTCGGCGTCAACGAGCACATCCGCGCGGTGGCCGAGCAGTACGCGCTCGACGGCTTCGTGGTGCTCGCGCCCGACGTGTTCTGGCGCCAGCAGCGCAGGGTCGAGCTGGGCTACGAAGGCGCCGACCGCCAGCGCGGCATGGATCTGGCTCGCGGACTCAAGGGCGCCGAAGTCGGGCTCGACATGGTGGCCACGGTGACGGCGCTGCGCGCGCGGCCCGAGGTCGCCGGCAAGGCGGGCGCGATCGGCTACTGCATGGGCGGGCGCTTCGCCTTTCTGGCCGCGGCGACCGCCGGCGTCGACGCCGCGGTGTGCTACTACGGCGGCGGCATCCACGACCAGCTCGACAAGGCGGCGGCGATCGGCTGCCCGGTGATGTTCCACTATGCCGAGCGCGACGACCACATCCCCATGAGCGCGGTCGACAAGGTGCGCAGCGCGATGCACGGCAAGCCCGCCGAGGTGCACGTGTACCCCGGTGCGATGCACGGCTTCAACTGCTGGGCGCGCGCCTCGTACCACGCGGCCAGCGCGGCGCTGGCGCACGGGCGCAGCCTGCAGTTCCTGAGCGCGCTGTTCTGATCCGAGGCTCAGTTCTGCGGCGTGCCGTCGGGCGGCGGGCGCCCCGGCAGCTGGCCGTCGATCAGCACGGGCACCGGCTGCGGCGGCGACGGGAACCAGATGTCCTTGATCGCACCGCCCACGCGCGTGAAGATCCAGATGTTGAACGTGCCGAGCACGAACACCACCGCCCAGCGGAAGAAGCCCACCGCGCGCAGCCGCGCCACCTGCTCGCCGGTGCCGGCGTACACCGACCAGTACAGCGCCGAGCCCGCCAGCATCAGCAGCGTCAGCACGGTGCCGATGATGAAGACGTAGGTCATCGATCCGATCTCACAGGAAGCGAGGCAGCCGCTCGACGATCAGCACGCCGAAGAAGGCGGCCGCGGCGATCAGCGTCCACTTGAGCAGCGCCACGCCGCGCAGCCGCCACACCGGCGCCCGGGTGCCGATGTACATCGCGAAGCACAGCACGCTGGCCAGCAGCAGCAGACCGAACAGCACGCGAAACAGCACCATCGTCGACGCGCGCCATCGCTACCAGGCCGGCGCCAGCTCGGCAAACCCCGCGGGCGCCTGCGCCGCATCGGCGAAGGCAACGGTCTCGACCGCGCCGGGCTCGGCGAACAGCTTGCGCAGCAGCTTGTTGTTGAGCGCGTGGCCGCTGCGAAACGCGGTGTAGCGCGCCAGCATCGGGCCGGCGACGTAGAGGTCGCCGATCGCGTCGAGCAGCTTGTGCTTGACGAACTCGTCGTCGTAGCGCAGGCCCTCGGCGTTGAGCACGCGCGAGTCGTCGACCACGATCGCGTTGTCCATCGCGCCGCCCAGCGTGAGGCCGCGCGAGCGCATCGCCGCCACGTCCTTGGTGAAGCCGAAGGTGCGTGCGCGCGCGATGTCGCGCTTGTAGCGGCCGCTGCCCATGTCGAAGCTCACGCGCTGGCCGGTGGCGTCGACCGCCGGATGATTGAAGTCGATCTCGAAGGCGAGCACGAAGCCGTGGTGCGGCTCCAGCCGCGCCCACATCAGGCGCTCGCCCTCGCCTTCGCGCACCTCGACCGGGCGCCTCACGCGGCAGAAGCGCTTGGGCGCGTCCTGCAGCGCGATGCCGGCGTTCTGCAGCAGGAACACGAAGCTCGACGCCGAGCCGTCGAGGATCGGCACCTCGTCGGCGTCGATGTCGACGCGCAGGTTGTCCAGCCCCAGGCCGCTGCACGCCGACAGCAGGTGCTCGATGGTCTGCACCTTCGGCGCGCCCGGGTCGCCGCCTGGCGAGATGGTCGACGCCATGCGCGTGTCGCACACCGACTCGGGCCGCACCGGGATGTCCACCGGCCGCGGCAGGTCGACGCGGCGAAAGACGATTCCCGAGTCGGGCGGCGCCGGGTGCAGCGTCAGCTCGACCCGCTGGCCGCTGTGCATCCCCACGCCCACCGCGCGGGCGATCGATTTCAGCGTGCGTTGCGCCAGCATGGGGCGATTGTAGGAAGGCGGGGGTGCCGGGCCGGCGGGGGCGCCGGTGCGGCGGCGCAGGCGCAACGCCACGCCTGGCCGCTTCAGCAAACTAGTGCTCACTTGCGCCGTTCGCCGTCGATCGGATTGAGGCCCCAGCCCAACACTCAGTCTGCCTGCTTGCGCAGGAAGGCCGGGATCTCGATTTCGTCCATGCCGTTGGAGCTGAGCGCCTCGACCTTGGCCGCCGCCTGCGCGCGGTTGCTGCGCCACACGCTGGGCGTGGCGTACTGGCCGTAGTCGGGCGCACCGTTGGCCACCGCCGGCTGCTGCGCGCCGTTGCCGTGCACGGCCTGCGGCAGCGGCGCGTTGTCGGTGCCGGTGCGCACGCCGGGGTTGCTGGGCACCACGGTCAGCACGGCCTTCTTGGCCTGCGACAGCCCGGTGGCGATCACCGTCACGCGCAACTGGTCGCCGAGCGACTCGTCGAACGCGGCGCCGTAGATGATGTAGGCGTCGTCGGCGGCGTAGCGGCGGATGCAGTTCATCGCGTTCTTGCTCTCGTTGAGCTTGAACGTCGCCTCGCTGGCGGCGATCAGCACCAGCACGCCGCGCGCGCCCGAGAGGTCGATGCCTTCGAGCAGCGGGCACGCCACCGCGGCCTCGGCGGCCTTGATCGCGCGGTCGGGGCCGCCGGCGACGCCGGTGCCCATCATCGCCTTGCCGGGCTCGCTCATCACCGTCTTCACGTCCTCGAAGTCGACGTTGACCAGCGCGTCCATGTGGATGATGTCGCTGATGCCGCCGACCGCGTTGCGCAGCACGTCGTTGGCGTGCGCGAACGCCGCGGTCTGCGTGACGTCGTCGCCCAGCACCTCGAGCAGCTTCTCGTTGAGGATCACGATCAGGCTGTCGACGTTGGCCTCCAGCTCCTGCGCGCCGGCGTCGGCCTGGCGCGCGCGGCGCGGCCCTTCGAAATCGAACGGCTTGGTCACCACGCCGACCGTCAGGATGCCCATGCTCTTGGCGATGCGGGCGACCACCGGCGCGGCGCCGGTGCCGGTGCCGCCGCCCATGCCGGCGGTGATGAACACCATGTGCGCGCCGTCGAGCATCTCGCGCACGCGGCCTTCGGCCTCCTCGGCCGCGGCCTTGCCGCGCTCGGGTTTGCCGCCGGCGCCCAGGCCCGTGTCGCCGAGCTGGATCAGCGAGCGCGCCGTCGAGCGGTTGAGCGCCTGGGCGTCGGTGTTGGCGCAGATGAACTCGACGTTCTGCACGCCGCTCCTGATCATGTGCTCGACGGCGTTGCCGCCGCCGCCGCCGACACCGACCACCTTGATCATGGTGCCTTGCGCGAATTCTTCGATCATCTCGATGGGCATGAAAATTTCTCCTTGCGTTGCAGTTGCCTGACTGCGAAGCCTTGGCGCCAGCGGCTTCGTTTCTCCTGGTACCGAGGTTTCGCCCGAACCCCTTCGATCAAAAATTGCCGACGATCCAGTCCCTGGCGCGACCGAACAGCGACTTCACCGAACCGCTTTGCGACGCCGTCTTGTGCCCGCGTGCACGGGCCAGACGCGCCTCCTCCAACAAGCCCATCACGGTGGCCGAGCGCGGGTTGGCCACCATGTCGGACAGCGCGCCCGAGTAGGTGGGCACGCCCTTGCGGACGGGCTTCAAGAAAATGTCTTCGCCGAGCTCGACCATGCCCGGCATCACCGCGGTGCCGCCGGTGACCACGATGCCCGAGGACAGCAGCTCCTCGTAGCCCGACTCGCGGATCACCTGGTGCACCAGCGAAAAGATCTCCTCGACGCGCGGCTCGATCACGCCGGCCAGCGCCTGGCGGCTGAGCATGCGCGGCGCGCGGTCGCCGAGCCCAGGCACCTCGAGCTGCGCCGCCGGGTCGGCCAGCAGTTGCTTGGCCACGCCGTGCTCGACCTTGATCTCCTCGGCGTCCTTGGTCGGCGTGCGCAGCGCCATCGCGATGTCGCTGGTGATGAGGTCGCCGGCGATCGGGATCACCGCGG
>JAJVIL010000108.1 GCA_022072045.1 Burkholderiaceae bacterium | reverse complement strand
CGCGAGCCCGCCCGCCACGCGCCGGGCGCGGCGCCAGGCAGAGGCGCTCACGATGCCGGCAGGCCCGACAGCGCGATGCGAAAGCGCACCTGCACCTCGTAGGCCACCAGGCCCGGGTCGGCCCATTCGCCGGCGCCGACGCCGAAGTCGTTGCGTTTGACGACGAAGCTGCCGGTCGCGGTGCCGCTGGCGCCGCCTCGCGTCAGTGTCACCGGCACGGTCAGGTCGTGCGATCTGTCCTTCAGCGTGAGCCGGCCCGTGATCTCGTAGCGAGCGTCGCCGGCGGCGCGAATGCTGCTGGAGCGGAACTCCGCCTGGGGGAACTGTGCGGTATCGAGCCATACCGCGCGCTGCGCCTCGGCGGTCACCTCGGGCGCCGCGAACGAGACGCTGGCGGTCTCGATGCGCAGCACCACGTGCCCCGCTTCGGGCTTGCGCGGGTCGAGCGCGATCTGCGCGCTCCAGCGCCGGAAGCGGCCCTCGATCGGCACGCCCATCTGCCGGGTGACGAACACCAGCTCGCTCGCCGCGGGGTCGACGGTCTGCGCCCGGGTCGCGCCGCCGAACAGCGCCAGCACCATGCCCAACGCGAGCAGGCTCGTGTTCATGGGCCGGTTCCGATCCTGTGCCGGCACCGAAGTTCAATGCCCAAACGGATGCATGCGGCGCAGCAGGCCGTCGCGGTCGACCCACTGGTGTTTCAGCGCGGCAGCCGTGTGCAGCGCCACCAGCAGGGCCAGCGAGAGCGCTGCCGCCTGGTGCAGCCCCTTCAGTGCATCGGCCCACGCGCGATCGACCGGTGCCCAGTCAGGCAACGGCAGCACGCCGAACCACACCACCGGAAACCCGGTGGCCGAGCTGTAGCCCCAGCCGGCCAGCGGCACGATGAAGAACAGCGCGTACAGCGCCCGGTGCACCGCGCGCGCGGCTCGGCTCTGCCAGCGCGGCATCGGTACGTCGGGCGGTGGACGGTGCGTCAGCCGCCACAGCAGCCGCAGCGCCGACAGCACGAGGACCGTGATGCCGACCCACTTGTGCCAGTTGAACAGCCGCAACTGCAGCGGCGACAGCGGCAGCCCGCCCATGTAGAGGCCAAGGCCCAGGTTCGCGCCGATCAGCAGCGCGAGCAGCCAGTGCGCGGCGATCGCCACCGGGTCGTAGCGCGCCGCGGTCGGCAGCACGCTCACGCCGCCTGCCCGGCGAACAGCGGCGCCGCCGCCGCGGCCAGCGCCGCGTCGTCGCCGAGCAGGCGGTGACGCAGCGCGAAGTCGAGCGTCACCAGCGACGCGTCGACAGTCATCGCGTCGCTGGCGGCCAGCGCCAGCGCGTGCGGCAGCGGGTGCAACTCGAATTCGGCCACTTCGCCGTCCTGGTTGCGCGGCGTCACGCCCGCGGGCAATGCGAGGTCGTAGACGTGGATCCATTCGCGCTGCAGGCCTTCGGGGATGTCGCGTAGCAGCTCGATCACGCGGCCACGCGCCAGCGCGCGCATCTGCGGCGGCTCGAGCCCGGCCTCCTCCCACGCTTCGCGCACCACCGTGTCGCGCGGCGACTGGCCCTTCGGTACGCCGCCGCCCACCAGGTTGTCGAGCTTGCCCGGGTCGGTGGCCTTGGTGAACGAGCGGCGCGCGATCCACAGTTGCGCCGGCCGGCCGCGCGCATCGGCCACATAGCCGTTGCAGTGCGCCCCGAGCGTCAGCGAGCCCCAGAAGCGCGCGGCGGCGCGCTCGATCGCGACGCCGGTGTCGCGGCCGTCGACGGTGAACAGCGTGAACGGCTCGTCGCGCCAGGCGACGATCAGGCCGTCGCGACGCAACGTGTCGTGCATCGCCGCCAGCGCATCGGCACGCGCCGCCGGCGCGCAGTGCAGCGTGACGCCGTGTGCATCGGCGTGCAGCCACTGCGGCCAGCGCTGCAGCGCACGCAGGTGCGTGCGCGCGACCGAGCCCACCAACCACGCCGCTGCGCCGGGCTGTGCCAGCTTGAACGGCGTGCGCGCGTCGCTGTCGTGCGCGCGCGCCGCGGCGATGGCCGGCCAAGGCTTCATGCGCGGCCGCCGGCGGGTTCGATCGCGCCCACGTTCGCTTCAGCCGCCGTCCATCACCAACTGAGTCTGCGTCACCACGGCGCACAACCTGCCCTCGGCGCTGCGGATCGAGGTCTGCCACACCTGGGTCGTGCGGCCGCGATGCAAGGCCACGCTCTCGCCGGAGACCACGGTGCCGACGCGGGCGCCGGCGATGAACTTGGTGCTCGAGTCGGTGGTGGTCGTGCGCTTGCCCGCCGGCATGTTGATCACGGTGCCGACCGCGCCGAGCGTGTCGGCAAATGCCATCAGCGCGCCGCCGTGCATCACGCCGCCTGCGGTGCACAGATCGGGTCGCACGGTCAGCTCGGCCAGCACCCGCTCGGGCGCCAGCTCGAGCAGACGCAGACCCAGCAGCCCGGGAAACAGCGGGTCGAGTACCTTCTGCAGGGTGGGCAGGTCGAGCATGGGCGGCTCCTCGGGCAGCAAGCGGACCGATTCTGCCCGCAGCGGCGCGCTCGTGCGGGCCGGGCGCACCTACTCGGTCTCGAAGCGCAGCAGATGGTCGTCGATGCGCCACCAGTTGGCCATCTGGCCGACGTAGAGGTGCGCGCTCGGCCGCGTGCGCAGCGTGCCGTCGATGATGCCCACACGGATTCGCACCACGTCGGGTTCGTCGGCGCGCGTGCTGAACAGCGGTGAGCCGCAGCGCTTGCAGAACATGCGGTGCACCCCCGGCGAAGACTCGTAGTTGGCCAGCAGCTCGGCGCCTTCGACCACGTCGAGCGCCGCCGCCGGCAGCGATGCGTGGGTGGCGAACGGGCCGCCTTGCGCCTTGCGGCACTTCGCGCAGTGGCAGACCAGGATCGGCCCGGGCTCGGCATGCAACTGGAGCCTCACGCCGCCGCACAGGCAGCAGGCGGTGTATCGGGGGTCGCTCACTCGCTCGCTCGAAGACCGCGTTGCCGCATGCGGCATCTTAGGGCCTGTTGGCAGTGCCTCGTGACCGCGTCGCCGCCCAAACCGTGCGCAATGCAGGCGCGAAGCCGCCGGCGGCGGGCTCCACGTCAACGCTTCGCAACGACGAGTGGCTCGTCGCGTCAGCGCCGCGGCATGTCGCCGTTGGGCGCCGCGGCGGGCACCGAGGCACCGACCGGGATGCCGATCTTCTTGGCACCGGCGTTGACTGCCCGCCCGGCCGCCTTGGTGCCGCGCTCGACGCCGTGGATGCCCGCGTCGACGCCGCGCTTGACGGCGCGCTCGACCTTGCCGGCCACCGACGACGCGCCGGAGGCCGCCTTGTGCACGGTCGACTCGACGCCGGCGCTCGCCGGCCAGCTCCATGCCACGAGCGCAAGGCCGGCCAGCAGGGGTTTGGCAATCCGCATCGTCGCATTCCTCATCGATACTGTCGGCCGACGCGGCATCGGCGCCGCACCGCAATCCACGTTGCGACCATTGTGGGCCCGAGCACCGGCGTGTGCCAGCGCGGTGTGCTTCACGATGTTGCAGCCGCCGGCGGTTAGCATCGCGCCGATGGATGGCACCGCGACAACGGCAACGATTCGAGTCGGCGTCGGCGGCTGGACGTTCGAGCCGTGGCGCAACAACTTCTACCCGGCCGGCTGGCCGATCGCGCGCGAGCTCGAGTATGCGAGCCGCCGCCTGACGGCGATCGAGGTCAACGGCACGTACTACAGCCTGCAGAGCCCGGCCACTTTCGCCAAGTGGCGCGAGCAGACGCCCGAGGGCTTCGTCTTCACGCTCAAGGCCACGCGCTACGCCACCAACCGGCGCGTGCTTGCGGAGGCGGGCGATTCGATCGCCCGCTTCGTGGGCAGCGGCATCGCCGAGCTGGGGCCCAAGCTCGGTCCGATCGTCTGGCAGTTCGCGCCGACCAAGCGCTTCGACGCTGAGGACTTCGAGGCCTTTGTGCAGCAGCTGCCGCCGGCGGCTGCGGGCGTGCCGCTGCGCCATGCGGTCGAAGTGCGGCACGAGAGCTTCAAGACCCCGGCCTACCTTGCGCTCGCGCGCCGGCACCGCGTGGCCACGGTGTTCACCGACTCGCCCGACTACCCGTCGTTCGCCGACCTGAGCGGCGAGTTCGTCTACGTGCGCACGATGCGCGCCGACAAGTCGCTGCCCGAAGGCATCGCCCCGCAGGCGCTGGCGCAACTGGCCGCGTGTGCGCGCGCCTGGCGCGATGGCGGCGAGCCGACGGCGCTGCCGCGAGTCGAAGCGCTGACGGGCGCGCCGCCCGCGAAGCCGCGCGACGTGTTCGTGTTCTTCATCAGCGCCGACAAGGAGAAGGCGCCCGCCGCCGCGATGGCGCTGATCGAACGCCTGCGCGAACCCTGACCCGGCGGCTTCAACTGCGCAGCGGCAGCGCGGCGCCGATGGCGACGAACACGCCGCCGCACGCCTGGTTGAAGCGCTTGCCCACGCGCTGCAGCCAAGGGCTGATGCGGTGCGCCATGCTGGCGATGAACAGCTCGGTGACGATCTCGATCACCGCGAAGGTCGACGCCATGATCACGAACTGCAGCCACAGGCTGCGCTGCGGGTCGACGAACTGCGGCAGGAATGCAGCGAAGAACAGCAGCCCCTTGGGGTTGGTGAGCGCCGACAGCGCGCCCTGGCGAAACAGCGACCACGGCGCCCGCGGCGCCACCGCACCGTGCGGCACCATGCCGATGGGTGGCGAGCGCCACACCTGGATGCCGAGCCACACCAGGTACAGGCCGCCGACCCACTTCATCACCGTGAGCCAGCCGAGCGACGCCTGCAGCAGGGCGCCGATGCCGAACATCGACGCCGCGATCACGATCACGAAGCCGCAGGCGCCGCCGGCCACGGTGTACAGCGCCTTGCGCCGGCCGTGCAGCGCGCCGTGGGTCAGCGCGAGCAAGCCGTTAGGCCCTGGCGAGAGCGACAGACCGATCGCCGCCAGCAGGTAGATCACCCAGGTGTGCAGTTCCATGGTGGCGATGCTGTCGCGCCGGCGCGCGGTGGTCAAGCGTCGCGCGGCGCCACGAGGCCGGCCGGCACGCCGTCGATGCGCACGCGCTTGATGCGCCCCGACGCTCCCGACTTCACCGACACGGCCGACTTGGCGCAGCCGAAGTGCCGGGCCACCAGGCTCACCAGCTCCTCGTTGGCCTTGCCGTCGATCGGCGGCGAGACCAGCCGGGCAACCCAGGTGCCGTCGGGCTGGCGCTGCAGGGCACTGGCCGGCGAGCGCGGCTTGGCGTGCACCGCGATGACGATCGAGCCCGGGGCTGCGCCCGGCAGGCGGCGCGGCTTCATTCAGTGCGCCGGCACGATGCCTTCGGGCGCGCGCGGCCCGAGCACGATGCGATAGCGAAGGCCCGGCTTGCTGCCCAGCGAGGCGGGTGCGGTGAACGGCTCGACGAACACGCCGCCGTTGGCGACGATGACGCGCTGCGATGCCGCGTTGTGGGGCTCGGTGGTGATCTCGACGTACGACAGGCCGAGGGCCCTGGCGTGCGACAGCATCTGCGCCAGCGCCGACTTGGCGTGGCCGAGCCCTTGCTTCCAGGGGACCACCGCATAGCCGATGTGGCCCAGGCAATGCGGCGGAAGCGCCGCCGTGCCCGGCTGCCAGCGCAGGCCGATGCTGCCGCAGAACTCGCCGTCCCACATCCAGCGCCTGAATCCCGGCAGCCGCGGCACTTTGGACCCGTCGGGCAGGGTGATCGGCTCGCCCCGCGCCTCGCGGTCTTCGAGGCTGGCGATGAACGCGGGCGCATCGGCGGCAATGCGCTCCAGCTCCTCCGCCGCGGCCACGGCGCCGCGCAGATTGTCGGCCGACCAGCCACGCTCGAGCGCCGCACGGTAGCTCGCGAGGTGCGCTTCGGTTGGCCGCACGAGTTGCATGGTGTCGCGGTGAAAAGAAACCTAGGTGGCCGGGCCGTGCGGCCCGCGCCGTTGTACCACCAGAGCACGCACCATGATCGCCACGATGATGACGTTGATGGCGAGGATCGTCGACCCCAGCCAGTTGGGACGGTGAATCAGCTCGAACAGCTCGATGGGCACATAGACAGCGCCGCTGACCGCGGCAAGCACTTCGGCCCAGGCCCTCTCGTACCACAGGCCGTAGGCCTCGGCCAGGCGCAAGAGCGAATACGCCGCCGCGCCGAGCGCCAGCAGGACGAGGCCGGAGTTCTGCAGGTGGCCGGCGGCTTCGATGAAGATGCGGGGAATCTTGGCCGCCGGGTTCAGATGCGCGTGGGCCACCAGCCGCTCGGCGATGGCGGGCAAGTCTTTGTGGACCAGCGACAGCAGGCCCGTCGCAGCCAGGATCACGACCACGCCCTTGAACGCCTCGACCAACGCCACGAGCCGAATCACGCTGCGCTGCGACACGCCTTCAGACCCCGGTGAAGAACGGAAGGGTTGCCAATGCCACGCCAGCGGCGGCGGGCACGAAGCTGTTCGAGATGAAGTAGGGCACGACGATGAGAAGCAGACCGCACAGAAGCGGAATCAAGGCACGCTGCCGGCGCCCGTACACGCAGCAGCCCATGCCGAGGCAGCCGAAGAACATGCCGAGGTAGAGGAACGATGGCGACACGGATTCACCGATTCAATGGCGCGGCAAGGCGATCGAAACAACGGATCGGATCTTGCCCGCGGTCCGCATCGTACGAAAGGAGCCGCACGGTCTAGAGCCATCTCCTGACGCGGGAGGTGAACGCTGCGTACGCGTCACCGAACTTGCCCGACAGAACCCGCTCCTCGCAATCGCAGGATCAGCCGCGGCGGCTTGAGCGTGATGCACCCGGACGCGGCGGGCATCGACGTGGGCTCGGCGATCAGCGACGTGGTCGGCGTGACGGGGCAGAAGATCCTGCGCGCCATCGTCGCCGGTGAGCGCGACCCGCAAGAGCTGGCCAGCTACCGGGACTTCAGAATCAAGGCCGACGAGCAGGAGATCGCCAAGAGCCTGCAGGGCAACTGGAGAGCCGAGCACCTGTTCGCGCTGAAGCAGGCACTGGACGCGTTCGACTTCTGCGGCGCCCAGCTGGCCGAGTGCGACGCCCAGATGCAGCGCTGCCTGCGCGCGCTGCACACGCATGAGCGCAGCCCCGCCAAGGCCAACAAGCGCAGCACCAACCGCAACGCGCCGAAGTTCGACGTGCGCGATCACCTGTACAAGGTCGCCGGGGTGGACCTCACGCGCATCGACGGCATCGACGTGAGCACGGCGCTGGTCGTCTTGAGCGAGATCGGCCCCGACCTCAGCCGCTTCCCCAGCGTCAAGCACTTCGCCTCCTGGCTCGGCCTGTGCCCCGGCACGAAGATCAGCGGCGGCAAGGTGCTGGGTGCGGCCAGCAAGCGCAGCGCCAACCGTGCAGCGCAGGCGCTGAAGTTGGCGGCCGCCGCACTGCGCAGCAGCAAATCAGCCCTGGGCGCGTACCACCGACGAATGCTCGCGCGCATGGACAAACCCCGCGCCGTGACCGCCACCGTACACAAACTCGCTCGGCTGGTCTACGTGATGATGACCCGCGGCGAGGAATTCGTCGACCACGGCCAGCTGTACTACGAGCAACGCTACAAAGAGCGCGTCGACCGCCACCTCACCTTGCGCGCCAGACAACTTGGCATGGAACTCGTGCCAGCAGCCCTCGCCGCCTAAACAACTCTCATGAAATCAAGCACTTGCAGGGGTGTTTCTCAAGAGGCCTCGGCGGACGCTGGTTCATTCAAGGTGTCCTTGCCTTTCGAGTTCCGAGGCCGCGCGCTCGAATGCCCCGAAGAACTCTGCGACAACTTCGCCAATTCTTTGGAGCGACTGGTCAGTGATGGCAAGGTATCGGAGCTTGCCCTCGTACGGAGCACTGAACTGATCCGGTTCCCGAAACCCCGTGAGTGCAAAGCGCCCGTCCGGTGCGTGCACATCCGAGTGAGCCTCATTCTCGCCCTTGTGCGCGCAAGCATGCCGAAGCGCCTCGATATCTGGGAAGTATTCGTCGAGCCACTTGGATGCGGCCCGCATTCGTGAAGGATCGATGTACGGCTGCAACGAAGGGCATGCACGAAGGCGCATCGAGCGAACCTTCTCAAAGCGATGCCGAAGATGATAGAGCACCATGACGCACTCGTTGCAAGCGATGAACCGCCAGCGGCTCGCGACTTGGTGGGAGATAGATGGTGGAGGATGCTTCGCCATCTGGTAAAGAAGCAATGCTGCTTCCCACGCCTGTAAGCTGAACTCAAGGCCGCACAGATGCGCGTTTAGGTCCTTGATCGCCTGAATCTCTGCGGCAGGGGTTGCAACAGACGGCCAGAGCAGCGGCGATCGTGGCATCCGGGGCCTAACGGCTTCTTTCGCTTGACTTCGGGGGAAGCCCTTGTAGTTTGAGTTCACCTGCTGGCGGAAGCGGGCGCAGCCAGCTGTAGCCAGTCAGGTGCAACGACGGGTTAGCCAGCAGCCTTCTCACTCGCGGGCGCAGCATGCAACTGCAGACCAAGGGCAGCAACTACCTTGAGGATGGTGGCGAACTCTGGGTTGCCGCCGGGCGAGAGTGCTTTGTACAGACTCTCGCGACCGAGGCCGGCTTCCCGCGCAACATGCGACATGCCTTTTGCTCGTGCGATGTCACCGAGCGCGGCTGCGACAAGAGCAGAGTCACCCTCCTCCAGCGCTGCTTCCAGATAGGCGGCCATGTCTGCCTCAGTATTGAGGTGTTCTGCCGGATCCCACCGAGAAGTGACAGTCTTGGGCATTTCGAACTCCTAAAGATCTCGAGCCAGTGCCTTGGCCAGACGGATGTCTCGGTCTTGAGTCGCCTTGTCGCCGCCAGCGAGTAAGACGACGTATTCGCCGCCCTTCTGAATGAAGTACACGCGATAGCCAGGGCCGTAGTCCACCCGAAGTTCCGATACGCCCTCACCAACTGGCTTGACGTCACCCGGGTTGCCGAGCGAAAGCCGGCGGATACGGATATCGATGCGGACCTTCGCCGCTCGATCTCGCAGCGCCGCGAACCAAGCGGCATAGGCTGCGGTTTGGCGAACTTCGAGCACGCAAGCACTGTATCACGTGGGATACAGTGTGGCAATGCTGTGCTGTATTGCTGCTGGCTAACGTTGGAGTTCACCCGCGGGCGGAGGCTGGCGCAGCCAGCCGTAGCACGTCCGGTGCAACGACGGGCTAGGCATATCGGGCCACGGCGTAGAGCAGTAAGGGCAGAGCCGCCACCACGACGATGACCGACATGCAGCCGCTGCGCGCGGGTACGACACCCCGCGTTGACGACCGACCCTGGGCTACGCGAGGCGCACTCGGAACTGCAGGTGCACCAGGGTTAGCCTGACGCCAGGACTGGTGGCAAGAATTGCAGAAGAACCTCCGTGAGCCGCGCTCCCAGGCACCGACCGTGCGCTTTGTATGGGTGAATTGCCCCTTGCACCCTGCGCACACGAAGTGGAGATTGTTCGGGCCGCGGGAGGGGCTGCGACGCGTGCCGGGCCGACGAAGCAACAACACCAGCGCGACGAGAATGACCGCAACGACGATTACGGCGATGGTGGTCGTGCTCAGTTGCATGCGATATGCCTAACGTTGGAGTTCACCTGCTGGCGGAAGCGGGCGAAGCCCGCTGTAGCCAGTCAGGTGCAACGACGGGTTAGGCATCACTGCGTTAGACCTTCCACGCACACGAGGCGGGCGGAACTGCATTCGTCGCGCACCGCCTTGAGCCCTTGATACACAGGACCGTTGTAGAAGGACTCCCATGCTTGGACAGACGGAGACGAGATCAGCACGATACGGCGTGGAGACCAGTCACCTTCGTGGATCTTGTGCGGACCGCCTCGGGCCAGGTAGCGGGCACCTGCGGACTCCAGCGCAGGCTTGACCTGGCGCATGAAGTCCTGGTACCTCTCGGGATTTCGGATATCGACGTCGAAGATGACAAACGCGGACATAAGGGCCTCAGGGCAGATTGTCGAAAAACTGGCCGGTTGAACGTGATGCCTAACGAATGAAAGGGACTTCCCCGTCCCGAGGTGCCCGCGGTGAGGCGGAGTACGGCATCGAAGTGCCACGATGGGAAGTGTTCGTTTCCATCAACCACCTGCGGAAGGGGAAGTCCATGA
>JAJVIL010000098.1 GCA_022072045.1 Burkholderiaceae bacterium | reverse complement strand
CCAGTCCGCACCGCGCAGGTGGATCTCGTACGTCAGATCGGGCGGTGTCACGCCGAAGTAGCTCTTGGCGAGCGCCGCGGGCATCGGCGTCTCGATGGTGTCGAGCATCGAGCGGCTGCTGATCTTGAGCGTTCGCGCGACTTCCTGCTGGCTCAGGCCGGTGAGCTTGCCGAGCCCCTCGAAGCGCTCGCCCTGCAGGCTGTGGCAGGCCAGACACTGGCTCATGAAGACCAACGCGCCGGTGCGCACGGCCTGGACATCGTGGGCGTCGATCTGCACGTGCGCCAGCGGCGGCTGCGTGTCGGCGGGCTGTGCCAACGCGTCGCCGGCGAACATCAGGGCCGCCAGCGTCAGCGCGGTCGTCACCAGAAGATCGGTCGGGCATCGGTTCGTCGCTGGCATCGCATGGCCCTTTCAATGGAGCAAGCCGCCCGCGGTAAGGCGCTCGGGCAGCCGCGGGGCGTCGTGCGCCAGGCGGGGCCAGGCTAGAGCCGACAGCATCACGATCGCCACGTACAGCGCCGGGATCCAGGTCGTGCGCACCATCAGCGCCCAGCCGTGCGCGTGGGTGGCGAACATCCAGAAATCGATCAGCCAGATCAGCGCCTCGAACACCACGAACCACGCCACGGTGACCCAGCGCGGCCGCGGCTTGTTGAAGTACGGCAGGAACCAGAACGTGCAGTACAGCACTTCGGTCACGTGCATGCCGTAGACCATGTTCCGCTCGGTGGCGCTGCCCGATGCGATGAAGCCCATCCAGACGAAGACGAGCGGCAGCACGATGACATTGAGCTTGTACAGCGTCGAGCGGTAGCGAATCGATCGGATCGGATTGCGATCGAGCAGCGGCAGCGCAAACAGCATCACGAAGACGAAGGCGAACGCCAGCACGCCATAGAACTTCTCGGGAATGCCGCGCAGCACCGCGTAGTACGGCAGGAAGTACCACAGCGGGTGGATGTCGGGCGGCGTCTGGATCGGATTGGCCGGCGTGTAGTTGAGCTTGTCGATCAGGACACCGCCGCCTTGCGGCGCGAAGAACACGAACCAGAAGAAGATCAGCAGGAAGACGCCGACGCCGACCGAATCCTTGACGGTGAAGTACGGCTGGAAAGGCACCGCGTCGACCGGCCACCCGCTCTTGCCGCGGTGGTCGTGGATCTCGATGCCGTCGGGGTTGTTCGACCCCACCTGGTGCAGCGCGATCACGTGCAGCAGGATCACCGCGACCAGGACGAACGGGATCAGGAAGACGTGGAAGACGAAGAAGCGGTTCAGTGTCGGCAGGCCGACCACGAACGAGCCGCGCAACCAGGTCGCGATGTCGTTGCCAATGCCGGGGATCGCGGTGGCGAAGTTCATCACCGCGGTCGATCCCCAGTACGACATCTGCCCCCAGGGCAGCAGGTAGCCCAGCACCGACTCGGCCGAGAGCACCAGGTAGATGGTGACGCCGAAGATCCACACCAGCTCGCGCGGGCGCTTGTACGAGCCGTACAGGATGCCGCGGTACATGTGCAGGTACAGCAGCACGAAGAACGCCGTGGCGCCGGTGGTGTGGATGTAGCGGATCAGCCAGCCCCAGTGCGTATCGCGCATCATGGTGAGCAGCACCGACCAGTACGCCAGATCGGGGTTGGGCTGGTAGTGGATCGCGAGGAACACGCCGCTGGCCAACTGCGTGGCCAGCACCAGCAGCAGCAAAGAGCCGAAGAAGTACCAGAAGTTGAAGTTCTTGGGCGCCGGATAGTTCGTCAACTGCGAGCGCCAGGCCGCCCGGATCGGCAGTCGATCGTTCCACCAGGAGCCTGTGGTCTGCGATGCCATCGCTGCCTTCGCCTTTCGCTGCGGCGCCGGGGTGTTGGCGGCTACCTGGATGCCGCGATCTCGGCCGCCGGGATCCCCGGCACGCCGCCACCGGGATTGGCCTGGACGAACTGCGCGTAAGACGTCGGGCCGCCGCCCGGCAGCAGGCTCGGGCGCATGTGCTCCAGGTAGGCCGAGACGTTCTGCATCTCGGGTGCGGTCAGCCGCTTGGCGATCTTGGCCATCACGTGGTCGGGCGCCGTTGCGCGCGTACCGGCGGCGAACTGCTGGAGCTGCGAGACCAGATACGCGGCGTTCTGTCCCGCCAAGCGCGGCACCGCCATCGAAGGATCGCCTTCGCCGCTCATCGAATGACAGGCCACGCAAGACGGTACGTCGGCCTTCGCATGGCCCTGGAAGTAGAGCCGGTAGCCTGCCTGCGCCTGTTCCAGGGTGAGCGGTCCGGCGGCCGCACCCGAGGTCTTGGCTTCATCGAGCCGCTGCGCGGAGAAGTACGCCGCGAGCTGCTTCAGATTCGCGTTGTCCGGCCCCACGGGCACCGTCGCGATCATCGGCGTCATGGTCGCGTTCTTGCGCCGGCCGGTGCGGAAATCCTCGAGCGCCTTCAGCAGATAGCCGTAGTTCTGCCCCGCGAGGTTCGGAAACGCCGGCGCGATCGCAGTTCCGGTGGCGCCGTGGCAGGCCGCGCAGGTTGCCACTGCGGCGGGCGGCTGCGCTGCCTTGGGAGGCACGACACCCAGGTAATCGGTCGCCGCCAGCGCAGCCGACGCCGGCGCGAACCAAGCCAGCAGAGTCAGCAATCCGGTGCGACCGCGCGGCATCGGTTTCACCAGATCGAGGGTTCCCAGCTCTGCAGCGCGCCGTTCGCATCGCCCAGGCCGACGCGGGCGACGGTCTTGCTGGCCCAGTAGTACGGCGGGATCGGCATGTTCAGCGGCGCCGGCGACCCTTCGATGACGCGCGCCGCGAGGTCGTACAGCGAACCGTGGCATGCGCAGTGGAAGCCGCCGAACCACCACGGCGTCACCGTGTGCGGCGTCGGGCGGTAGCTCGGGATGCACTGCAAGTGCGTGCACAGCGCAACGGCGATGAAGTATTCGGGGTCGAGCGCGCGAAAGTTGCCGTTGACGAACTCCTCGCCCGGCTGCTGTGCCTGGCGGCTTTTGGGGTCTTTCAGGCGTCGCAGCAAGTCGGGGTCGGACAGCGTGTCCAGCGCGCGCTTGTCGCGTCGCAAGACCCAGACCGGCTTCTTCTTCCACTCGATCAGGATCAACTGCCCCGGCTCCATCTTGCTGACGTCGACATCGACCGGCGCGCCCATCGCCGCGACGGCCTTGCCGGGGTTCATGTTGTCGACCACGATGTAGGCAAACAGCGCGGCCGCCGCCACGCCGGCGGCACCGCCGACCGCGCCGAGGAACTGGCGCCGTCGCGGATCGTCGGGCGGCACGATCGACTCCATCGCGCCCAGCGGCACCTGGAGCAGGTCGGTCGAATCGCTCATGCGTGCACGAATCTCGGTTGTGTTCTTGCTTCGACGCCAACGCGTCGATCGAGCTGCGCGTGCGAGCGGCTCCTGACTTGTCACCGAGGAGTCAAGTCAGCACGAACGCAATCCGCGCCGATTCTTCGTGGCGCCACGCGCAGCGCGGTCGTACGCGCCACTCGAAAGCCTGAGAGCGGTTTCTGCGCCGCGCAGTTCCGCGCCGCTTGGACAGCGCGGCGCATTTCCCGTGCCCCGGCGCGCCGGCACGCGCGCCCTTCGTCGACGCGAGCCGCGGCGAACCGGGGCGGTCTTGCGCGATGATCGAGCCTGCGTCAACGACCCACCGAAGGAGATCCGCATGCTGCAACGACCTGTCATCGCCCCCGCCGCGAAGGGCGCGCGATGAGCACCGGCAAGCTGACGGCTGCGGTGGTGCAGAGCGCGTCGGTGCTGCTCGACACCCCCGCCACGGTCGAGCGTGCGCTGGCACTGATGGCCGAGGCCGCCCGCCAGGGCGCGCAACTGATCGTCTTTCCCGAGGCCTTCATCGGCGGCTACCCCAAGGGCGCCGACTTCCACATCTACCTGGGCGGACGCACGCCCCAGGGGCGCGCCGAGTTCAAACGCTACTACGACGCCGCGGTCGGAGTCGATGGCCCCGAGCTCGCTCAACTGGCCGACGCCTGCGCGCGCCACGGCTTGCATGCCGTGGTCGGCGTGATCGAGCGCGACGGCGGTACGCTGTACTGCACGGCGGTGTACCTGGGCCCGCAGGGCCGCGTGATCGGCAAGCACCGCAAGCTGATGCCCACGGCGCTGGAGCGCCTGGTGTGGGGGTTCGGCGACGGCTCCACCCTGCGCGCGGTGGACACGCCCTGGGGCAAGCTGGGCGCCGTGATCTGCTGGGAGAACTACATGCCCATGCTGCGCATGGCGATGTACCAGCAGCGTGTGGCGATCTACTGCGCGCCCACCGCAGACGACCGCGACACCTGGCAGTCGACGCTGCAGCACATCGCGCTCGAAGGGCGCTGCTTCGTGCTCTCTGCCTGCCAGCACCTGCGGCGCTCGCAGTTCCCGTCCGACCGCATGAACAACCGCCTGCCCGAGACGCCCGACAACGTGCTGATGCGTGGCGGCAGCGCCATCTACGACCCGCTGGGCAAGCTGCTGGCCGGGCCGGTATTCGGCGACGACGCGCTGCTCACTGCGGAGCTGGACCTGTCGGCCATCGGTGCGGCGCAGATGGATTTCGATCCGGTGGGCCACTATTCGCGGCCCGATGTGTTCTCGCTCGAGGTCAACACGGCGCCGCAGCGCGCCGTGCGATTGGCAGATTCATGACCGCGAGCGTCGGGTCGGCGATTCAGCGGCCGCGCTGCAACAGCGCAATCACCAGCAACACGCCGAGCAGCGCAAACAGCGCCAGGCTCCAGTACTCGTAGGGCAGGCCGAGCAGCCGCACCGCGGCGTCGGCACAAGAAGCCGTGGCCGCGAACACCTGCGGCAGCCACGCATCGAGCTGCGCGCCGGAGATGATGCGGTCGGCTAGCGTGAGATTGCACGACGTCGAGTGCGCCGCAGCCACGTGCTGCCACAGCGCCGACGCGACTCCGAGCGCAGCCAGGATGATGCCCAGCGCCGCCATCAGGCGGCGGCCGACGCGCGCCGACCACAACACGCCGAGCAGGCCCACCAGCGCCAGCGCGGCGAAGATCAGCCGTTGCAGCACGCACCACGGGCACGGCTGCATGTCGAACGCATACTGGCTCACCAGCGCAGCGGCGAGGGCAGCGAGCGAGGCCAGCAGCGTGAACGCGAAGACCGTGCGGCTCATCGAGGGCTCGCCGGCACGCGGCGTGCGCAGTGCACCGACCGATGGCTCACGCGACTTCGGCGATCAGCTCGATCTCGACGCACGCACCCAGCGGGATCTGCGCCACGCCGAACGCCGAGCGCGCGTGCGCGCCGGCGTCGCCGAACACCTCGCCGAGCAGTTCCGAGGCGCCGTTGATCACTAGGTGGTGCTCGGTGAAGGTGGGCGCGCTGTTCACCAGGCCGAGCAGCTTGACGATCCGCCTGACCTTGCCGAGGTCGCCCAGCGCCGCGTGCAGCGTGCCCATCAGCTCGATCGCCACCGCGCGCGCGGCGGCCTTGCCTTCGGCCGTGGCCACACCGTTGCCGAGTTGGCCCACCCAGGGCTTGCCGTCGCGCCGCGCGATGTGGCCCGAGAGAAAGAGCAGCGAGCCGCTGCGCACGAACGGCACATAGGCCGCCGCGGGAGCGGCCACCGGCGGCAACGTGATGCCCAGCGCTTGCAGACGGTCGTATGCGGACATGGGACGGCTTTGCAGTGGGAAGGGGCGGCCATGGTACCGCGCCGTGGGCCGGCTCGTTGCCGGCGCTGCGGCGCGCGGCGCGACGCCCTTCGAATGGGCGAGCGGATGGCTCCGTCGCTTCGGGCGTGCCGCGGCTGGGCGCATTCGGGTCGGTGGCGGCTCGCCTGGTGCCGCTGTGGCTGGCCCCGCACGACGACGGCCGCACCGACTGCCGGGAGCCTCGACCCTCGACGCGCCGAGCGACCTCTGGAGGGCTCGGCACGCCCCTAAACTGCAGTCGATGCGGACATCCGGCAGCGACCCGGGGTGGCGGTGGGCCACGGCGATGTTGGCCTGGATCGCCGGCGCGGCCCTGCAACTGCAGCAGCCCACGCTGTGGCCGGTGGCTGCGAATCTCGCGTGTGCCGCGGCCGGCTGCTCGGGCGTGGCGCTGGCGCTCGTCTCGCGGTGGCGCACGCGCCACGTGCTGCTGTGCGCGGCGCTGGCGCTGACGGCCTTCGCCACCACCGCATGGCGCGCGCAGCAGCGGCTCGACGGCCAGCTCTCGCCCGCGCTCGAGAGCCGCAATCTGCTGGTCACCGGCAGCATCGACCGCATGCCGCAACTCGCCGGCGACGGCGTGCGCTTCGTCTTCGCCGTGGAGTCGGCAACGCTGGACGATCGCGCGGTGTCGTTGCCGCGGCTGCTCGCGTTGTCGTGGTCGCACACCGGCGACGACGGCGCGCTGGCCGCGCCGCAGGTCGACCTGCGCGCGGGGCAGCGCTGGCAGCTTCCGCTGCGCCTGCGCCGGCCGCACGCGGCGATGAACCCCCACGGATTCGACGGCGAGCTGCGGCTGTTCGAGCAGGGCTTCGGCGCCACCGGCAGCGTGCGCAACACGGTGGCCGGACCACAGCCACGACGGCTCGACGGCGGCGCCTGGCGGCCGATCGAGCGCGCCCGCCAGGCGGTGCGCGATGCGCTGCTGCTGCGCGTGGGCGACGCGCGCATCGCCGGCGTGCTGGCCGCGCTCGCGGTGGGTGACCAGGCGGCGATCGCCCGCGGCGACTGGGATCTCTTCCGCGATGCCGGTGTGGCTCACCTGATGAGCATCAGCGGCGTGCACATCACGATGTTCGCGTGGCTCGCCGGCGGCGTCGTGGCGTGGGGCTGGCGTCGCAGCACCCGCGCGTGCCTGCGGTGGCCGGCGCCGCACGCCGGACATGCCGGCGGGTTGCTGGCGGCGGCGCTCTATGCGCTGCTGGCTGGCTTCGGCGTACCGGCGCAACGCACGCTGCTGATGCTTACCGCCGCGGTGGCGCTGCGCACGCGCGGAGTGCACTGGCCTTGGCCGCTGGTGCTGCTGGCAGCGGCCGTCGTGGTGACCGCGGCCGACCCGTGGGCGCTGCTGCAGGCCGGATTCTGGCTGTCGTTCGCGGCGGTCGGCCTGTTGATGGCCAGCGATCCGCTGCAACCGGACGCGTCGCCGCCCGGCGCGATGGCGCAGGCACGCGCGGCGTTGCGCAAGCAGGCGACTGCCACGCTCGGGCTGGCGCCGCTGTCGCTGGCGTTCTTCCACCAGGTGTCGCTGATCGGGTTCGTCGCCAACCTGGTGGCGATTCCGTGGGTGACGCTGATCGTCACGCCGCTGTCGCTGGCCGGGGTCGCCGTGCCCTGGCTGTGGCAGACCGCGGCAGCGGCAACGGCAGCGCTGATCGCGCTGTTGCAGGCCTTGACGGCGTCGCCCGCAGCGGTGTGGAGCGCGCCGGCGGCGCCGACGTGGGCCATCGTCGCGGGGTTGGCGGCGGCGCTGCTCGGTTTGCTGCCGCTGCCGTGGCGGCTGCGCGCGCTGGCGCTGCCGCTGGCGGCGCCGCTGTTGCTGCCCGCGGTGACGCACCCGCTGCCCGGGCGCTTCGAGCTGGCGGTGCTCGACGTCGGGCAGGGCACCGCGGTGCTGGTGCGCACGCGATCGCACCTGCTGCTGTACGACACCGGCCCGGCCTATGCGCGCGATGCCGACGCCGGGCAACGCATCATCGTGCCGCTGCTGCACGCGCGCGGCGAGCGACGCATCGACCTGCTGATGCTGAGTCATCGCGACAGCGACCACGTCGGCGGTGCCGCGTCGGTTCGCACGGCGCTGCCGGTGGCGAGCTGGAGCACGTCGCTGGCCGAGGACCATCCGCTGCTCGCCGGCGTGTCGACCCATCGGCGCTGCAGCGCCGGCCAACGCTGGCAATGGGACGGTGTGGCGTTCGAGGTGCTGCACCCGGTCGAGGCCGACTATGCCGCGGCAGGCAAGCCCAACGCCTTGTCGTGCGTGCTGCGAGTGATCGACGCTGCCGGCCGCAGCGCGCTGCTCACCGGCGACATCGAGGCCGCGCAGGAGGCCGCGCTGGTGGCGCGCCTCGGGCCGGCGCTGCGCAGCACGCTGCTGCTGCTGCCGCACCACGGCAGCAAGACCTCGTCGAGCGACGCCTTCGTCGACGCGGTGCGGCCAACGGTGGCGATCGTGCAGGCGGGCTACCGCAGCCGCTTCGGCCACCCGGCGCCCGCGGTGCAGGCGCGCTACCTGTCGCGCGGCATCGCGCTGGTGCGCAGCGACCGTTGTGGCGCGTGGACGTGGCTCGATGGCGCCTGGCAGTGCGCACGCGAGGCGAGGCGGCGCTACTGGCACTGGAGCGAGCAGCCGGTCGCTGCCGATGAGGCTTCGGCGCGCACGCCCGCGCAGGCGCGGCGATGATGCGAAGGAGCCCGGCAGCGCGAAGGCGTGCGGCGGCGCTCGTCAGCGCGCGGCGGCCACCGCCTGCGCGAGTTCGATCACCGCCATCGCGTAATAGCTCGACGCGTTGTAGCGCGTCAGCGCATAGAAGTTCTGCGTGCCGGCCACGTAGCTCGGCGCGGCTTCGCCGTTGAGCAACTCGATCAGCGCCAGCGGGCCGTCGTGTCGCTGCGCGGCATCGTCGAGGCGCGCGCCGCGCTCGGCCATCTGCGCCGCGCTGAAGCTGGGCACGATGTCGGGCACCAGCAGCAGCGCGCGCTCGACGGTGGCCGGCGGCGGCTCGACCGCGTAGTGGGTCGGCATGTCGCGGCGCCAGCCGTGTTCGGCGAGGAAGTTCGCGACGCTGCCGACGATGTCGGCGCCGCTGCGGAGGAGGTCGACGCGGCCATCGTCGTCGAAGTCGACAGCGAAGTTCAGCACGCTGCTGGGCATGAACTGCGGCATCCCCATGGCGCCGGCGTACGAGCCGGTGACCGCGGTCGGGTTCCAGCCTTCGCGGCGCACCAGGCGCAGGAACTGCCCGAGTTCGGCGCGGAAGAAGCCGCTGCGGTCGCTGCGCCCGCTCGGAAAATCGAACGCCAGCGTGGCCAGCGAATCGAGCACCCGAAAGCGGCCCGTGACGCGGCCGAAGTAGGTCTCGACGCCGACGATACCCACCACGATCGCCGCCGGCACGCCGAAGCGCCCGGCGGCGCGTTCGAGCCAGTCTTCATGGCGGCGCCACCACTGCGCTCCGGCCTCGATGCGGCGCGACTCGACGAAGCGGCTGCGATACGCGCTCCAGTCGCGCGCCGACGGCGCGGCCGCCGGCATGATGAGGCGAACCACGTCGGGGGCGAAGCGCGCCCTTGCCAGCGTGGTCTCGACCCATGGCGCATCGAGCGACAACGACTCGGCGATCGATCGCGCGGCGGCCAGCACGTCGGCGCGCCGGCCGTAGGCTTGGCGCCCGCGGCGCGCCAGCGACCAGCCCGGCGCGCCGCACAGCAGCGCCAGGGCCGCGGCATTGCGGCGTCGCATCGATCAGCCCGACGGCAACGCGCCGTGGCGGCGCCGCGTGCGCCGCAGGCGCGAGGCCTCGAACGCGAAGCGCTGCCACCACGCTGGATCGGGGCGCCGCCGTGCCTGCGGCCCGTAGCGAGCGCGGTCGAGTGCGTCCAGCTCGTAGGCGAGCAGGTCGCTGCGATCACCCAGGCTTTCGCGCACCAGCGCCGCCAGGCGGCGCGGCGAGTCGCAGGTGCGCGAAACCACGCCCAGCGGGGCGAGTGCGGCGCGGATTCGCCGTTGCAGGCGCTGCCAGGGGTCCTGGCGATGGCGGTCCCACAACGCCCACGCCGCGGCGGCGACGGCCGCCGTCACCGCCAGCGCGAGCGCGATCAGGCCGAGCGTGAACCAGTCGGGCGCGCTGAAGCCCAGCCCCTTGAGCAGATCGAACTGCTGCGTGCGCGAGTAGTTCAGCACCCACTGGTTCCAGCGGTTGTTCAGCGCCTCCCAGCCGTCGCGCAACTGCTGCATCAACTCGGGGCTGACGGTGCGCAGCGCACCGGCCACGATGCCGGCGGCAGGCTCGAGCGGGCGGCTGCACGCCACGCGGTCGGGCGACACTGCCGCGGTGCGGTCGACGCGCAGCCAGCCGCGCTGCGGCTGCCAGACCTCGGCCCACGCGTGCGCGTGGCTCTGGCGCACGATGTAGTAGCCGCCGCGCACGGCGCGTTCGGCGCCCTGATAGCCGGTGACGATGC
>JAJVIL010000020.1 GCA_022072045.1 Burkholderiaceae bacterium | reverse complement strand
CGGGCTGGCTTCGCAGCGCGCCGCCGTGCGGCCGCAAGGCCGCGCCGCGCACGTGCTCGACTTCGGCCGTGCGCTCTCGCCGGCCGAGACCGAAGCGATGCTCGGGCGCCTGCGCGCGTCGCCCGAGGTGGCGTGGGCCGAGCCCAACGACCGCGAGTCGCTGCAGCAGAGCACGACGCCGAGCGATCCCTATTTCCCCGGCACCGCGGGCCAGTGGTGGCTGCAGCCGGCCGGCGGCAGCGACGCCAACGCCATCGACGCGCGGCTGCGCGGCGTGCCCAACTTGCAGCGCGCGTGGGCCACCGCCACGGACAGCGCCGACGTGCCGGTGGCCGTGCTCGACACCGGGCTCACCGCGCACCCCGAGTTGAGCGGCGCATGGCTGCCCGGCGTCGACATGGTCAGCGACCCGGCGATGGCCAACGACGGCGACGGTCGCGACAGCGACCCGAGCGACCCGGGCGACTGGGTGGCGCAGTCCGACCGCGCCACCGCCACGCTCGCCGACTGCGCCGAGCACGACAGCTCGTGGCACGGCACGATCGTCGCCGGCATCCTGGCGGCGCGCACCGACAACGGCGAGGGCGTCGCCGCCGTCGGCTGGAGCGCCCGCCTGGTGCCGGTGCGGGTGGCCGGCAAGTGCGGCGCCGAAGTGGCCGACATCGTCGACGGCATGCGCTGGGCCGCGGGCCTGCCGGTGTTCGGGTTGCCGAACAACCCGAATCCGGTGCGCGTGATCAACCTGAGCTTCGGCGGCAACAAGCTGTGCAGCACCGCCTACCAGAGCGCGATCGACGAAGTGCGCGCGCGCGGCGTGCTGGTGGTGGCCGCCGCCGGCAACGTGCCGGGCGCGGTGACGCGGCCGGCCAACTGCCGCGGCGTGGTCGCCGTGGCCGCGCTCAACCGCGACGGCTTCAAGGCGCACTACTCGGGCTTCGGGCCCGAGGTCACGTTGGCCACCGTCGGTGGCGACGACGCCGGCGGCCCGGTCGGCGCATGGATCAGCGATGGGGGTCTGCTCACGCTGTACAACGCCGGCACGACGGTGGCGGGTGAAGGCATCTACGCGCGCAGCTTCGGCACCAGCTTCGCCGCGCCGATCGTGGCCGGCACCGCGGCGCTGATGCTGTCGGTCAACCCCGGCCTGACGGTCGATCAACTGGCGCACGGGCTGGCGGCATCGGCGCGGCCGCACGTGCGCTCGCCGTGGCTGGCGCAATGCTCGGCCAGCAACGCGGCGAGCTGCTTGTGCAGCACCGGCACCTGCGGCGCGGGCATGCTCGACGCCGAGCAGGCGCTGTTCTACGCGCGCGATCCGGCCGCCTATGTGCAGCCGGCGCAGGGGGCCGAAGTGCTCGACAACCCCGAACTCGCTGAGGCGTCGGGCGAGGCGCAGGTTGCGTCGAGCGCGCCGACCGCGTTCGAACCCGACGACGCGGGCGGCGGTGCGAGCACCCTGCCGTGGTTGGGGCTGCTCGCGCTGGCGTGCGTGGGCCTGTGCGCGCCGCCCGCGCGGCGGCGGGCGGCGCCCTCGCGCGCGGCATAGGCTTCGCATAACGTCCCGGCCGCGCGCTCGCTTGCGCGCGGAGCCGGTTGCGCTCACTGTGGCACGGTGCAGGGCCTGAACGCGGCGCCGGTCGGGGGCAGGGTCAGGTGCCCCAGGCTCGCCGCCAGTGCGCCGTCGGCGCGTTCGACGCGCAGCAGCGTCACCACCACCGGGTTGCTGATGGTGACCACGCGCGCGGTCTTGACGCCTTGCTGCAGCAGTTGCGCCTGCGCGGCATCGGCGGCGGCGCGCGTGTCGTAGCGGCCGAACTGCAGGCCGGGCTGCAGATCGGGCGAGTTGCGCACTTCCTCCACGGTGACCTGCTGGCGGCGCAGCTCGTCGCGCCGGCGCGCCATCGCGGCGTCGTCGGCAAAGCGACCGAGGTAGACGATGTACGAGCCGCCGCGCTCGGAGCGCTGCTGGGTCCACTCGAGGCCCGGCAGGTCGAGCGCGCGTAAAGCGCGCTCGGCCGCCGCCACCTCGCCGGCCGCGAGCGGCCCGGCCTCGAGGCACACCGTCGTGCCAGGGTCGGCCGTCGGCTTACCGGTCGCCTGGATGGCCGCAGCCTTGCCGTGCTGGCGCTGGACGGCCGCCGCCTGCAGCGCCGCGCTCGCCGCCGTGGGGGTGATCAGTTGCACCGCGTCGGGCTGCACCTGCTGCTGCGAGCGCTCGGGTTCGCGCTCGCGGCCGCGGTCGAAGCCGGGCAGCAGGTCGAGCGACCACGCGAACACCAGCAGGTTGGCCAGCGCCAGCGCGATCAGCAGGCCGCGCATCACGGCGCGGGCCCCGGGCGGACGCTGACGTCGCCGCTGCCCAGCGTGCGCAGCGTGGGCCCCACGCGCAGCAGCAGCGCACCGCCGGCGTCGATGCCTTCGGCCACGCCCTGCGGCAGGTCATCGAGCGTGGTGGTGACGACGCGGCCGCGCAGGCAGTCGCGGCGCTCGAAGCGCGCCTTGAACGGCGCGAAGCCCTCGCGCTGGAACTGCAGCACCGCCTCGACCCACGGCCGCGCGATGCGCGCCAGCGTGTGCGGCGGATCGATGCCGGGAATGAACTCGTGCAGCAAGGCCACGCCGTGCTGCGCGTCGGCCACCGGCTGCGCCGCGACGTTCAGGCCGACGCCGATCACCGCCATGCGCTGCTGGCCGACAGGCACCGATTCGATCAGGATGCCGCCCATCTTGCGCGGCTGCTCGCCCGGCTCGACGCGCATCAGGTCGTTGGGCCACTTCAAGCCGATGCGGGCGCCCTCGACGTCGCAGGCGGGGTCGAGCGCGTCGGCCAGCGCGACGCCGACCGCCAGCGAGAGCCCCGACCAGTCGGGCGGCGAGAACGGCAGCGACAGCGAGCAGGTCAGCGATGCGCCGGCGCTCGACTGCCAGCTCCGCCCCCAGCGGCCGCGGCCGCGCGTCTGCTGCTCGGCCACCAGCAGGCACGGCTGCGTGTCGGCGACGCGGCGCCCGTGGCGCGTGGCCTCCAGCAGCGGCATCGGCCCGCTCACCGGCGGTTCGAGCTCGCCCGGGCGCGACGGCACCGCTTCGGCCAGCCCGCTGGAGCGCCGCGCGCGCTCCACCAGCACGGTGTTGGTCGACTCGCAGCGCGCCACCACCTCGATGGCCAGCCCCGGCAACAACGCCGACAGCTCGTGCCACAGCGGCTCGGTGTTCCACGACTGGACGACGGGCTCTTGCATGGCTCTCGGGCGGTCGCTTCAGGGCGACGCGGTACGGCCGCGCCCGCGGCGGGTGACTAGCGCTTGGGCGCGAGCATCGTGCCACGGCAGCGGCGCGCGCCGCAACGGCATGCAAACTGCTTTTTCACTTTCGGCGTGTAGCGCTCGTCGATCACCAGCCCGTAGTCGTAGAACAGCTCCTCGCCCGGCGCGATCGCGCGCAGTGCCTTGATGAACACGCGGTGGTGCTCTTCGTCGACGTCGGATTCGCAGTTCGGGTTGCAGGCGTGGTTGATCCAGCGCGCCGCGTTGCCGCCGACGGCGGCGTCGATCACGTGCTCCTCGTCGATGTGGAAGAAGAACGTGTGGTCGGGGTCGTCGGGGTCGTGGGGGTGGCGGCGTTCGGCCTGCTTCCAGGTGATCATCTGCCCCTTGTATTCGATGATCATCTCGCCCTTGGCGATCGGGCGGATCGCGTAGACGCCGCGCCCGTGCACGCCCGAACGGCGCACCTGGATGCGGCGGCCGGCGGCGGACTCGCGCGAGGCGGAAACGGCATTGCGGCTCGGACGACGGAACCGGCGGCGGGGGTTGGCGTTCATTGGGTACATTGAAATCACAGGCGCGCGCGTGCGTGCGCGCGCGAGACCGGGCATTGTAGGCACGGCCCCGGAGCACCCGAGCGAGATGAGCAAGTCACTGATCATTGCGGAGAAACCCAGCGTCGCGCAGGACCTCGTGCGCGCGCTGACGCCGACGGCCGGCAAGTTCGACAAGCACGCCGACCATTTCGAGAACGAGCGCTACGTCGTCACCTCGGCGGTCGGGCACCTGGTGGAGATCAAGGCGCCCGAGGCCTACGACGTCAAGCGCGGCAAGTGGAGCTTCGCGCACCTGCCGGTAGTGCCACCGCATTTCGACCTGGCGCCGATCGACAAGGCGAAGTCGCGGCTGAACGCGGTGGTCAAGCTGGTGCGGCGCAAGGACGTGACCGAACTGATCAATGCCTGCGACGCCGGCCGCGAAGGCGAGCTGATCTTTCGCCTGATCGTGCAGTTCGCCGAGGGCGGCAAGCCGCTGCACAAGCCGGTGCGGCGGCTGTGGCTGCAGAGCATGACGCCGCAGGCGATCCGCGACGGCTTCGACGCGCTGCGCAGCGACGCGCAGATGCACGGCCTGGCCGACGCCGCGCGCAGCCGCTCCGAGGCTGACTGGCTGGTGGGCATCAACGGCACGCGCGCGATGACGGCGTTCAACTCGCGCGACGGCGGCTTCTTCCTCACCACCGTGGGCCGGGTGCAGACGCCGACGCTGTCGATCGTGGTCGAGCGCGAGGAGAAGATTCGCAGGCACGTGCCGCGCGACTACTGGGAGGTCAAGGCGAGCTTTCTCGCCAAGGCCGGCACCTACGAGGGCAAGTGGTTCGACCCGAAGTGGAAGAAGAACGAAGACGACGCGGAGGCGCGCGCCGACCGGCTGTGGAACGCGCGCGACGCGCAGGCCATCGCCGACGCGGTGCGCGGCGGCAGCGGCCAGGTGCGCGAGGAGAGCAAGCCCAGCACGCAGAGCAGCCCGCTGCTGTACGACCTGACGACGCTGCAGCGCGAGGCCAACGGCCGCTTCGGCTTCTCGGCCAAGACGACGCTGTCGCTGGCGCAGGCGCTCTACGAGAAGCACAAGGCGCTGACCTATCCGCGCACCGACTCGCGCGCCCTGCCCGAGGACTACCTCGGCGTCGCGAAGAAGACGATGGCCGTGCTCGCCGAGGGCGACCTGCCGGGGCCGTCGCGCGAACTGGCGCGCCACGCGAAGCAGGCGTTGAAGGCCGACTACGTGAGGCCGAGCAAGCGGGTGTTCGACAACGCCAAGGTGTCGGACCACTTCGCGATCATCCCGACGCTGCAGACGCCGACGCACCTGAGCGAGGCCGAAGCGAAGCTCTACGACCTGGTGGTCAAGCGCTTCATCGCGGTGTTCTTTCCGCCGGCGGAGTACCTGGTCACGACGCGCATCACCACGGTGGGCGCGCACGCCTTCCAGACCAACGGCCGCGTGCTGGTCAACCCGGGCTGGCAGGCGGTGTACGGCAAGGAGGCGCAGGACGAAGACGCCAACCTGGTGCCGGTGCTGCCCGGCGAGACGGTGCGCAACGTCGAGGTCGACGTGCTGGCGCTGAAGACCCGGCCGCCGCCGCGCTACACCGAGGCGACGCTGCTGTCGGCGATGGAAGGCGCGGGCAAGCTGATCGAGGACGACGAATTGCGCGCGGCGATGCACGACAAGGGCCTGGGCACGCCGGCCACGCGCGCGGCGATCATCGAAGGGTTGATCTTCGAGAAGTACATGCTGCGCGAGGGCCGCGAGCTGGTGCCCACCGCCAAGGCGTTCCAGTTGATGACGCTGCTGCGCGGCCTGGACGTCGAGGACCTCACCAAGCCCGAGCTGACCGGCGACTGGGAGTACCGCCTGCTCGAGATGGAGCACGGGCGCTTGCCGCGCAGCGCGTTCATGCGTGACGTGGCGGCGATGGCCGAGCGCATCGTCCGCAAGGCCAAGGAGTACGACCGCGACACCATCCCCGGCGACTACGCGACGCTGGCCACGCCGTGCCCCAACTGCGGCGGCGTGGTGAAGGAGAACTACCGGCGCTTCGCCTGCGAGGCCTGCGAGTTCAGCATCACCAAGATCCCCGGCGGGCGCAGCTTCGAGATCGCCGAGGTCGAGGCTTTCCTGCGCGACAAGAAGATCGGCCCGCTCGAGGGCTTCCGCTCGAAGGCCGGCTGGCCGTTCAGCGCCGAACTGCGGCTCGTCTACGACGACGAGATCAAGAACTGGAAGCTTGAGTTCGATTTCGGCGAGGACGAGCGCCGTGCGCAGGCCGACGGCGAGCCGGTGGACTTCAGCGGCCAGGCCTCGCTGGGCGCGTGCCCCAAGTGCAAGGGCCACGTCTACGAGCACGGCACGAGCTACGTCTGCGAGCACGCGGTCGGCCCCAAGCAGACCTGCGACTTCAAGAGCGGCAAGATCATCCTGCAGCAGCCGGTGGCGCACGAGCAGATGCACAAGCTGCTGAGCGCGGGACGCACCGACCTGCTGGAGAACTTCGTCTCCAACCGCACGCGGCGCAAGTTCAAGGCCTTCCTGCGCTACGACCCGGGCGAAGGCAAGGTGGTGTTCGAGTTCGAGCCGCGGCCGCAGCGCGGCGGCAAGCCCCCGGCCAAGGGCGCGGCGCGAGGCACGGCGGTGCCCGCGGCGAAATCGGCCGCGAAGGCGTCCGCGAAGAGGTCCGCTGCCGCGGGCGAACCGGAGCAAGGCGCACCGAGCGAGGCGGCCACGGCGGCCAAGAAGGCCGCGACGACGAGGTCCTCCGCGCAGAAGGCCTCCGCGCAGAAGGCCTCCGCGAAGAAGGCCTCTGCGAAGAAGACCGTCCGCCGGCGCGCCGGCTGATCCTCGCGACGCCGCGCCCCGGCATGTCGTGGCTCGTGCTGCAGAAGCTGCTGGCGATGTTCGCGATCGTCGCCATCGGCTGGGGGGTCGGCCGTCGACGCTGGCTGGGCGACGGCAATACCGCGCACGTGCTCGGCAACGCGGCGTTCCTGATCTTCGTGCCGGCGCTGTTGTTTCGCACCGCGGCGCGGCTGCCGCTGGCCACGCTGCCGTGGCGCACGCTGGCGGCGTTCTTCGTGCCGGCGCTGGCGCTCGCGCTGCTGGTCTACCTTTGGCTGCGTCGCCGTCATGCGCGGCAGCAGCCGGCGCGCGCCGCGGTGCGCGCGCTCACCGCGGTCTACGGCAACGCGGTGCAGGTCGGCCTTCCGATGGCGGCGGCGCTGTTCGACGAGAGCGGGCTCGGGCTTTACCTGACCTTGGTGGGCTTGCACGGCCTGGTGCTGCTGAGCGTGCTGACTGCCCTGGTCGAGCGCGACGTGGCCGGGGCGCCGGGGGCGCACGGTGGTGTCTGGCGCTCCATGGCGCGCAGCATCGTCACGCACCCGGTGGTGCTGCCGCTGCTGGCGGGCCTGGCGTTCAACGCCACGGGCTTGCAGGTGCCCGAACTGATCGACCAGCTGCTGCAGGTGCTGGGATCGGCGGTGGTGCCGGTGTGCCTGTTGCTGATCGGGCTGTCGCTGCAGCACTACGGCGTCAGCGGGCCGCTGCGCGAGTCGATCGCGCTCAGCGCGGTCAAGTTGATCGCGCTGCCGGCCTGCGTGTGGCCGGTCGCGCAGGGGCTGTTCGGGCTGTCTGGCCAGCCGCTGGCGGTGGTGGTGCTGATGGCGGCGCTGCCGGTGGGCAGCAACGCGCTGCTGTTCGCGCAGCGCTACCGCACCGACGAGGCTGCCGCGACCGCAGCGATCGTGATTTCCACCGTGGCGTTCGCGTTCACGGCGCCGTTGTGGCTGGCACTCGTGGCGGTTTTCTGACGCCGGTGGGAGAATCGCCGCGCGACTCGAGCCGCCGGCTGCGTTCGCGGCCCTTCGGGGGTGCGTGCGCAACGGGTGCCCCGTCACTCCGGACATGACCCCCACCGACATCCCCGTCTACGTCGCGCACCTGGGCGAGCAGGCACGCAGCGCGTCGCGTGTGATGGCTCGCGCGCCGCTGGCCGCGCGCAACGCGGCGCTGCGCGAGTTGGCGCGCCTGCTGCGCGCCGAGAGCGAGGCGCTGCTGCGGGTCAACCGCGATGACGTCGAGGCTGCCGTCGCCGCAGGCACCGCCGCAGCGCTGGTCGATCGGTTGAAGCTGACGCTGGCGATCATCGACACGGTGGCGCGCGGCTGCGAGCAGATCGCGGCGATGCCCGACCCGATCGGCGAGATCAGCGAGTTGAAGCGCCAGCCGAGCGGCATCCAGGTCGGCCGCATGCGGGTGCCGCTGGGCGTGTTCGCGATGGTGTTCGAGAGCCGCCCCAACGTGACGATCGAGGCGGCGTCGCTGGCGATCAAGAGCGGCAACGCCGCCATCCTGCGCGGCGGCTCCGAGGCGCTGGCGTCCAACCTCGCGCTGGCGCGGCTGGTCGAGCGCGCGCTGAGCAGCGCCGGGCTGCCGGGCGAGGCGGTGCAACTGGTGGCCACGGCCGACCGCGCCGCGGTGGGTGGCCTGCTGGCGCTGCGCGACCACGTCGACGTGATGATCCCGCGCGGCGGCAAGGGCCTGATCGAGCGCGTCGCCGCCGAGGCGAAGATGCCTGTCATCAAGCACCTCGACGGCAACTGCCACGTCTACGTCGACGCCGAGGTCGATCTGCCGATGGCGCTGGCGGTGACCGACAACGCCAAGACGCAGAAGGTCAGCCCCTGCAATGCCGCCGAGTCGCTGCTGGTGCATGCGGCGCAGGCCGGCAGCTTCCTGCCGCGCATCGCGGCGCTGTTCGCGGCCAAGGGCGTCGAGATGCGCTGCGACGAGCGCGCGCTCGCGCTGGTGCGTGGGGCGGCAGGCGCCAAGGCGCTGCCGGCGCAGGAATCCGACTGGGCCGAGGAGTACCTGGCGCCGATCATCAGCGTCAAGGTGGTCGACAGCCTCGACGACGCGATCGCGCACGTCAACCGCTACGGCTCGCACCACACCGACGCCATCCTCACGTCGAATCACCGCCATGCCATGCGCTTCCTGCGCGAGGTCGATTCGGCCAGCGTGATGGTCAACGCCAGCACGCGCTTCGCCGACGGCTTCGAGTACGGCCTGGGCGCCGAGATCGGCATCTCGACCGACAAGTTCCACGCCCGCGGGCCGGTCGGGATCGAGGGCCTGACCTCGCAGAAGTGGGTGGTGCTCGGCGACGGCGAGTTGCGCTCATGACGCGCCGTCGCGGCGCGAGCGGCGGAGCGCGCGCGTGAGTTCGACGCAGGCTCTGCTGCTGGGAGTGCTGCTGGTGTGCGGCTTCTGGATGCTCGGCGCGCACAACCGGGTGGTCGGGCTGCGCGCCGCGATCGTCGAAGCGTGGGCGCCGATCGACGCGCTGTGCGAGCGCCGCGGCCAGGTGCTCGAGGCGTTCGCGCAGGTGCTGTGGGATCTGCGGCCCAACGGCCGCGACGGGGTCGATGCGCTGCGCTCGGCGCAGCAGCAGTTCCACAGCGCGGCCGCTGCAGTGCGCGGCCGGCCGACGCGTGCCGAGGCGGCTGCCAGCCTGGCCAGCGCCGAGGGCGCGCTCGATGCCACGGTGGCGCGGGTGCTGAACCAGGTCGAGTCCGACGCCGAGCTGCACGCCCACGACGCGGTGGCCACGCATCTGCTGGCGCTGTTCGAGTTCGGCCCCCAGCTGATGGACCTGCGCCAGCGCTTCAACCGCGCCTGCACGGTCTACAACGACGCCATCCGGCAGTTTCCCACCAGTCTGTTGGCGCCGGTGTTCCGCTTCGAGCGGGCGGGGTCGCTGTGAGCGCGGGCGACGCGCCCACCGCAGGCGACCAGCCGGCCGCCGCGGCGCCACCCGATGCGGCGGGCGAGGCCGAGCGCCGCGAGCGCTTCATGCAGGTGGCCGGCCCCGGCCAACTCCACGCGGCGACGCTGGCGCTGCTGCTGACCCCGGGGCGCACGCGCGAAATGGCGGTGTGGCGCGAAGAGTGCCGCCACACGGTGGGCGCCAAGGAACTGCGCAACGAGTTGATGAAGGTGGCATGGCCCGAGCGCATGCCGTGGCTCGAGCGCTTCGTCGGGCGCGTCGCGCAGGGTCCGCTCGACAAGCGCCAGCAACTGCTGCGCGCGGTGCGCCGCCTGATCGCCGCCGACGGTCGCGCGCTGGCGCTCGACCGCTTGCGCTGGCTGGCGATCCGCCACGCGCTGGGCGACGTGAAGGCGCTGGCGCGGCCGGCCGCCGCCGAGGTCGAACTCGAAGGGCTGGCCACCGGCACCGCGCTGCAGATCGGCCGCTTGAGCGCGTTTCTGTCGCGCATCGTGCCGGCGCCCGAGATCGACCTCGACGTGATGTCGGGCACCGCGACGAGCGGCGAGCGCTGGTGGCGCGACGTGATGCAGCCGTGGCCCGACGCCGGCGCGACGCGCGAAATGCCCGACGCGAA
>JAJVIL010000076.1 GCA_022072045.1 Burkholderiaceae bacterium | reverse complement strand
ACGCGCTGCTCGCGGTCGCTGCACTCGGCGATCGGACGGTCGGCCCGCAGCTCCTTGCCCTTGTCGTCGACGCAGGTGTAGATGCCCCCGTTGCTGGTCTGCTGCTGGGCGTGCAACGGCCGGTGCACCACCAGCATCGACAGCCCGATCAACAGCCCCGCGGCGAGCACGAGCCTGCTGCGTTCGCGCCGCACGCCGAAGCTGGCGAGGTGCCGCTGCAGGGTCAAGGGCTCAGACTCCGTATCGATCGCCATAGGCCGCCACCGCGGCGGCGTGCGCGGCGAGCGCGCCGGCGCTCGCAGCGGAAAGATACCCCAACAGATCTGCCAATGTTGCGACCGCCACCACCTGCATCCCCAATTCCGCCATGACGTACTGCACGGCCGAGTGCGGCTTATCGACGCCGCCTTCGGCTGCGCGCTCCTGGCGATCCAGCGCGATCGCCAGCGCCACCGGCTGCGCGCCGGCGCCACCGATCCAGCGCACCGACTCGCGCACCGACGTGCCGGCCGAGATCACGTCGTCGACCACCACAACGCGGCCGGCCAGCGGTGCGCCGACCAGCGACCCCCCCTCGCCGTGGTCCTTGGCCTCCTTGCGGTTGTAGGCGAACGGCACGGCGCGGCCGAGCCGCGCCAGTTCGATCGCCACCGCGGCGGCCAACGCGATCCCCTTGTACGCCGGCCCGAACAGCATGTCGAACTGCAGCCCCGAGTCGACCAGCCGCCGTGCATAGAATGAAGCGAGCCGGCCGAGCTTGGCGCCATCATCGAAGCCGCCCGCATCGAAGAAGTACGGCGACAGGCGCCCGGCCTTGGTCTTGAACTCGCCGAATCGCAGCGCCCCGACCTCGACCGCGAAGCGCATGAATTCCTGCGCCAGCGCGTCGGGCGCAGAAGCGGGGCGGTGCTGAGTCGTCATCGAGAGTCGCCGTGGGGTTTCGCCTCGTCACACTGAACCTGAACGGCATCCGCTCGGCGGCCAGCAAGGGCTTCATCCAGTGGGCCGAAATGGCGGGCGCTGATTGTATGGGCGTGCAGGAGATCAAGGCGCAGCGGGCCGAGGTGACCGGACGCTTCGAGCACCTCGGCGCGCTACAAGGGCACTTCCATTTCGCACAGAGGAAAGGCTATTCGGGCGTCGGCGTCTATGTGCGCAAGCAGCCCAGCGAGGTGATCGTCGGCCTGCGCAACCGCGAGTTCGACGCCGAAGGCCGCTACGTCGAAGCACGCTTCGACAGCGCGCGGCGCAAGCTGAGCATCATCAGTTGCTACTTCCCGAGCGGCAGCGCCGGCGAGCACCGCCAGCAGGCGAAGTTCCGCTTCCTGGACGTCATCTACCCGCATTTGCTGCGACTGAAGAAGCAGCGCGAATTCATTCTGGTGGGCGACCTCAACATCGCGCACCGCGAGATCGACTTGCGCAACTGGAAGAGCAACCAGAACAACTCGGGCTTCCTGCCCGAGGAGCGCGCCTGGCTGACCAAGCTGTTCGACCAGGCCGGGCTGGTCGATGTGTTCCGGCGCCTGAACGGCGAGCCCGAGCAATACACCTGGTGGAGCAACCGCGGGCAGGCGCGCGAGCGCAATGTCGGCTGGCGGCTCGACTATCACCTGGCCACGCCGGGCGTCGCCGCGAAGGCGCGGCGCGAAGCGATCTACCTCGCGCAGCGCTTCTCCGACCATGCACCGGTCATCGTCGACTACGACTTCGTTCTCTGAGCGTCTGGCGGTGTGCCGGGTCGTGAACGGCGCGCGTGAATCGATCACTGGCCGCGCGATCGTTACGCTGTAACGGCGGCTGCGGTGCGGGTGCCGGCGCCAGACTGGGCGCACGCGCGATGCTCGTCGCGCCGACCGTCGCCGGGAGCACCATCGTATGTTCGCGTGCCCGACCCCGCCCTTGCTCGCCGTCCTCTTGTCGTTGGCCTGCGGCTCCAGCGTCGGCGCCGAAGCGTTCGATCCGTCGGCCGCGCCCCCGGGCCTGACATTGCACCGATCGCCGCCATCGAGCCGCACGCCGGGAATCGCCGTGCGCGACACGATCGCGTCGTGGCCGAGCAACGCGTTGCGCGCCGAACTGCTGGCGTGGCCCGGCAGCGCCGCGCGCACGGCCAGCAGGCTCGGTTTCGACCGCAACGACGCGCGCGCCGGCAGCAGCGCTTCGATTTCGCTGGGTCGCCTCAACCTGAACGAAGCGCGCTCCGGGCCCGCGCTGGGCGCCTCGTCGCAGGCCGACCTCGACCGCGAACTCGCTCACCTGCGCGACGGCATCGACCGCGTGCGGCTGGCGCCCACGGTGTCGCTGGGCGTACGCATCAGGTTCTAGGGCCTGTTCACGCTCGCGCGTCGCGGCGCCGAGTTGCAGCCGCTGCTTTCAGTTGCGGCAGCAGGCCACCGGCGCGCACCATGTCGAGCAGGAACTGCGGGATCGGTTCGCAGCAGAACAACGGCCCGCGCGCGCCGAGCGCGCGCCCATCGGCGTCGGCGACGCAGCGCACGGTAGCGCTCGGCAGGTCGAACGCCACACGCTCGCCTTCGCCGATGGCTTCGGCGTCGCGGCAAGTGAGCAGCGGCAGGCCGACGTTGAACGCGTTGCGAAAGAAGAAGCCCCCGTAGGACGGCGCGATCACCGCAGCGATGCCCAGATGCGTCAGGGCCGACGCCGCCTGTTCGCGCGACGAACCGATGCCGAAATTGGCGCCCGCGACGATCACGTCGCCCGGCCGTGCCTGCAGCGCGAACTGCGGCCGCAACGACTCCAGGCAGTGCTGCGCGATCACCTCGGCGCCGTACTTCATCCAGCGCCCCGGCGCGAGCGCGTCGGTATCGACGTCGGCCGGCAGGCGCCACACGCGATGGCCCGCCACCGCTGCGGCGCGGCGCCCGCGCCGCAGCAGCCGCGACACTTCGGCGGCCTCGTCCATCAGGCGCTCGTCTCCGGCTCGCTGTCGCACAGCACTTCGCGCGGGTCGGTGATGCGGCCGCGCAGCGCCGAAGCCGCCACGGTGTACGGCGAGGCCAGGAACACGCGCGCGCTGTCGACGCCGAGCCGGCCCTTGCCGTTGCGCGCGATCGAGCTGATCACCGTGCTGCCCTCGGGCACCCCGCCGCCGTGGCCGGCGCACAGGCCGCACGCGGCGGGCAGGATCTGCGCGCCGGCATCGTGCAGGTGTCGCAGGATGCCCTCGCGCTCGGCGATCTCGCGCTCGTGGGCGCTGGCCGGCGCCACCAGCAGATGCACCCGCTTGTCGATGCGATAGCCCGCCAGCACGCGCGCCGCAGCGCGCAGGTCGTCGAGCTTGGCGCCGGTGCAGCCGCCGATGTGCGCCACCTGGATCGCGGTGGGCTCGATGTCGGCCACGTCGCGCGCCAGCGCCGGGCTGTGTGGCAGCGCGATCTGCGGCGCCAGCGTCGAGGCGTCGAAGCTGTGGCGCACGCCCGGCGCGTCTTCGTCGCTGTACCAGTCGCCGAGCTCGACGTTGCGCTGGCCGGCCTGCCACAGAAAGCCGCGGGTCTCCTCGTCGGGCGCCACCAGGCCCACCTGAGCACCGAGTTCTGCGCTCATGTTGGCGAGCGTCATGCGCTCGTTCATCGGCAGCGCCGACACCGCCTCGCCGCAGTACTCGATCGCCTGCCGATGACCGACATTGACGCCGAAGCGGCCGATCATCGACAGCATCATGTCCTTGGCCGACACGCCGAGCCCGAGGCGGCCGCTCCAGCGCATGAACATCGTGTGCGGCACCTGCACCCAGACCTCGCCGCTGACCAGCACGCCCAGCATCTCCGTGCTGCCGACGCCCAGCATGTAGACGCCGAAGGCGCCGGCCGTCGACGCATGCGAGTCGCCGCCGACGCACAGCATGCCCGGCCGCAGGTGGCCCGCGTACGCGAGCACGACATGCGAGATGCCGACGCTGTCGTAGACGTGGGGCAGCGCGTGCTCGCGCGCCCACTCGCGCGCGATGCGCACGATGCGCCGCGCGTCCTCGTCGTCGGCCGGCACATGGTGATCGATCACCAGCACGACCCGGCCGCGGTCCCAGATGCGTGCACCGAGTTCGGCTGCCATCGGTTTCAGGCGCCGCGGACCGCCGGAGTCGTGGCACATCGCGAGGTCGACCCGGCAGACGACGAAGTCGCCAGGCGCCGCGTGCGCGCGCCCGCTGGCGCGTGCGATCAGTTTCTGCGCCAGCGACTGCGGCGACGGGGCGGTCGGCCGATCCATCTGCTGCGCCCCGGCTGCCGTCATGGCCCGCACAAGCTCCTCGGCGGGCGCATCGTGCGAACGCTCACGCACCGGCGCATCGGGCAACGCTCGGGCAGCGGCAAGGCAGACGTCACGGGGCGGGACCGTACAAATACCACAGGGTTCTGTCAACACAGCCGACCAAAGGCCCGGCCCGAGCGGCCAGGTCTGGCGCAGCACAGAGCCAATGGACCCGCAGCCGCCTGAGGTCGGCCTGCCGTCGCCAGTCGCCGAGCCGATCGACGGCATGCAGGTGCGCGAGGTCGAAGGCGAGCGCCTTTACGGCCAGTTCTTCACTGCCGCCGACTCACAATGACGACGCGCCGCCGCCGGGCAGCCTGGCGTGGCCACTTGGCCAGAAGCGGATTCGTCGCTATCGTGACCCCGGAGGTCGGCCTGTCGCCGGCATGGGTTGGTGCGTGCAATGAAGCCGGCTTCGATCGATCGTCGCACGATGACATTCTCGCTCGGCGCCCTGGCGGTGCCGGGCATCGGTCACGCGGCCGCGCCGGCGCTGCAGGCATGGCCGCTCGCCACGGCACAGCGCACCGGAATCCACGACGTGGCGCCCGCACCCGACGGCGGCGTGTGGTTCAGCGCGCAGCGCAGCGGCCACCTCGGTTGGTTCGATCCGGCGACCGGCAGGGTCGAGTTGATTGCGCTCGGTGCAGGTTCGTCGCCGCACGGCGTGATCCAGGGCCCCGACCGGGCGGCATGGCTGACCGACGGCGGCCAGCAAGCGATCGCGCGCGTGTCGTGGCCCGACCGCCGGGTGCGCTTGTACAAGCTGCCCGAGGGCACCCCCTACGCCAACCTCAACACCTGCGCCTTCGGCGCCGACGGCAACCTGTGGTTCACGGGCCAGGCCGGCGTGATCGGCAAGGTCGACACCAAGACCGGCGAGGTGGCGCTGCGCGAGGCGCCGCGCGGGCGCGGGCCCTACGGCATCTGTGCAACGCCGCGCGGCGACGTCTGGTACTGCTCGCTGGCGGGCAGTTTCATCGCGCGCATCGATCTCGCGAGCGGCGACTCGCACATCGTCGAGCCGCCGACGAAGGACCAGGGCGCGCGCCGGGTGTGGAGCGACAGCCTCGGCCGCATCTGGGTCAGCGAGTGGAATTCAAGCAACGTGTCGATGCACGACCCGCGCGCGCGGGCGGCCGTCGATCGCTGGAGAACCTGGAAGCTGCCGGGCGCCAACCCGCGCACCTACGCCGTGTACGTCGACGAGCGCGACATGGTGTGGCTGAGCGACTTCGCCGCCAATGCGGTGGTGCGCTTCGACCCGCGCCGCGAGGCCTTCGAAAGCTGGCGCCACCCGCGCGAAGCAGCCAACGTGCGGCAGATCCTCGGTCGGCGCGGGGAGGTGTGGCTGCCCGAGAGCGGCACCGAGGTGGCAACGCATCTGGCGTCCGTGGTGTGAACAGGCCCTAGCGGCCGGATCATGCAAAGGGCCGCACGCCGATCAGCCAGCCGTGCAGCCAGGCGGCGAAGACATACCACAGCGCCACGCCGATCGCGACCGCAATCGCACTGGGCACCAGTTGACCGGGCGGGCGGCGCGTGCCGGCGGCGCGATCGCGCGCGCGCAGCGAGGCAAAGCACCAGAGCGCCCACGCGAGAAAGCCGCCGAACAGCAGCACCCCCGCCAAGGTGGCGGTGCCCAGCAGGTGACCGAGCGCCCACGCCTGAGTGCCGAGCACCATGGGGTGGCCGACCCAGGCCTTGAAGTGGTTGCGCGGCACGTAGGCCGCGGTGATCAGCACGAAACCCGCCAGCGTCAGCAGCGAAGTCAGCGACCGGGTCCAAGCCGGTGGCGACCATAGCACCAGCGGCGCCTGCCGCGCCTGCGCGAAACCCCACACGATCAGCGCCAACCCGATCGCCGAGGCGAGCGAGTACACGCCGCGCCACGACGCGGCGCCGCGCTGCGCGATGAAGCGAGAGCGCGCACCGTCGGCCACCATGCGCGTGGAGTGCACGCCCAGAAACAGCAGCAGTCCGATCACGAGTGCGGTCATGGCGGTCCCTGTGACGTGGGCCCGCATCATGCCAAGCCGCGGGCGGGCATGGCGGCAATCACGCCTTGCCCGCCGGGCTGCGCACGAAGGCCGACCACACGCGCGCCAGCGCCGCCGAGCCGTCGCTGCCGCGCACCGCCGCGAAGGCCTGCACCGCCTCGTCCTTCCGGCCCGCACGCCACAGCGCCTGACCGAGGTGAAGCTGCGCTTCGTCGATTCGCTTCAGGTTGTCCTTGGCCAAGCCCTGCTCCATCAACCCAACGCCCTTGGCCACATGGCCCGCGTTGACATAGGCGTAGCCGACATTGACCAGCGCGTCGCCTTCGCGGGCGCGCTTGGCCGAAGCCTCGGCGCGGCCGAGATCTGCGGTGTCGCTCTCGGCCGCCTTGCTCGCCCGCTCGCGCAGTTCGGCGTGCGCGGCGGCGTCCTTGCCGTTGCCGAGCAACGACAACGACAAGCCGTGGTCGATCACCGACAGCGCCTCGGCCGGGTAGCCTGCTTGCAGCGCCAGCTCCGCGTACTCGACGTACTCGCCGGCGCTGCTCATCAAGTTCGCGGCCAGACGCAGGCGGTACACATCGATCCACAGGCGCTCCGAGAAGCCCGTCTGCTTGGTCACGCGCGCCAGCAGTTCGCTCCAGTATTCGGGCTTGGGCGACACCTGCGCCAGCCGCTCGAGCGTGCGTCCATACCCCGCGTCGTCCTTCAGTTGGGAGTAGCAACTCACCAGCAGGCGCAGCGTCGCCTCGGGCGTCTGGCGGCCCGCGGCCTCGTCGGCGGCGACACGCGCCTCGATTTCGTCGGCCGCGGGCTTGAACTCGTTGGCCAGATACAGCGCCTGCGGCAGCAGCTCGAGCACCGCCGGATCGGCACCGCCTTCGGCGGCATAGCGGCGCAGCCACGACACCGCGCGCAGGTAGTCCTTCTCCTGGTACGCGACCTTGCCCAGCAGCTCGACCATCTGCAACTGGTCGGCGCCGCTGAACTGCTTGCTGTTCACCACCACTTCGAGCGAGCGCAGGGCCTGCGGCCAGTCGCCCAGCGCGAGCGAAACCCCGGCGCGACCGCGCTCGATCACTGCCTGCTCGAACATCGACAGCCCGGGCACCGCGGCGGCCTCGCGCAGCTTGGCTTCGGCGGCGTCTTTCTGCCCGGCACGCGCGGCGTCCTGCGCCGCATTGACCGGGTTGGCCACTTCCGGGCGCAGCGTCCTGGCAGCGGCCTCGGGCGCCGACGCGGGCTGGGCCGCGGCGATGCCGGCGGCCACCAGCGACACGACAGCGCACACGACAGCGCACGCGACGCGGAAGGCGGGGAGCTGGTGGCTGCGGGTCATATCGGTCGATGTCGGCGCCAACGGACCGCGATTGTCACTCGCCGCCCGGCAGCCTCTACCATGCCGGGATGGAACAACCCATCGAAATTGAAACCGGGCCCGACCCGCAGGCCAGCGTGATCGTCCTGCACGGGCTGGGCGCGAGCGGCGACGACTTCGTGCCGGTGTGCGAGCAGCTCGACCTTGCCGCCGTGGGGCCGGTGCGCCATGTGCTGCCGCATGCGCCGATGCGCCCGGTGACGATCAACGGCGGCTACGTGATGCCGGCGTGGTACGACATCCTCGCGCTCGGCGGCGCGGCCGCGGAAGACGAGGCCGGGCTGCGCGCGTCGCAGGCGCTGGTCGAGGAGTTGATCGCGCGCGAAGTGGCGCGCGGCGTCGCGCCGGCGCGCATCGTGCTGGCCGGCTTCTCGCAGGGCTGCGCGATGGCGTTGCTCACCGGCTTGCGCCACCGCGAGCGCCTCGCGGGGCTGGTCGGCCTGTCGGGCTACTTGCCGCTGGCCGACCGGACCGCCGCCGAGCGCAGCGCGGCCAACCAGGCGACACCGATCTTCCTCGCGCACGGCCGCTTCGACCCGATGATCGCGTTGCCGCGCGCGCAGGCCACGCGCGACGCGCTGCGCACGCTCGGCTACGACGTGCAGTGGCACGAGTACCCGATGGAGCATTCGGTGTGCCTGCCCGAAATCGGCGACCTGCAGCAGTTCCTGCTGCGCGTCCTGGCGCGCTGACGCGTCTTAGCGGTAGTCGATCTCGCGCGTGCGCTCGGCCGCACGCGTCCGCCGGCCGTCGGCGTGGCTGACGTACACCACCTGGCGCACCCAGTTGCCGTGCTCGTCGACCTCGATCTCGGCATCGACGTCGGGGCTGTCGCCGCAGTGCGCGCTGCCGTCGCGGCTGCGCGCGCTGAGCAACAGCCCGCTGGCGTGGTACTGCCAATCGGTGATGCAGCGCACCTGGGCGTCGACCAGTTGGCGGCGGTGCAGCGGCCGCCCGCCGGCGTCGAAATCGGTCAGCGTCTCGAACACGGTGCCGTCGCGCACCTCGCGCCGGCTCAACGGCTGCTCGGGCTCGCCGGCGCGGCGCAGTTCGTCGGCCTGACGGACGCTGAAGCTCACCTCGCGCCGGTACTTGCGCGAGCCGCGCGCACTCATCAGGGCCGCGCTGTCGTCGTAGACCGCGCTCAACGGGCTCGGGTAGCGGATCTGCGTGACGCGCAACGCCTGGGCGTCGCGCGAAGTGATCTTCACCGGTCGGCCGAGCGGATCGAACACGATCGTGCGCACCGGCCCGCCCGCAGCGTCGGTGTCGATCGACTTCAAGACGCCATTGGGGTGGTAGCTGCGGCGCTCACGCGTACGGGCGGTGCCCTTGCCCTGGTCGGTCACGCGCTCGCGCTCGCGCCCGGCGGCGTCGTAGCGGAAGGCCGTGCGATGTACCGCCTCGCCACGGCGCTCGAGCTGCACTTCGATGCGCCTCTGCGCATCGAACTGGCGCTGCAACAGCGGCGCCGAGCCGTCTTCGCCGATGCGCTCCAGCGCGCCGCTCGCATGCCAGCGATAGTGCCATCGGTGCCGCTCGTCGGTGCCGTCGGGGTGGCCATGCTCGGTATCGAAGACCTGCAGACGCCCATCGGCAGCGAACTCCAGGCGGCTCTCGCGCGACGACGATGCCGACTCGGCGCCCGGCGCGTACAAGGCCTCGCGCCAGCGCACGCTGCGCACCTGGGTTGCCGTGAGTCCGGCCAGCGGCAGGCGCCATTGCGGGTCGCTCCACGGATCGAGCGGCGGGTCGGCGGCCGCTGCCGCGGCGGCCGCGCACGCCAACCACAAGCCCAACCAGCGCGCCATCGGGCGTCGGAATCGCATGCGATCAAACTAGCACGCCCGCCTCGCGCGCAGCGTGCGCAAGTGTGATCGCGCCGCATCGCGGCGCGCACCATCGCGAACTCTTTCTCGGCGTGCGTCGGGGCCGGAGCGCCCCCAATGTGCGCGCGGCAGTCTGTAGCATGCGGCCGATGCGTACCCGACTGCTGTCGGCGGCCGGCTGGCCGAATGGAGCGCCGCGGTGGTTGCTGGCGCTGGGTCTGATGCTCGGCGGCGCGGCGATTGCGCAGGACGACAGCGTCGCGCAAGCATCGATCGGCCGCGACGTCTTCATCGCCGGCGCCACACCCGTTGTGCGCGAACCGGTCGATGGCAACCTGTTCGCCGCCGGCGGCGACGTCGTCATCGACGCTGCCGTCGCGGGCAACGTCCTCGCCGGCGGTGGGTCGCTGCGCGTGGCTGCCGCGATCGGCGGCTCGCTGCAGGCCGCTGGTGGCCGGGTCGCCGTGCTCGACGCCGTCGGGCGCGGTGCCCGCCTGGCCGCTGGAGAGATCGAACTGGGGCCGCAGTCGGTGGTCGGCGGCAATCTCTGGCTTGCCGGCGGCCAGCTCCCCCTGCTCGGCACGGTGAGGGGCGATGTGCACGTCGCCGGCGGCCGTGTCCTGGTCGACGGCACGATCGATGGCGATGTGGTCGCGGCCAGTGGTGACCTCGCGCTGGGGCCGCATGCGCGCATCGCGGGCGTGCTGCGGCACAGCGGCGGCACCGTGCGGCGCGACGAAGCGGCCCAGGTCGGCGGCGGA
>JAJVIL010000025.1 GCA_022072045.1 Burkholderiaceae bacterium | reverse complement strand
TGCTCATGGACTTCCCCTTCCGCAGGTGGTTGATGGAAACGAACACTTCCCATCGTGGCACTTCGATGCCGTACTCCGCCTCACCGCGGGCACCTCGGGACGGGGAAGTCCCTTTCATTCGTTAGGCGGCACCAGCACTGCACTACTTGGCGGCAACTCATGCACATCAACGGCTCGTGTCACTGCGGTGCAATCTCGTTCACTGCAGAAGTTGACCCCAATCGGGTACTGGCGTGCCATTGCACCGACTGCCAAGTCCTTTCTGGCGCACCGTTTCGCGCGGTAGTTACCGTACCGATCGGCCAGTTCAAGGTCACGGGCACGCCCAAGGCTTACATCAAGGTTGCTGAGAGTGGCAATCGCAGGGCGCAGATGTTCTGTCCCGAGTGCGGTACGAATTTGTATGCCTGCGCTGCCGAGAGTCCCACGTGGGTCAGCATTCGCCTCGGCTGCGTCGCGCAGCGGGCGCAACTCAAGCCGGTCACGCAGATCTGGCAACACTCGTCGATGCCCTGGCTGGCCGAGTTGCAGGCCACACCAGGCTCGCCCGAGCAACAGGCGTTTTCTCCACCAGCGTCCCAGCGAAGTACAGGTGAGAGTGCCGCCTAACCCTTCGTTGCACCCGACTCGCTACAGCGGGCTTCGCCCGCTTCCGCGAGCGGGTGAACTCCAACGTTAGACCCCACAACGAGCCACCTGCAGCGATCGGAATCCCACATGGACACATCCGCCAAATGCTTGCGAGTTCTCGTCACTGCTGGGGCCATGGGCATCGGCCGGAGCATTGCAAGAGCATTCGAGGCTGCCGGGGCCGTTGTCTACGTCTGCGATGTCGACTCCTCGGCGCTCCTGGCACTTCAGCACGAGGCTCCGGGCATTGCCTCGTGTAGGGCCGATGTCTCGTCACCTGCCGACGTTGCCGCCCTGTTCGACAGAGCCTTGCAGCATCTGGGAGGGCTGGATGTACTCGTCAACAACGCAGGCATAGCCGGTCCCACAGTGCGAATCGAGGACCTTAGCATCGAAGACTGGAACCGAACGATCGCGGTTGATCTGAGTGGCATGTTCTACTGTACTCGGCTGGCTGTGCCTCACCTGAAGTCTGCCGGCGGAGGGAGCATCGTCAACATTTCGTCCATCGCCGGGCGCCTGGGGTACCCGCTTCGCAGCCACTACTCTGCGGCAAAGTGGGGCGTCATCGGTTTCACCAAGAGCCTGGCGATCGAGCTTGGATCAAGCAGCATCCGCGTGAACGCCATTCTTCCTGGCGTCGTCGAGGGCCAGCGCGTCGAGCGGGTCGTGGCAGATAGAGCTGCGGCCAAGGGCATCGCGTTTGAGGAAGCGATGAGCCAGTTCGTCGCCCCCATCTCCCTGCGGCGCATGGTGAGCCCCACCGAAGTTGCAGACATGGCCGTTTTTCTCGCAACCAATGCTGGGCGGTCTATCTCTGGTCAGGCCATCTCGGTCTGCGGAGATCATGGTTACTTGGGTTAGGGTTAGGTCTTGCTGCCGGTCGCTCGCTCGGCGTGAACGCAGCGGGGGTGGGCCTAACCCGCCGTTGCCGCCGTACCCGGCGCCGCGGTGCTCGTCGAACACATCCGCCAGATCCACGACGACACCGACGGCACCGACGGTCGGCCGCGCATGCGCAGAGAACTGCGGGCGCAAGGCCCAAGCCCTCTCGAACGTCGAGCGTCACGCGGCCCATGAGTGCTGCATGTCGAAATGACCGACCGCCATACGTCGTAGTCTTGCGCACTGTCGCGCTGAGCCACATGGAATGACCAAGAATGACCACCTACACCGGTAGCTGCCACTGCGGAGACATCTCTTTCGAGGTGCAGGGCGAGATTGACAGCGCTCTTTCCTGCAACTGTTCCATTTGCTCGCGCAAAGGCTCGTTGCTCTGGTTTGTTCCGCGGCAGAGCCTGAGCTTGAAGACACCTGAGACCGGCCGCGCGTACACCTTCAACCAGCACGTCATCAAGCACCGCTTCTGCCCCCGGTGCGGCATTCATCCCTACGGCGAAGGTACGGATCCCAAGGGCAATGCCGTTGCGGCAATCAACTTGCGATGCATCGAGAACCTCGACCTTTCAGCTATTCCGGTGCATTATTTCGATGGCAAGTCAAAGTGACGACTGTGCCCCCGTCGTTGACCACGGCGGGCTTCGACCGCTATGCATGTGATGCGTGACGCTGGCGCGGGCGACCCCTTCGGTTCCCCCGGAAGGCGGACGGTCTCGACCGGAACGATCGCCGCCGTGTCGCCGCCGCGCGTTCGCTAGACTCGTGCGCCCGCGTCAGCGGTCGGGCACCGGTTGGGCACTTGCATGGGCATACGAGTCGGGATCGTCGGGGTCAGCGGGTTTGGCGGCGGGGAGGCGCTGCGCCTGGTCGCGGGCCACCCGAGCTTCGAGCTGGTCTACGCCGCAGGCGAGGGCAGCGCCGGCAGCCGGTTGGCCGACCGCTTTCCAGGGGCGCCCGCCACGCTGGCCGACCTGGTGATCGAGAAGTGGGATCCTGCCGTCCTGCCGAAGCTCGACGTGCTGTTCGCATCGCTGCCCACCGGCGCCTCGGCCGAGGCACTGGCGCGCGTGCCCAAGGCGGTGAAGATCGTCGACATCGGCGGCGACCACCGCTATGTCGAGGGCTGGGCGTACGGCCTGGCCGACGTGTGGCCAGCGCAGATCGAGGGCCAGACGCGAGTGGCCAACCCCGGCTGCTTCCCTGCGGCCGCGCTGAACGCGCTGGCGCCGCTTCTGGTGGACAAGCTGATCGAGCCCGGCACCATCGTGATCGACGCCAAGACCGGCATCTCGGGCGCCGGCCGGGGCGGCGCCGACAGCAAATTCGGCTACGCCGAGAGCAACGAGAACCTGGTGCCCTACGGCCTTCTGAAGCACACCCACATGCCCGAGATGGCCAAGACCATCGAGCGGCTGAGCGGTGGCAGCGCGGCCGGGCTGGTGTTCACGCCGCACCTGGTGCCGATGACCCGAGGCGTGCTCGCCACCATGTACTGCCGCGGCCGCGCGACCACCGGGCAGTGCCTCGACGCGGCCAGGCGCTTCTACGCCGGGCGCGCGTTCGTCAGAGTGACCGACCGGCCGCCGCAGACCAAGTGGGCCACCGGCTCGAACCTCGCATTCGTCAGCTATGCGGCCGACCCGGAGCGCCACGTCGTGATCGCGATGGGTGTCGTCGACAACCTCGGCAAGGGGGCGGCCGGCCAGGCCGTGCAGAACGCGAACCTGATGTGCGGCCTGCCCGAGACTGCGGGCCTGCACGGCTTGCCGGTGTGGCCGTGAAGTGAGGCCCAATCTGCTGCCTCCGCGGGCGCTTCAGCTCAGGTCGCAGCGCAACAAGGAGTGCTCCGTGCCGGATCGCGATCTCACCAAAAGCTATGGCCGCTCTCAGTTCGTGGCGAAGCTGCGCAGGTTTGCCGATGCCATCGAATCCGAGCGCGCCTTCACCATCCAAGTGTCCGGCGAGCGCCTGCGCATTCCATCCAATGCGGTGTTCAACATCGAGCACGAACGCAGCGGCAATCAGCAGGAGTTGGAGTTCCAGCTGCGTTGGCCGTCGAAGGCTGCCTGACCACAGGGGCGCCGTGTCGCCCCGGACTCGCGGATGCCTAGAGCCCGAGCGCGAGTTGCGCGGCCTCGGACATGCGCGAGCGGTCCCACGGCGGGTCGAACACCACGTCGACGGTCGCCTCGCACACGCGGGGCAGCGCCAGCAGCTTGTCGCACACCTCGTTGGCGAGCGCCTCGCCCATGCCGCAGCCCGGCGCGGTGAGCGTCATCTCGATGGTGACCTTGAATCGCCCGTCTTCCTTCGGCTCGAGATCGCACGCGTACACCAGACCGAGCTCCACGATGTCCACCGGGATCTCGGGGTCGTAGCAGGTCTTCAGCGTCTGCCAGACGATCGCGCGCAGGTCGTCGGGCGATACGTCGCTCGGCACCGACGGCGCCACCGGCACCGGCTTGCCGATCGCGTCGGCGTCGGCGCCTTTCAAGCGCACGAGCTGCCCGTGCGTCACCAGCGTGAACGACGAGCCGAGCGCCTGCGTGATCTGCGCCACCGTGCCGGCGGGCAGCTCGATCGGCGTGCCGTCGGGCACGCGCTCGACGCGCACCGCGCGTGCGGTGGTCACCGTTTCGCGGCGTGGCCTCATGCCGTGCGTGCCGCGGCTGCGTCCCCGCTTCGCGGCGTGTCGCCCGTCGGCGTGTCGATGGCGTGCATCAGCGCGTGCCAGCCGAGCAGCGCGCATTTGATGCGGCTCGGGTAGCGCCGCACGCCGCTCAGGCTGACCAGCTTGCCGAGCTGCGCGGCCTCGGGCTCGAGCTGGCCCGTGATCACGGCGCGGAAGCGCTGCTGCAACTCGCGCGCGAACTCCACCTCGTGCCCGCGCACGGCCTCGGTCATCATCGAGGTCGACGCGATGCAGATCGCGCAGCCCTGGCCGGTGAAGCGGATGTCGCTCAGCCGCCCGCCGTCGATCTGCAGCTCGACGCTGATGTCGTCGCCGCACTGCGGGTTGGTGCCGCGTGCGCGATGCGTGGCGTGCGGCAGCGTGCCGAAGTGGCGCGGCGAGCGCTTGTGGTCGAGCGTCACCTGCTGGTACAGCTCGTTCTCGCTGCTGCTCATGAGGGTACCCCTGGCGCTTTGCGCCTCCGCGCCGAGCGGGGCCGCGCTCCTGCGGACGGCCGGGCGGGGTTCATCGCAGCACTTCCAGCGCGTCGGCGACGCTGGCCACCAGCCGCTCGACTTCGTCGTGCGTGTTGTAGACCGCGAACGAAGCCCGCGTCGTCGGCCCCAGGCCCAGGTGGTCGAGCAGCGGCTGCGCGCAGTGGTGGCCCGTGCGCACCGCGATGCCGCGCTCGTCGAGCAGAGTGCCGACGTCGTGCGGGTGCGCGTCGCGGGTGACGAACGACACGATCGCCGACGCTTCCGTCTCGGGCGACAGCACGGTCACGCCGTCGATCGCCGCCAGAGCCTGCGCCGCGTGCGCGCGCAGGCTGCACACGTGGCTGTCGATCGCGTCGCGACCGATGCGCTCGATGAAGGCCGCTGCAGCGGCGAGCCCCACGGCGCCGCCGACGTTGGGCGTGCCGCCTTCGAGCCGCGCCGGCAGGTCGGCGAACTGTGCCTCGGTCGCGCTGACCCAGGCCACCATGTCGCCGCCGTAGCGCAGCGGCTCGAGCCGCTCGAGCGCGGTGCGCCGGCCGGCCAGTACGCCGCTGCCCATCGGCCCGTACATCTTGTGGCCCGAGAAGGCCATGAAGTCGCAGGCCAGCGCCTGCAGCGCGGGCATCCGGTGCGACACCGCCTGCGCCGCGTCGAGCACGGTCAGCGCGCCGGCGTCGGCAGCCATCGCGAGCAGCCGCTCGTACGGCGGGCGCTCGCCGGTGGCGTTGGCGCACGCGGTGAGCGCGAACACGCGGGTTCGCGCCGACAGCATGCGCGCCAGGTCTTCGGCGTGCAGGCGACCTTGTGCGTCGGGGCGCAGGATGCGCAGCGTGGCACCGCTGCGCCGCGCCGCCTGCTGCCACGGCACCAGGTTGGCGTGGTGTTCGAGGCCGCTGACGATGATCTCGTCGCCGGGCGTGAGGGTGGCTGGGTGCATGCCGGCGGTCGACAGGCCGTGCGCCACCATGTTGAGCGAATCGGTGGTGCCCGAGGTGAACACCAGTTCGTGCTGCGCGCCGGCGCCGACGAAGCGCGCGAGGTCGTGCCGCGCGCGCTCGAAGGCGTCGGTGGCGCGCTGGCTCAGCGTGTGCACACCACGGTGGATGTTGGCGCGTTCGCGCTGCTCGAAGTGGCGCATCGCGTCTTGCACCGGCAACGGCATCTGCGTGGTGGCGGCGTTGTCGAGGTACGCCAGCGCCGCGCCGTGGACGCGCTGCCCGAGCAAGGGGAACAGCGCGCGCACCTCGCCCTGCTCGGTGAGCATCAGCGCCTCGCGATCACCCATGGTGTGACTCCGGAGCCGCGCTCAGATGGTCGGCCACCGCCGCGGCCAGCAGCGAGTCGACGCCCAGCGTCTCCAGCACGGCGGGGCCGCCCAGGCCGCGCGCCAGCAGCGCGGCGGCCATGCCTTCGACGATCAGCCCGCGGGCGCGCGCTTCGTCGAGCCCGCGCTGGCGCGCGTAGAACACGGCGTCGTCGGGCAGTGCGCCCCAGGTGGCGCCGTGCGCAGCCTGCACGAGGTCGTGCAGGATCTCCAGGTGCGGGCGCAACACCAGCTTGGGTTGCCCGCCGGTGGGGATGCCCGAGAGGCGCTGGCGCGCGTCGGCTTCGTCGCAGCCTTCGGCGATGCCGGTGTGCGCGTTGAGCACTGCGCGCGCCGCGCCGCTGGCCAGCGCCAGCGCCTCGACGCTGCTGGCCGTGTGCGGTGCGCGATGCGCCATCCGTGTCTGCTGCTCGATCGCCGACCCCGCCGCGAACACCACGCCCGCGATGCGCGCGGTCGCCCGCTCGCCGGCGAGTTCGACCACGCTGCGCTGCAGGTGATAACCACTGCCCGCGGCGATGAGTGCCTGCTGATACCGCGCACCGCGCGCGAGGCGGGCGAACAGGTGGTGCGCGAGGCGGTCGCCGCGCTGCGGCAGCGCGATGCGCACGTGCTGCAGCGTGGCGCCTTCGCCGAGGTGGATGTGCACCTGCATGTTCTGCGCGACGTCGTGCGTGCAGTGTGGTGCGCGCTCGTGCGTCTCGACGAGCACGCCGTGAACGCCGGGCTGTACGTCGATCACCAGCAGCGGCGCCTCGACGGCCGAGCGCGGCTGGTGGCGCAACTGCAGCCACACGGTCTCGCTCGGGCCGCCGTCGCCATCGGGCTCGCTGCCCACGCGCAGGCGCAGGCCGTGCCGGCACAGCGCGCGGTGCGCCCAGGCGAATGGCGCGGCGTCGTCGTCGCCCGGCTGCGGCAGCCCGGCGAACAGTTCGCTGCGCTGCGCGGCATCGGCGGCGTCGAGCCAGCGCGCATCGACGCGGCCCTGCGGCGTCTGGCCCACCGGATGCAGCGTCCAGCCTGCGCCGGCCAGCGGGTGGGCCTGGCAATCGGTCTCCTCGTGGCCCAGCCATACCTCGGCGGGTGGCGGCAGCAGGTGGCGAAACGATTCGGCGTTGCGGGCGATCCAGCCCTCGCGGGCCAGCCGCTCGCGGGCGGCCAGGGCGTCGGCGCGTGCGGTGTCCATGTCAGTGGCACCCGGCTGCTGAGAAGGAGGGCGGCGAGCGCAGTGAGCGTGGGGGCAGATTCATATTAGGCCGCCTGCTTCTCGGGCGAGCGCGCGAAGCCCGAGCGCGCCACGTCGCGCGCCAGGGTGAGGTCGCCCTGCTCGGCGATGCAGCCTTCGTGCAGGCGCAGCACCACGTCGGGCTCGAGCGATTCGATCAGGTGCAGGTAGTGCGACACGACGATGAACGCGGTGCCGGCTGCGCGCAGCTTGCGCACCAGTTGCACCACCGCACGCGTGCCGTCGACGTCGAGCCCGGAGTCGATCTCGTCGAGCAGCGCCAGCTTGGGCTGCAGCAGCGCGAGCTGCAGCAGCTCGTTGCGCTTGCGCTCGCCGCCCGAGAAGCCGTCGTTGACCGGCCGCCCCAGCATCGCCTCGGGCAGGCCGAGTTCGGCCGACGCCTCGCGCGCGCGACCGAGGAAGTCGAACGCATCGAGCGGCGCGTCGCCGCGCGCGTCGCGCACGGCGTTGAGCGCGGTGCGGATGAACAGGTTGTTCTTGACGCCGGGGATCTCCGGCGGCGCCTGGAACGACACGAACAGGCCGGTGCGTGCGCGCGCCTCGGGGTTCATCGCCAGCAGATCCTGGCCGTCGAAGTTCGCCTGGCCACCGACCACGTGGTAGCGCGGGTGGCCAGCGAGCGCCAGCCCCAGCGTGCTCTTGCCGCTGCCATTGGCGCCCATCAGCACCACCAGGTCACCGGCACCGACGTCGAAGCTCACCGACTTCAACACGTTGCGCGTGCCCACGTCGACGCGCAGGTCGCGCACGTGCAGCAGGGATCGATCGGATTTCATGGGGCGTCTCGTGGTCGGGTTATGGGTGGCGCTCAACCGACGGCACCTTCGAGCGACACCGCCAGCAGCGATTTCGCCTCGAGCGCGAACTCCATCGGCAGCTCTTCGAGCACCGCCTGGCAGAAGCCGCCGACGATCAGCGCCGTGGCCTCCTGCGGGTCGATGCCGCGCTGCTGGCAATAGAAGAGGCGCTCTTCGGAGATGCGCGTGGTCGTGGCCTCGTGCTCGATCACCGCGTCGGCGCGCGCGGCGTCGACGGTGGGGAAGGTGTGCGCGCCGCAGTGCGGGCCGATCAGCAGCGAGTCGCACTGCGTGTGGTTGCGCGCGCCGGTCGCGGTGGGCGCGACGCGCACCAGCCCGCGGTAGCTGTTCTGCGCCCGGCCCGCGCTGATGCCCTTGGAGACGATGCGGCTCGTGGTGTTGCGGCCGAGGTGGATCATCTTGGTGCCGGTGTCGGCCTGCTGGAAATGGTTGCTGACGGCGATCGAGTGGAACTCGCCGCTGGAGTCGTCGCCGCGCAGCACCACGCTCGGGTACTTCCAGGTGATCGCCGAGCCCGTCTCGACCTGCGTCCACGAGATGCGCGAGCGCTTGCCGGCGCACAGCCCGCGCTTGGTGACGAAGTTGTAGATGCCGCCGCGCCCCTGCTCGTCGCCGGGGTACCAGTTCTGCACCGTCGAGTACTTGATGTGGGCGTCGTCGTGCGCCACCAGTTCGACCACCGCCGCGTGGAGCTGGTGCTCGTCGCGCTGCGGCGCAGTGCAGCCCTCGAGGTAGCTGACGTGGCTGCCGGCCTCGGCGATGATGAGCGTGCGCTCGAACTGTCCGGTGTTGCGCGCGTTGATGCGGAAGTACGACGACAGCTCCATCGGGCAGCGCACGCCGGCGGGCACGTAGACGAACGAGCCGTCGGAAAACACCGCCGAGTTGAGCGCTGCGTAGAAGTTGTCGCCCACCGGCACCACGCTGCCGAGGTAGCGCTCGATCAGCTCGGGGTGGTGCTCGACCGCGTGCGAGAACGAACAGAAGATCACGCCGACCTCGGCGAGCTGCTCGCGGAACGTGGTGCCCACCGAGACCGAATCGAACACGGCGTCGACCGCCACGCCCGCCAGCCGGGCGCGCTCGTGCAGCGGCACGCCGAGCTTCTCGTAGGTCTCGAGCAGCTTGGGGTCGACCTCGTCGAGGCTCTTGGGACCGTCGCGCTGCGACTTCGGCGCCGAGTAGTAGCTGAGCGCCTGAAAGTCCACCGGGTCGATGTGCAGCCGCGCCCAGTGCGGCAGCTTCATCGTGCGCCAGCGCTCCAGGGCCGCGAGCCGCCACTTCAGCAGGAACTCGGGCTCGCGCTTGCGCCGCGAGATCTCGCGGATCGTCTGCTCGTCGAGCCCCGGCGGCAGCGAGTCGGATTCGACCTCGGTGACGAAGCCGTGGCGGTACGGCCGCTGCAGCGCTTGCGCCAGTGGCGCGTGCTCTTCGACGGCCGGCACGGCAGCGCCGCGCCTGCTCGCGGCCGGCGTGGCAACAGGCTCGGGGGGTCGCTCCACCTTCATCCCACTCGCGCACACTTAATGATGCCCAAACTATACATCTTTAGACGCGGAGGCAACAGCCCCTGGTGCGCAAGCACCACGGTGCCGTGAAGGCTGCGGCGACAGCCGGCGCGTCGCTCAGCGGCCGGGCTCGACCACCAACCGCACGATGCCGGTGTCCTTGCGCGCCAGGCGGCCCAGCGCCTCGTTGATTTCGCCGAGCGCGTAGGTCGCGGTCACCGAGCGCGAGAGGTCGAGCCGGCCGCGCGCAACGAGGCCGAACAGGTCGGCGATGTCGCGCTTGTCCATGCCGAACGAGCCGATCACCGACTGCTCGCGCGCGATGAAGCTCACCAGCGGCGGCAGGCTCGGCCGGCCGGGGCCGACGCCCACCAGCACCGCGCGAGCGCCGGTGTCGAGGCAGCGCAGCGTCGTCTCGACGGTCTCGGGCCGGCCGACGAACTCGAGCGCCAGGTCGACGCCGCGACCGAGTTGCGCGCGGATTGCGCGGCCGGGGTTGGCGTGCTCGGCCGGGTCGAGCACCAGATCGGCACCGAACTCGGCGGCACGCGCGCGTGCCGCGGGCTGCGTGTCGATGGCGGCGATGAAGCCCGCGCCCATCATGCGCGCCAGCAGGATCGCGTGCGCGCCCAGGCCGCCGCAGCCGACCACCGCCACCGCCTCGCCGGCGCGCAGC
>JAJVIL010000050.1:2976-10245 GCA_022072045.1 Burkholderiaceae bacterium | reverse complement strand
CGGCTGCGCCCGCGGGGCGCTGGCGCGGCAAACTGGCGCTGTTCGGCGGCGCCGTGCTGTGGCTGCTGGTGCTGCTGGCGCTGATCACGCACGACCCCGGCGACGCGGCGTACTCGACCACCGGCGGCGGCGCAGCGCTGCACAACAAGGCCGGCCAGCTCGGCGCCTGGGTGTCGGACCTGCTGCTGCTCGTGTTCGGCTACTCGGCGTGGTGGCTGCCGGTGGTCGGTGTGCGCTGGTGGCTGTCGGCGCTGGCGCGTTGGCTGCGCCACGAGCCGGCGCCGGCCGACGAGCACGCCGTGTTGCCGCGCGCGGTGTGGATCGGCGGCATCGTGCTGCTGCTGGCCGCCAGTTGCGCGCTCGAGTGGACGCGGCTGTATCGCCACGACGACCTGTTGCCCGGCGGTCAGGCCGGCGGCGTGCTCGGCGCGGTGCTGGGGCCGCTGTCGATGAAGTGGCTCGGCTTCGCCGGCTCGGGCGTGGCGTGGATCGCTTCCCTGGTGCTCGGCGCGTCGATGGCGCTGCGCTTCTCGTGGGTTGCGCTGGCCGATCGCATCGGCGCGGGGTTCGACGCGCTGCGCGAGCGCCGGCAGGAGGCGATCGAGCGCGCCGAAGACCTGCGCATCGGCCGCGCGGCGCAGTTCGAGCGCGACCGCGTGCTCGCCGACGAGCAGCAGGTGATCGACGAGCACGTGCCGCTGGTGATCGAGAAGCCGCTGGCCGAGGTGCCGAAGTCCGAGCGCGTGGCCAAGGAGCGGCAGCAGCCGCTGTTCAAGGAGCTGAGCGACGCCAAGCTGCCGCAGGTCGATCTGCTCGACGCGGCGCCGGGCCGCCTGGAGGTGGTGACGCCCGATTCGCTGGAGATGACCAGCCGGCTGATCGAGAAGAAGCTCAAGGACTTCGGCGTCGAAGTGCGCGTGGTGGCGGCGTCGCCCGGGCCGGTGATCACCCGCTACGAGATCGAGCCGGCGATCGGCGTCAAGGGCTCGCAGGTGGTCAACCTCGCCAAGGACCTGGCGCGCTCGCTGTCGCTCGTGAGCATCCGCGTGGTCGAGACGATTCCGGGCAAGAACTACATGGCGCTGGAACTGCCCAACGCCAAGCGGCAGACGATCCGGCTGTCGGAGATCCTCGGCTCGGCGGTCTACAACGACGCGCACTCGCAGCTCACGCTGGGCCTGGGCAAGGACATCGTCGGCAACCCGGTGGTGGCCGACCTCGCGAAGATGCCGCACCTGCTGGTGGCCGGCACCACCGGCGCGGGCAAGAGCGTGGGCATCAACGCGATGATCCTGAGCCTGCTGTACAAAGCCGAGGCGCGCGACGTGCGCCTGATCATGATCGACCCCAAGATGCTCGAGATGAGCGTCTACGAGGGCATCCCGCACCTGCTGTGCCCGGTGGTCACCGACATGAAGCAGGCGGCCAACGCGCTCACCTGGTGCTGCGGCGAGATGGACCGCCGCTACAAGGTGATGAGCCGGCTGGGCGTGCGCAACCTCGCGGGCTACAACCGCAAGCTGCACGAGGCCAGCGAACGCGGCGAGCCGCTGACCAACCCGTTCAGCCTGACGCCCGAGGCGCCCGAGCCGCTGGAGCGGCTGCCGCACCTGGTGGTGGTGATCGACGAACTGGCCGACCTGATGATGATCGTCGGCAAGAAGATCGAGGAGCTGATCGCGCGGCTGGCGCAGAAGGCGCGCGCCTCGGGCATCCACCTGATCCTGGCCACGCAGCGGCCGAGCGTCGACGTCATCACCGGCCTCATCAAGGCCAACATCCCGACGCGCATCGCGTTCCAGGTGTCGAGCAAGATCGACAGCCGCACCATCCTCGACCAGATGGGCGCCGAGGCCCTGCTCGGCCAGGGCGACATGCTCTACCTGCCGCCGGGCACCGGCCTGCCGGTGCGCGTGCACGGCGCGTTCGTCGGCGACGAGGAGGTGCACCGCGTCGTCGACTACCTGCGCCAGCAGGGCGAGCCCAATTACATCGAGGGCATCCTCGAAGGCGGCACGCTCGAGGGCGACGCCGCCGCGGCGATCGAAGGCGGTGCCAACGGCGACAGCGAGGCCGACCCGATGTACGACCAGGCGGTGGCCATCGTGCTGCAGAACCGCCGCGCGTCGATCTCGCTGGTGCAGCGCCACCTGCGCATCGGCTACAACCGCGCCGCGCGGCTGCTCGAGCAGATGGAGCGCGCCGGGCTGGTGTCGCCGATGGCGAGCAACGGCAACCGCGACATCCTGGTGCCCAAGCGCGACGAATGAAGAGCTGGCTGTTCGCGCTCGCGCTGCTGGCCGGCGCCGCAGCACGGGCCGACTCGGTCGACCAGTTGCGCGACTTCGCGCACAACGTCAAGTCGGCGCGCGCGTCGTTCACGCAGACGGTGACGTCGCCCGACGGCAAGAGGAAGAAGGAGTCCTCGGGCGAGTTCGAGTTCGTGCGGCCCAACCGCTTTCGCTTCGCCTACGCCAAGCCGTTCGAGCAGTTGATCGTCGCCGACGGCCGCAAGGTGTGGCTGTACGACCCCGACCTCAACCAGGTCACGGTGCGGCCGCTGTCGCAGGCGCTCGGCGCGACGCCGGCGGCGCTGCTGGCCGGCGGCGCGCTCGACCAGGAGTTCACCCTCGAGTCGCTGCCCGCGGCCGACGGCCTGCAGTGGGTGCAGGCCACGCCGCGCGTGCAGGGAGGCTCGATCAAATGGCTGCGCGTCGGCTTCGACGGCTCGACGCTGGCGGCGCTGGAGATCGCCGACGCCTTCGGCCAGCGCTCGCTGCTGCGCTTCTCGGCGCTGCAGCAGAACATCGCGCTGCCCGAGAGCCTGTTCGAGTTCGCGCCGCCCAAGGGTGCCGACGTCATCGCACAGTGACCGGCCTTGCCATGTCCGCGCAGGATTCGCTGTTCGACGATGCACCGGGCGGTGCATCGATCGACGCGCCGTCGCCCGGCGCGCCGCTGGCCGACCGGCTGCGCCCGCGGCGGCTCGACGAGGTGATCGGCCAGCGCCACCTGCTCGGCCCGGGGCGGCCGCTGCGGGTGGCGTTCGAGTCGGGCCGCCTGCACTCGATGATCCTGTGGGGGCCGCCCGGCTCGGGCAAGACGACGCTGGCACGGCTGGTGGCACACCTGGTCGACGCGCAGTTCATCGTGCTGTCGGCGGTGCTGGCAGGGGTCAAGGAGATCCGCGACGCGGTCGAGCGCGCGCGCGCCGCGCGTGCGGCCGGCCGCGCCACCGTGGTGTTCGTCGACGAGGTGCACCGCTTCAACAAGGCGCAGCAGGACGCGTTCCTGCCGCACGTCGAGTCGGGGCTGTTCACCTTCATCGGCGCGACCACCGAGAACCCGTCGTTCGAGGTCAACTCGGCGCTGCTGTCGCGCGCCACGGTGCACGTGCTGCATCCGCTGCAGCCCGAGGATCTGATCGAGCTGCTGGCGCGCGCCAAGGCCATGCTCGGCGCGGGCGACCTCGCCGCGGCGGCGCGCGACCGCCTGATCGGCTACGCCGACGGCGACGCGCGGCGGCTGCTCAACGCCTACGAGAACCTGGTCGCGATGGCCGGCGGCGCCACCGCCGACGACGAAGCGCAGACTCGAGCGCAGGTCTACGACGAACGCCTGCTGGAGCAGTCGTTGGGCGAGATGCTGCGCCGCTACGACAAGGGCGGCGAGCAGTTCTACGACTCGATCTCGGCGCTGCACAAGGCGGTGCGCGGCTCGGACCCCGACGCATCGTTGTACTGGCTGGCGCGCATGCTCGACGGCGGCGTCGACCCGCGCTACGTGGCGCGGCGCGTGATCCGCATGGCCAGCGAAGACATCGGCCTGGCCGATCCGCGCGGGCTGCGCATCGCGCTCGATGCTGCCGAGACCTACGAGCGGCTGGGCAGCCCCGAGGGCGAGCTGACCTTGGCGATGGCGGTGGTGTACCTGGCGGCGGCGCCGAAATCCAACGCCGTCTACACCGCCTGGGGCGCGGTGCGCGCCTTCGTTCGCGACGACGGCACGCGGCCGGTGCCGCTGCACCTGCGCAACGCGCCGACCCAGCTGATGAAGCAGCTCGGCTACGGCCGCGACTACCGCTATGCGCACGATGAGCCCGACGCCTTCGCCGCCGGCGAAACCTACTGGCCCGAAGGGATGGCGGCGCATGCCTTCTACCGGCCGGCCGACCGCGGCCTCGAGCAGCGCATCGCAGAGCGCCTGGCGCAGTTGCGCGAGCGCAACCGGAAGGCGTCGGATTCCGGATAGCGGGTTGGGTCACAGCGGGTATCTCCCGCCCTGGCGCCAAAAACCGCGCTTCTACAATCGCGCCGTCGTGGCGGGTCCATCGGTCCCGGCGGCAAGGAACGGGTCGATGGACATCTTTCTGCAGCAGATCATCAATGGTCTGGTGCTGGGCAGCGTGTACGCGCTGGTCGCACTGGGCTACACGATGGTTTACGGCATCATCAACCTGATCAACTTCGCGCACGGCGAAGTGTTGATGGTCGGCGCCCTGACGAGCTGGACGGTGATCCAGTTGCTCGCCGATTCGGCGCTGCCGGGCTGGCTGAAGCTGCTGATCTCGCTGATCGCCGCGATCGTGGTGTGCGCGGTGCTCAACTACGCGATCGAGAAGGTCGCCTACCGCCCGCTGCGCAACGCGCCGCGGCTGGCGCCGCTGATCACCGCGATGGGCATGAGCCTGCTGCTGCAGACGCTGGCGATGATCATCTGGAAGCCCAACTACAAGCCCTACCCGCTGCTGCTGCCGAGCGAGCCGTTCTTCATCGGCGGCGCGGTGATCAACGTGACGCAGATCCTGATCCTGGTGTCCACCGTGGTCACGCTGGTCGGGCTGATGTGGCTGGTCAACCGCACCAAGCTCGGCCGCGCGATGCGCGCCACCGCCGAGAACCCGCGCGTGGCCGCGCTGATGGGCGTCAAGCCCGACATGGTGATCTCGGCCACCTTCATCATCGGCGCGGCGCTGGCGGCGCTGGCCGGCGTGATGTACGCGGCCAACTACGGCACGGCGGCACACACGATGGGCTTCCTGCCCGGCCTCAAGGCGTTCACCGCTGCGGTGTTCGGCGGCATCGGCAACCTCGCCGGCGCGGTGGTCGGCGGCGTGCTGCTCGGGCTGATCGAAGCCTTCGGCGCGGGCTACATCGGCACCCTGACCGGCGGCGTGCTCGGCAGCAACTACCAGGACATCTTCGCCTTCATCGTGCTGATCGTCGTGCTCACCTTGCGCCCGCAGGGGCTGCTCGGCGAGCGGGTGGCCGATCGCGCCTGAGGTTCGCATGGGAAACCACAAGAAGCTCCTCTGGTTCCTCGGCACCGCGTTCCTGCTGCTGGTGCTGCCCGCGGTGGCGCAGTACGCCGGCAACTTCTGGGTGCGCATCATCGACTTCGCGCTGCTGTACGTGCTGCTCGCGCTCGGGCTGAACATCGTGGTCGGCTATGCCGGGCTGCTCGACCTCGGCTACATCGCGTTCTATGCCGTCGGCGCCTACACCTTCGGCCTGCTGGCTTCGCCGCACCTGACCGAAGTCTTCCCCGCGATCCGGGCGATGTTCCCGAACGGCCTGCACACCCCGATCTGGCTGGCGATTCCGCTGGGCGCGCTGCTGGCCGGCGTGGCCGGCGCGCTGCTCGGCGCGCCGACGCTGAAGCTGCGCGGCGACTACCTGGCGATCGTCACGCTGGGATTCGGCGAGATCATTCGCGTGTTCCTCAACAACCTCGATGCGCCGGTCAACATCACCAACGGCCCCAAGGGCATCCTGCAGATCGACAGCTTCAAGATCCCGCTGGTGGGGTTCGACTTCGGTGTCTCGGGCTCGCTGTTCGGCATCGAGGTGTCGTCGATCACCAAGTACTACTTCCTGTTCCTCGCCATCGTGGTGCTCAGCGTGGTGATCTGCCATCGACTCGAGCGCTCGCGCATCGGCCGCGCCTGGATGGCGATCCGCGAGGACGAAGTGGCCGCCAAGGCGATGGGCATCAACACGCGCAACATGAAGCTGCTCGCCTTCGGCATGGGTGCCACCTTCGGCGGCGTCTCGGGCGTGCTGTTCTCCACCTTCCAGAATTTCATCTCGCCGGAGTCGTTCGCGCTGCAGGAGTCGATCATGGTGGTGGCGATGGTGGTGCTCGGCGGCATCGGCCACATCCCGGGGGTGATCGTCGGGGCGCTGCTGCTGGCGGGGCTGCCCGAGGTGCTGCGCTACGTGTCGGGCGAGCTCGACCTGCAGTCGGTGACCGGCGGGCGGCTCGATGCGTCGATCCTGCGGCAGTTGCTGATCGCGCTGGCGATGATCGCGATCATGCTGGCGCGGCCGCGCGGCCTGTGGCCGCAGCCCGAGCACGGCAAGGCCGCGCCGACCCCGACGAACTGAACCGGCACCCGCGCATGAGCGACGACATCGTGTTGCGGGTGGCCGGCGCGTCCAAGCGCTTCGGCGGCGTGCAGGCGCTGTCGGAGGTCGGCATCACGATCCGCCGCGGCGAGGTGGTCGGCCTGATCGGCCCCAACGGCGCCGGCAAGACCACCTTCTTCAATGTCATCACCGGCCTGTATTCGCCCGACGCGGGCACCTTCGAGCTCGGCGGCAAGCCGTACAAGCCCGAAGCGGTGCACCAGGTGGCCGCGGCCGGCATCGCGCGCACGTTCCAGAACATCCGCCTGTTTCCCGAGATGACCGCGCTCGAGAACGTGATGGTCGGCCGCCACGTGCGCACGCGCTCGGGCCTGTGGGGCGCGGTGTTTCGCACGCGCGGCTTCAAGGCCGAGGAGCAGGCGATCGCGCAGCGCTCGCAGGAACTGCTCGACTACGTGGGCATCGGCCACTACGGCGAGTACAAGGCGCGCACGCTGAGCTACGGCGACCAGCGGCGGCTGGAGATCGCGCGCGCGCTGGCCACCGACCCGACGCTGATCGCGCTCGACGAGCCGGCCGCGGGAATGAACGCCACCGAGAAGGTGGTGCTGCGCGAGCTGATCGACCGCATCCGCAAGGATGGCCGCACGATCCTGCTGATCGAGCACGACGTCAAGCTGGTGATGGGGTTGTGCGACCGCGTCACCGTGCTCGACTACGGCAAGCCGATCGCCGAAGGCAGCCCGTACGACGTGCAGCGCGACGAGAAGGTGATCGAGGCCTACCTCGGCGCCGGCCACAAGGCGCACTGATTCTCATGGCCGACGACGAAACGCTGCTGCAGGTGAGCGACCTCAAGGTCGCCTACGGTGGCATCCAGGCCGTCAAGGGCATCAGCTTC
>JAJVIL010000050.1:0-2966 GCA_022072045.1 Burkholderiaceae bacterium | reverse complement strand
ACTGGTGTGCCTGATCGGCGCCAACGGCGCCGGCAAGACCACCACGCTGAAGGCGGTGACCGGCACGCAGCCCGTGCGCGACGGCCAGATCAGTTTCATGGGCAAGGCCATCCGTGGCCAGGGTGCGTGGGATCTGGTGCGCCAGGGGCTGGTGATGGTGCCCGAAGGCCGCGGCGTATTCGCGCGCATGAGCATCGCCGAGAACCTGCTGATGGGCGCCTACGTGCGCGACGACGCCGAGGTCGACGCCGACATCGACAAGGTGTTCTCGATCTTTCCGCGTCTGAAGGAGCGCGCCGAGCAGCTCGCCGGCACCTTGTCGGGCGGCGAGCAGCAGATGCTCGCGATGGGGCGCGCGCTGATGGGGCGACCCAAGGTGCTGCTGATGGACGAGCCGTCGATGGGCCTGGCGCCGATCATGGTCGACCGCATCTTCGAGGTGGTGGGCGACATCCACTCGCGCGGCACGACGATCCTGCTGGTCGAGCAGAACGCGAGCCGTGCGCTGCAATTGGCCGACCGCGGCTACGTGATGGAGTCGGGCGAGATCACGATGAGCGGCCAGGCCAAGGCGCTGCTCGACGACCCGAAGGTGAGGGCGGCCTACCTCGGCGAGTGAATGCCCGAGGTCGGGGCTCCGATGCAACCTCGCGGTCGCACCTGCGCGGCCGCCGTGGAGCCGCGCGGCGCCGGTTGCCCCGCGCCGGCCGGTGCGCGGTTAGTCGAGCCTCGCGCCGCTGGCCTTGACCACCGGCCCGTACTTGGCGTGCTCGGCGCGCACGAACGCGGCGAACTGCTCGGGCGTGTCGGGCGCCAGTTCGGCCAGCAGCGCCGCGGCGCGCGCCTTGACGACGCTCGTGCCCATCGCTTCGACGAACGCGCGGTTCAGCCGCTGCGTGGTCTCTGGCGCGAGGTGCGCAGGGCCGAACAGACCGAACCAGGTGTCGACGTCGAAGTCGCCGAGCCCGAGGTCGCGCGCGCTTTCGGCGATCGTCGGTACCTCGGGCATCACGCCCGAGCGGCGCGCGGTGGTCATGGCGATCGCGCGCAGCTTGCCGGCGCGGATGTTGCCCGACGCGCTGGCCAGGTTGTCGAACGTCAGGTCGACCTGCCCCGATACCAGCGCCAGTTGCGCCGCCGCCCCGCCGGCGTACGGGATGTGCACCATGAACACGCCGGCCTTGGCCTTGAACATCTCGCCGGCCAGGTGGCCGGCGCTGCCGTTGCCGCCCGACCCGTAGTTGAGCCTGCCCGGGTTGGCCTTCGCATAGGCGACCAGGTCGCGCACCGAGGCGATGTGCAGCCGTTGCGCGGTCTCGACGTTCAGCACCAGCACGTTGGGCACGCGCGCCACCAGCGTCAACGGCGTGAAGTCGCGCAGCGGGTCGTACGGGATCTTCGCGTACAGCCACGGGTTGATCGCATGCGTGGCCACCGCGCCCATGACGATGGTGTGGCCGTCGGGCGCCGCTTTGGCCACGATGTCGGCGCCGATGTTGCCGCCCGCGCCCGGGCGGTTCTCGACCACCACGGTGCCCAGCGTCTCCTTCGCCTGGTCGGCCAGCACGCGCGCCATCGCGTCGAGCGGCCCGCCGGCCGGGTACGGTACGACGAGGCGGATCGGCCTGGCTTGCGCGTGCACGAAAGGTGCCGCGGTCGCGGCCAGCAAGGCGAGGGCTTGTCGTCTATGAATTGTCTTCATGTTTGTCGGCTTCCGAGGTGAAGGCGTCGGCGTAGAACTCGTCTTCGGGCAGCGCGCAATGGGCGACGAAGTCGCGCCGCGCCGAGTCGACCATGATCGGGACGCCGCAGGCGTAGACCTGATGGCCCGACAGATCGGGCAGGTCGTGCATCACCGCCTGGTGCACGAAGCCGGTGCGGCCGTCCCACCGATCGTCCGGTTTGGCCTCCGACAGCACCGGCACGTAGCGCAGCCACGGCGACTCCTGCTGCGCCTGCAGCGCCCAGTCGTGGCGGTAGAGGTCGGCACGCGTGCGCGCGCCCCAGTAGAGCACCGTCGGGCGCGCGATCGCCTTGTCGCGCATGTGCTCGATGATCGCCTTGATCGGCGCGAAGCCGGTGCCCGAGGCCAGCAGCACGATCGGCTTGCCGGAATCCTCGCGCAGGAAGAAGCTGCCGTACGGGCCTTCCAGGCGCAGGATGTCCTTGTTCTTCATCGCGCCGAACACGTGGTCGGTGAACTTGCCGCCCGGCATGTGGCGCACGTGCAGTTCGATCGCCGGCGGCGTGCCCAGTTGCCCGGGGGCGTTGGCCATCGAATAGCTGCGGCGCGCGCCGTCGCGCAGGATGAACTCGACGTATTGCCCGGCGCGGAAGCGCAGCGCCTGGTTGGCCGGCAGTTGCAGCCGCAGCACCGCGACATCGGCGGCCGCGCGCTCGATCTGCATCACGCGACACGGCATCTTCGCCACCGGGTACTCGCCGGCGCCGGGCACCATGCGCGCCTCGATCGTGCAATCGGTCTGCGGCGTCGCGCAGCACGGCAGGACGAGGCCCGCTTCCTCCTCGGCCAGCGACAGCGCCTTGTGCTGGTGCACGCCATGGATCACCCGGCCTTCGAGCAGGCGGCACTTGCACGAACCGCAGGCACCGTCCTTGCAGCCGTAGGGCAAGCCGATCCCTGCACGGATCGCGGCGGCGAGGATCGGCTCGTCGCGCGCGACTTCGAAGGTGCGCCCCGCAGGGCGCACGGTGATCTGGAAGGTCATGGACGTTGCCGGCGCGCGCGTTCGCGGCGCCTCTACACTTGGCTGCAGACCCGATTGTGCCTGCCCGCTGCGCGGGCCCGCGACCTCGTGCCGATGGAGCCTCGTGCCACCCGCCTGCTGCGCAGACCCCGCTTGCTGATCGTCGGCTGCGGCGACGTCGGGTTGCGCGTCTTGCGCGTGCTGCAGGGGCGCTGGCGCGTGTTCGCGCTGACGCATTCGCCGTCGCGCCGCGAACTG
>JAJVIL010000087.1 GCA_022072045.1 Burkholderiaceae bacterium | reverse complement strand
AGCACGCGGTTGGGGTTGGCCAGAAACACGCGCAGCAGGTCGTACTCCATCGCCGTCATCGCCACTTCGTCGCCGTTGGTCTCGAACAGCCGGCGCGACTCGAGGTCGAGCTCGCAGCGGCCGAAGCGCTGCCGCGGGCCCGCCGCGGCAGCAGCGCCCGCCTCGGCCGTGGGTTTGGCCTGGATGCGCCGCAGCACGCTCTTCAGGCGCGCCAACAGCTCGCGCGGGTCGAACGGCTTGGGCAGGTAGTCGTCGGCGCCGAGTTCGAGGCCGACCACGCGGTCGATCACCTCGCCCGACGCGGTGACCATGATGATGCCGACGTCGTAGTGCCCGCGCAGGTACTTGGCCAGCGTGAGGCCGTCCTCGCCGGGCAACCGGATATCGAGCAGCACCACATCGGGCAGATCGCGTTCGATGCACTGGCGCATCTGCGCCCCGCTGCCGGCCTCGGTCACGGCGTAGCCATGGGCCTGCAGGTACTCGCACAGCATCGCGCGGATCGACGGATCGTCGTCGACGACCAACAGCCGGGCCAGCGCATCCATGGCGCCGGATTCTGCCGCGGGGCCGCCGGGCTGTGGGGGCCCGAATACAAACTGGCTACACAACGACGGCGCGGCGACGCAGCGCCGATACCCTTGGCTTGGACAGTGTGCATCCGTCGCGGCAGCGATGCACCCCGTGCGCAACGCAGCGGCTCGGCCGGCCTTGTCGGCCTCTCACCCCACTGTTCAACCGAGGATCCACACCATGCAGACCGCCATCAGCACCGAACGCTACGCCCGGGTGATCGATCTCTCCAAGCGCGTGCGCTGGGAGATCGACCGCGACGTCATCCGCGGCCGCACTTTCGACTACAGCAAGACCTTTCTGCCCAACGGGCTGTCGCTGGTCGACGAGCTGGCCTTCCTGACCCCGGCGCAGAAGCGGCTGCTCAGCCAGGTGCAGGGTCGCACCTACGCCTACCTCTTCGGCCTGGTCGAACGCTTCATCGCCGCCAAGGTCAGCGACCTCGGCCGCCAGCACGCATTCGACGACCAGGTGGCCTTCGAGGCGCTGGTGCGCATGACTGACGAGGAGCTGAAACACCAGGAGCTGTTCCGCCGGCTCGAGGCGATGATGGCGGCCGACATGCCGTCGGGCTACCGGATGACGGCCGACGGCAACGCGGTGGCGCAGGCGGTGCTCGGCGCCAGCAGCTGGGCCGTGCTCGCGCTGACGCTCGACATCGAGCTGTTCACGCAGGCGCACTACCGCGCCAGCATCGAGCCCGAGGCCGGACTGTCCGAGCTGTGGAAGGACGTGTTCAAGTTCCACTGGCGCGAAGAGGCGCAGCACGCGGTGCTCGACGAACTGGAGCTGCTGCGCGAAGACGCCAGGCTCGACAAGGCGGCGCGCGACGCGGCGGTCGGCGACCTGATCGGTCTGGTAGGTGCCGTCGACGGCATCTTGCAGACGCAGGCCAAGGCCGACGCGGCCTACTTCGCACAGATCGGCGGCCTGGCCGGCGACAGCGATCGCATCGCGCAGGTCGAGGCCAGGGTGCTGAAGGCCTACCGCTGGCAGTACATCGTGTCGGGCGTGATGGAGCCGCGCTTCCAGCGCGTGCTGTTCGGGTTGCTCGACGACGCCCAGAAGGCGCGCATCCTGGAGGCGCTGGCGCCGCTGACCTATGCGATGCCGGTGCAGCCGCGGGCGTTGCCGATGGCCGCCTGACGCAGCGGGCAGCGGGTGGCCGGCGGTCGCGGCCACCCGCCAGCACCGCCCCAGCGGCGCTTCGAATCCGGCCAGCCTTCAGCCGGCCGGCAGCCAGCGCTGCAGCAGCGCGAGCATCGTCCGCGGTTCGATCGGCTTGCGCAGCAGCGCCCGCACGCCGTGGCGCTGCAGCACCGCGGCCTCTTCGGTTTCCGGGTCGCCGGTGTACAGCAGCACCGGCAGCGTCGGTCGGACCTGCGTCGCGAGCTGCGCGAGCTGCAGGCCGGTGATCTGCGGCATGGTGTGGTCGGTGATCAGCAGGTCGACCGCGTTCGCGGGCTCCAGCAGCCAGTCGCGTGCGGCGAGTGCGTCACCCATCGACACCACCTGCAGACCCCAGCCGCCGAGCAGCTCGGCCATCATGGCGCCCACCTGCGGCTCGTCCTCCACCACCAGCACGCGCCCGGCAAGTCGCTGACCGGGCGCGTGGGCGGCCGAAGAGGCCGGCGCATCGGCCACGGCAGCGGTGGCCGCCGGCGGCCACAGCACGCCGAAGCGCGCGCCGTGCCCGGGATCGCTGGTCACCACCACGTGGCCGCCGTGGTTGTGCACGATGCCGTGCACCATCGCCAGGCCCATGCCCGAACCGCGGCCGACCGCCTTGGTGGAGAAGAACGGCTCGAACATGCGCTCGATCACCTCCGGCGCGATGCCGCTGCCGGTATCGGCAACACCGAGCTCCACCCAGGGGCCATAGCCGACGTTGGCGCCGCACGAACAGCAGCGCACGCCTGAGTGGCGGACGGCGGCGAGGTCGACGCGGATGGTGCCGCTGCCCTTCATCGCGTCGCGCGCGTTGATGCACAGATTGAACAGCACCTGCTCGAACTGCACCGCATCGGCCACGATCGCCGGCAGCGACTCGTCGCGGATCGAGGCCTCCAGCAGCACCGACGACGGCAGCGTCGATCGCAGCAACTGCAGCGACTGCCGCACCAGCGGCCCCGGCGCCAGCGCGCGGTGATCGCCCCCCTTGCCGCGCGCGAAAGTCAGCATCTGCGCGATCAGGTCGCGCGCCCGCTGCGCCGCCAGGTGCGCCGACTCGAGCTGGCGCACGAGCTTGGGGTCGTTGCCGGCGGCGGCACGCTCCAGGCCAAGCACCAGGTAACCGATGACGGCGGTCAGGATGTTGTTGAAGTCGTGCGCAATGCCGCCGGTGAGTTGGCCGATGGCCTCCATCTTCTGCGCCTGCCGCAGCTGCGCCCCGAGCTTCTCGCGCTCGGCCTCGGCGGCGCGCCGCTCGGTGATGTCGCGCGTCGCGTACAGCACGTGCGGCGCACCGCGGTACAGCACCGGCACGCCACGCACTTCGGCGTCGAAGCGCGTACCGTCCTTGCGCACGCCCTGCGCCTCGAAGTGCAGCGTTTCGCCGGCCACGGCTCGTTCGTGCAGTGCGCGGTGCGCGCTGCGCACGGCATCGTCGGGCTGGGTCAGCACGAGCGGCGCCGCCAGCACCTCGTCGCGCCCGAAGCCGCTCATCGTCAGGTACGCCGGGTTGACGTCGACCGCACGGAACGTGGCGTCACGCAGCACCAGTGCATCGGCCGATGCGTTGAAGATCGCGCGGTACTGCTCTTCGCTGGCGCGCAGGCGCTCCTCGGCATGCCGGCGCTCGGTCACGTCGCGCGCAATGGCCAGCACGTGCGGCTCGCCGCGGTGGCGGAACGGCGTGGCGTGGATCTCGATCTGGATGATCGTGCCGTCCTTGCGGCGCGAGGCCAGCTCGGCACGGCAGGTCTCGCCGGCCAGCGCGCGGCGCACCAGCTCGCGGCGCGGCTGCGCGTAGGCCTCGTCGTCGTCGGGCCGGTCCCAGTGGCGGCCGAGCACCTCGTCGCGCGCGTAGCCGAAGACGCGCTCGTACGCCGGGTTGACGTCGACGCGGCGGTACTGGCTGTTCCACAGGATCAGCGGGTCGGCCGAGGCGTCGAAGATCGCGCGATGCTGCTCTTCGCTGGCGCGCCGCACCGCTTCGGCCGCCTCGTGCGCGCGCTGCTGCTCGATCTCGGCGGCGATGCGCCCGGCGAAGATCTTCAGCAACGCCTCGGCCAGCGCAGCGTCGGCGATCGGACGGCGATCCATCGCCACCAGCAGCCCAAGGGGGGCATCGCCGCTGTCGAACAGCGGGAACGCCGCGTACGAGTCCATGCCCTGGCTGGCGAACAGGGTGTCGGCCTCGAACTCGGCGGATACGCCGCTGGCGATGTGGCGGTAGGCGTGGCCGACCACCTGCGCGCAAGGCGAGCCCTCGAGCGCATAGTCGAAGCTGCCCAACGGTTGCCCGTCCAGCACCACCGCCAGCGTGCGCAGTTCGCTGCGCGAGGCATCGGTGAACACCGCAACGAAGGCCGTGGCGACACCGAGGATGTCGGCCAGCTCCTGCACCAGTTGCGCGAAAACGGCCGTGCCGCCCGGCCGCGACACCGCCTGTGCGGCGCGGTACATCGCCTGCGCGGCCGCCCCCCAACCGGGCGAGCCGTTGGCGGGGCTGGGGTCGCGCGCGTACATGCGACCGCAGTCTAGGCCCGCGCCCGCGCGTGCGCGCTGCGATTGCCGCGCCGATACCGCGTCGATACAAGACCGATACATGCCGGATCGGGCCGGCAACACAGCCGCGACACACGGCGCGCCAGCCGACATCGGCGCGATACCTGGCGCGGGCAGAGTCGGTGCCGGCCTCGTTCGAGGCCGAACCAGGAGCCCCCAATGTCCGAAATCCGTCCGTTCACGCCGCGCGGCATCCCGCGCGATCGTCTGATCTGCCTGCACGCCAGCGGTGGCACCGGTCGCCAGTGGCTGCCGATGGCCGCCGCCTTCGCCGACCGCTTCGAAGTGCTGACCCCCGAGCTGCTCGGCTACGCCGGCGCGCGCTGGCCGACCGGCAGACCGGTGTCGCTCGACGCCGAAGCGCAGGCACTGGCGCCGCTGCTGCAGCGCGGCCCGGTTCACCTGCTCGGTCACTCCTATGGCGCGGCGGTGGCGTTGCAGATCGCGCTGCGCTGGCCCGAGCGCATCGCGAGCCTCACGCTCTACGAGCCCGTGCGCTTCGCGCTGCTGTTCGGGCGCCCGGCGACGCAGGAGGCCGCCGAAGCGATCGTCGGCGTCGGCCGTCGCATCGGGATGGCCGTGCTGTCGGGCCGCACGCGCGAGGCAGCACAGCGCTTCGTCGACTACTGGAGCGGCGACGGCGCGTGGACGCAGCTCGGCGACGGTGCCCGCCACGCGCTGGCCGAGCGCATGCCCAAGGTGCAGGCCGAATTCGAGGCCTTGTTCGCCGACCGCGTGCCGGCCGCCGCGTACCGCAGCCTGACCATGCCGGTGCAGCTCATCGGCGGCAGCCGCTCGCCGCTGCCGGCGCGCCAGGCGCTCGATGTTCTCGACGAGCAACTGCCGCGCGCCGAACGCACCGTGCTGACCGGCCTCGGCCACATGGGACCGGTGGACGCCGCGCCGCGCGTGCTGACGGCACTGAAGCACCTGGCTGCGGACGAGCTCGCCCACGCGGCGTAGTGCCAGGCGCAGCGGCCGCAGGCCTTCAGCAACGCCCGGCAGATCCGCACCGTCCTCCGGCGAACCGACCCCGCTTGGCCCAGGGGCGACCCACGCGCCGTGGCGCCGGCTGCCCGACGAACTCGGGCCCCGGCCGGAACAGCTCAGCCGATCCAGCCCGCGAGGTCGCGCTTCAACTGCTGCAGGTCGGCGCTGCGCGTGTACATCATGTGGCCGGCGTCGTAGTAGCGGTGCGTCACGCGCTGCAGCACGTCGGCCGGCGCGTCGAGCTGCGCCAGCGACCAGTCGCTCGCGCTGTACGGCGTGCCGAGGTCGTAGCGACCGCTGGCCACCAGCACGCGCAGGTGCGGGTTGCGGCGCAGCGCGCGCGCCAGCTCGACGCTGGTGGTGGCATAGCCGTTGCCCTTGGCGTCGCCGCGGTTCCAGTTCCAGCCCTTGTTGACCTCGAAGTTCAGCACCTCGTAGCGCGTGTCGTCGGCGATGCCCAGCGCGGCGAAGTACGCCATCGCGGCCATCGTGTACGGCGCATTGAGCGCCTCGATGCCGGGGTCGAACTCCCAGGCGCGCGTGCGGCTGGCGGCCATCGGGCCGGTGACGCGCGCCTCCAGGCGGCCGACGATGCGGCCGGCGTCGCGCAGCAGCTCGAAGAAGAAGGTCTCGTCGGCGATGCGCAGGTTCTTCTCGGCCACCAGCGCGCGCGGCAGGCCGGTGAGTTCGGCCAGCCGCTTCTCGACGCGCGTGCGCGCGCGGCCGTCGAGCCGCGCGCCGGCGTGCAGCGCGCTCAGGTACTCCTCGTGCACGAACGCCTCGGCCGCTTCGCGCGCCGCCAGCGACGACGACGCCAGCGCGCCGTTGAGCCGGCCGTGGTACTGCGCCACGTTGGCGAACGCCGGCAGGAACAGCGCGTACGGCAGGTCGTTGCCGGGCGCGAACACCAGCGACTGCAGGTCCATCGCGCACGACACCAGGATCAGACCCTGCAGCGCGACGCCGTTGGCCAGCAGCCTGTCGGCGATCGCCGCGCCGCGCGTGGTGCCGTAGCTCTCGCCGGCCAGGTAGAGCGCCGAGCCGAAGCGCTTGTGTCGCGCCAGCCACACGCGCACCACCTCGGCCAGCGCGTCGGCGTCGCCGTCGACGCTGAACAGCTTCTTGCGCGCGTCGTCGTCGAGCGCGATCGAGTAGCCGGTGTGCGGCGGGTCGATGAACACCAGGTCGAAGTGTTCGAGCCAGGTCAGCGGGTTGTCCTGCACCGCGTACGGCGCTGCGGGCATCGTGCCGTCGTCGTGGATCGCCACCCGTTTCGGGCCCAGCGCGCCGAGGTGCAGCCACACCGACGCCGACCCCGGCCCGCCGTTGAACGCGAAGCACAGCGGCCGCGGCGTCGCGCTGGCCACCGTGTAGGCGACGCAGAACACCGCCGCCCGCGGCTCGCCGCGCTGCGCGTCGACACCGCCCGCGGTCAGCGGCATGAAGGCGGCATTCAGCTCGTAGTCGAGCCTGCGGCCGCCGGCCAGCATCACCTGGCCGGTGGCGACCACCGGCGAGCGCGCCAGCAGCTTGTCGAGCGCGTCGCGCTGACGCTTGTCAGCCTCGACGTCGGGTTTGGTGGCGGGGGCCGGGTGGTCGCTCATGGGTTCGCCCTCAGGCCGGATCGCCCGCCAGCCAATGGCCGTAGCGCACGCGGTCGACGTTGCCGCCACTGAGGATCACGCCGACGCGCTGGCCGCGCAGATCGACCACGCGCTCGAGCGCGGCCGCCGCCGCCAGGCAGCCGGTGGGCTCGACCACCAGCTTCATGTGCTCGGCGAAGAAACGCATCGTCTCGATCAGCTGCACGTCGCTCACCGTCAGCATGCCGCGCACGCACTGGCGGATGACTTCGAACGTCAGCTTGCCCGGCGCCTGCGTCTGCGCGCCGTCGGCGATGGTGTCGGGCACGTCGATGCGGACGATCTCGCCGCGCGCGACGCTTTGCTGCACGTCGTTGCCCGCCGCCGGCTCGACGCCGTAGACGGCGATGCCGGGCTGCAACCCCAGCGCCGCCACCGCACAGCCCGAGATCAACCCGCCGCCGCCGACGCACACCAGCAGCGCGTCGAGCGAGCCCGTCTCCTGCAGCAGCTCGAGCGCCGCAGTGCCCTGCCCTGCCATGACGTGCGGATGGTCGAACGGCGGAATCAGCGTCATGCCGCGCTCGGCGGCGATGCGCTTGCCGATCGCCTCGCGATCCTCGCGCCAGCGGTCGTACAGCACGACCTCGCTGCCGCGCTGCCCCTGCTGGTAGGCGCGCGTGGCCGCCAGCTTGCCCGGCGGTGCGTCGCCCGGCATCACCAGCACCGACGGCATGCCGAGCAGCCGCGCGGCCAGCGCGATCGCCTGCGCGTGGTTGCCCGACGAGAACGCGATCACGCCGCCGCGCCGCTGCTCGGGCGTGAACTGCGCCAGCGCGTTGTACGCACCGCGGAACTTGAACGCCCCGACGCGCTGCAGGTTCTCGCACTTGAAGAAGAGCTGGGCGCCGGCACGCTCGTCGGCCAGGCGCGAGGTCAGCACCGGTGTCTTGTGCGCGACGCCGGCCAGGCGGTCGGCGGCGGCGCGGATGTCGTGCAGCGAGATCGGCAGCCCCATGGGCGCAAAGCATACCGTCCCCCCATTCGAGGGCCTTCGATGCGGCCAATCGGTAAGTCTTTGGCAATCGCGCGCGCCCCAGTCTGCGCAGCCACAAGCGCCAGCGTGCGGCTTCGTAGCGCGCGCCGCCGGCTCTTCGCGACCCGCGCGCGGCTCAGCGACCCTGAAAGCCTCGCGCGCGATACGTCAGCACCAGCGTGTCGCGATGCCCTTCGTGCGCCGCGTCGATCGGCTGGATCGGCGTCGACTCGTGGATCACGCGCTCATCGTCGAGCAGCAGCGCCGAGAAGGGCTCGTCGAGCGTGAAGCGCAGGCCCTGGGGGCCGTCGGCGTCGAACACGCGCGTCTCGCCGCCCTTGATGCCCGAGCGCGCGACCAGGATCACCGCGACGAAGTCGACGCCGTCGCGGTGCGCGCCCTCGGGCGTCGGACGGCCGATGCCGCCGGCGGTGGTGATGCGAAATGGATGCGCCTCGACGAACCACGGCTGCACGCCGCGCAGCCGCGTCGCGCAGGAAGCCAGGCCGCGCAGCAGCCGCGCCCAGGCCGGCTCGGCGACCCACGCGGGCGGCATCGGCTCGAAGTGGCGCTCGATGCCGCCGTGCAGCGCGTTGTATTCGAGGCTCTGCCAATGCGGCCGGTGCGGCACCTGCGTGACGGTGTCGCCGTCGACCACGAAGCACGAGTGCCGCCGCTGGCGGTAGCGGCCGCCGTCGCGCAGGTAGTGGTCGGCGGGCAGGTCGTCCCAGCGCGGCCGCCAGGCCTGCAGGTCTGCCAGCGGCACGCTGCACAGGCTCGCCAGCGACGCCGCGTCGATCACGGCGTGGCCGTCGCGCGCGAGCACTTCGAGGGCGTCGGATCCCGGCGTCAACGGCGGTGGCGGTGCGGCGACGGTCATCGAACCCTCCGGGCGGACGGGAACATGCGGACTCCTCGGCGGTTTCGGTCGGGGCTACCAGGTATCGACGAACGCGCGCCGCGGTGGCAGCGCGCTGCGCCGCGCAGTGGCCAGCACGCGCAGCAACCAGTCGCGCGTGGCCGCGGGGTCGATGACGTCGTCGATCTCCAGGTGGCTGGCCACGTTGAGCGCGCGCCCGCGCTCGCGCATGCCGCCGAGCAGCCGCTCGAACAGCGCCTCGCGTTCGGCGCCCTCGACGGCGGCCAGCTCCTTGCGAAAGCCCAGCCGCACCGCGCCATCGAGCCCCATCGGGCCGAACTCGGCCTGCGGCCATGCCGCGGTGGCCACCGGCGCATGGAAGTGGCCGGCGGTGAACGCCATCGCGCCGAGACCGAAGCCGCGCCGCAGCACCACCGACACCACCGGCACGCGCAGCGCCGCCGCGGTGACGAACACGCGGCCGGCGTGGCGCATCATGCCCTGCGCCTCGACCGCCGGCCCGACCATGAAGCCCGGCGTGTCGACCAGCGTCACCAGCGGGTGACCGGCGGCATCGGCCAGTTGCATGAAGCGCGCGAGCTTGTCGCAGCCGGCGACGTCGAGCGCGCCGGCGAGGTGGCGCGGGTCGGTGGCGGCCATCGCCACCGGGTGGCCGGCCAGCCGCGCCAGCACGGTGACGACACCCAGGCCGAACGGTGCGCGCAGCTCGATCACGCTGCCGCGGTCGGCGAGCGTCTCGATGATCGTGCGCGGGTCGAACACCGCGTTGCGGCCGAGCGGGATCGCGTCGCGCAGGGCGCGCTGGTCGCCAGCGCCGGCGTCGGGCAACGCCCCCTGGTGCCAGGCCAGGATGCGCCGCGCCTCGCCGGTGGCCTGCGCCTCGTCGTCGACCAGCAGGTCGATCGCACCGGCCTTGGCCAGCGTCTGCGCGGGCCCCACGTCGTCGGGCGCCACCACGCCGAGGCCGCCGCCTTCGATCATCGCCGGCCCGCCCATGCCGATGCTCGCACCGCGCGTCGAGATGACATAGTCGCAACTGCCGAGCAGCGCGGCGTTGCCGGCGAAGCAGTAGCCCTCGGCGATGCCCAGCGTCGGCACCCGGCCCGACAGCGCCGCCAGCGCGCCGAACGTCGTGCAGTGCAGCCCCGATATCCACGGCGAATCGACGTCCCCCGGACGCCCGCCACCGCCCTCGGCGAACAGCACGAACGGCAGCCTGTGCCGCGCCGCCAGCTCGAGCAGGCGGTCGGCCTTGTGGTGGTTGTTCGTGCCTTGCGTGCCGGCGAGCACCGAGTAGTCGTACGCCATCGCCGCGCAGCGCGCGCGCTCGACGCCGAACCGTGCGGCATGCACGAGCCCGGTGCCGGTGATCAGACCGTCGGCCGGCGTGTTGCGCTGCAGGTCGTCGAGTTCGCGCCGGCTGCGCTGTGCCGCCACCGCGAAGGCACCGTACTCCGCGAACGACCCGTCGTCGAACAGCGCGGCGATGTTCTCGCGCGCCGTGCGCCGGCCCTGGGCGCGCCGCGCGGCGACCATCTGCGCTCGCGCGGCATCGCAAAGCAGCGCGCGGCGCGCGGCCAGTTCT
>JAJVIL010000021.1 GCA_022072045.1 Burkholderiaceae bacterium | reverse complement strand
GTCGCCGAACACGCTGGCCACGCCGATCAGGTCGGCGCGCAGCGGGCCCAGGTCGCCCAGGCGCTCGCGCAGCACGTCGCCAGCCAGTCGCGCCCGTGCCTCGGCGCGCGCTCCGGCGTAGCTGATCTCGCCCTCGGCGATCCAGCCGCTGGCGAAGCAGACGTTGATTTTCAGGGTGCCGCTGCGTGCGTGGCCGCGCACACCGGTCAGGCGCACGCGGTCGGCGCCGAGGTCATCGACGCGCGCATCGCGCAGGTCGGCCACCACGTCGGGCGTGAGGTACGCAGCCGGGTCGTGCACCTCGTAGAGCAACTGCTCCTTCACCGTGTGCTCGTCGACGCGGCCGCCGGTCCCGGCGGGCTTGGTGATCGTGCAGTGACCCTGCTCTTCGATCTCGGCGATCGGATAGCCGAGGTTTGCCAAGCCCGCGACATCTTTGAGGCCGGGGTCGGCGTAGTACCCGCCGCTGACTTGCGTGCCGCACTCGAGCAGATGGCCGGCCATCGTCGCGCGACCGAGGCGATCCCAGTCGTCGCGTGCCCAGCCGAAGTGCGCGAGCGCCGGGCCCACGGTGAGCGACGGGTCGGCTATGCGGCCGCCGACGACGATCTGCGCGCCGGCGGCGAGCGCATCGGCGATCGGCTCGGCGCCGAGGTACGCGTTAGCGCTGACGATGTCCTTGCCGTCGAGCGCGGGCCCGAGCGCGCGCTGCAGCGCGGCGCGGTGGTCGTGCCCGGACACGTCGTCGCCGTGGATCACCGCGATGCACGGCGCGCTCAGGCCCTGCTGCCGCGCCAACTCGCGGATGCGGAGCGCCGCCCCGCGCGGATTGGCGGCGCCGAAGTTGCTGACGATCTTCACGCCGTGGCGCAGGCAGCGGCCCAGCACCGGCGCCAGCATCGCGTCGAGCAGCGGCTCGTAGCCGGCGCTCGGGTCCTGACGCCGCGCCAGCTGCGCGAGCGCGAGCGTGCGCTCGGCCAGCGTCTCGAAGATCAGCACCGCCGAGCCGCCGGCAGCGACCAGCGCGTCGACCACGGGCGCAGCGGCGTCGGTGCGGTCGCCGGAGAAGCCGGCGGCACAGCCGATGCGCAGAACGGGCGAGGACGACGGCATGCGCATCACTGTAGGCAGCGCCTGCACATCCGTGAAATCGAAAGATGCGATACATTGATCTGCAATGCCGATCAATCTGGGCACGCGCGAACTGGGCGCCTTTCTCACGCTGGCTGAGCAGCGCAACTTCACCCGTGCGGCGGCTCTGTGCCACCTGTCGCAGCCGGCGTTCTCGGCGCTGGTGCGCGCGCTGGAGGATTCGCTCGGTGCGCGGCTGTTCGACCGCACCACGCGCAGCGTCGAGCTGACCGCCGAGGGTCGCGTGCTGGTCGATCCGGCGCGGCGCCTGCTGCGCGATGCCGAGGCCGCGCTGGCCGACGTACGCGACCACGCGGCGCGCCGCCGCGGCCGCGTGGCGATCGCGCTGCTGCCATCGCTGGCTGCGGGCTGGCTGCCGCCGCTGCTGGCGAAGTTTCATCGCCAGTACCCGGGCATCGAGATCGACGTCGCCGACGTGCTGTCCGACGCCTGCATCGAGCGCGTGCGGGCCGGCAGTGCCGACTTCGCGCTCGCCTCCACGCGCACCGCGACGCTCGAGCTGCACACCGAGGAGTTCTGCCGCGACGGCTTCCACCTGGTGTGCCCCCGCGAGCACCCTCTGGCCCGGCAGAAGCGTACGGAGCGCCTCGAGCTAAAGCATCTGGCGCCGTACCCGATCGTCCAGCTAGCGCGGTCGAGCAGCGTGCGGCAGTACGTGGAGGCCGCAATCTACCCGATGCAACTGCGCACGGTGATGGAGCTCGACCAGCTGAGCACCGTGGCCGGCATGGTGCGCGCGGGGCTCGGTGTCACGATCGTGCCGTCGCTGACGCTGTTCCACTTTGCCGACCCGCAGCTCGCCACCCGGCCGCTGCACGCACCGGCCCTGGTGCGGCGCGTGTACATGTTGCGCCGCGCCGATCGGCCGCTGTCCACCGCAGCGGCGGGGCTGCACGAGATGCTGATGGCGGCGAAACCACGGTTCGATCCGGCACGGACGCGTTGAGCCGATCGATCGCCGGCGCGATCGGCACCGAATTGGGCCTACCATGGCGCGCATGAGGGCACCAATGCATTGCGCGACACGCGACCCGGGAACCTGTGCACGGGCCGACCGACGCCGGGCCTCGTCACGCGTAGCTTGCGCTTGGCGCATGACGGCCGTGCTGACGATCTGGGCGGCGTGCCTGCCGGCACGCGCCGCAGGCTGCGAGGATCTGCAGCAGACCATCGAGGCGCGCATCCGCGCCAACGGGGTCGAACATTTCACGGTGACGGTGGTCGACGCCGCCGCCTCGGCCCCAGGCAAGGAGGTCGGCACTTGCGAACAGAAGCGCAGGAAGCTGATGTACGTGCGCGGCGACGTGGCGGCGTCCGTCGCGCCTGCACCCGCATCGGTGCCCGCTGCAGCCTCGACGCCGACGCGTGCGGCGCCCGCCGTCATCACCGAATGCGCCGACGGCCGCGTGATCACGCAGGGCACATGCAAGAAATAGCCTGGCCGCCGCTGGCGCATCAGCGGGCCGCTTCCACAGGAGGGAGAACGTGAAGATCGACGGTGCATGCCATTGCGGCCTGGTTTCGTTCACCGCGGAGATCGATCCTTCGCGGGTGATGATCTGCCATTGCACCGACTGCCAGGTGCTCTCCGGCTCGCCGATGCGTGCCGTGGTGGCCGCGCCGATCGACAGGTTCGCCGTGCGCGGACAACCCAAGAGCTACGTCAAGGTGGCGCAAAGCGGCAACCGGCGCGCGCAGGTCTTCTGCCCGGAGTGCGGCACGCCGCTGTACGCCACCGCGCCCGAGAACCCGACCTCGGTGGTCATCCGCCTCGGCTGCGTGAGGCAGCGCGCGCAACTGAAGCCCGCGGTGCAGATCTGGCAGCACTCGGCCGTCCCGTGGCTGGCCGGGTTGCAAGGCATCCCGGCCACTGCCGAGCAGCAGGGATTTCTGCCGCCGTCGCCGTAGTGGCCTTCGAGGCAGACGCACAATCGACGCCCCGAGGAGCACACCCGTGATCGTCGAACGCATCTGGACCGGCAACTCGCTGCGCAACTACAACTACCTGATCGCGTGCCCCGACACCGGCGAGGCGCTGGCGATCGACCCGCTCGACCACGGCAAGTGCCTCGCCGCGGCCCGGAAGAACGGCTGGCGCATCACGCAGATCCTCAACACCCACGAGCACCACGACCACACCGGCGGCAATGCCGCGGTGGTGGCCGCCACCGGCGCCAAGCTGATCGCGCACCACCAGGCCGGCGACAAGATCGCCGGCGTCGACCGTGGCGTGAAGGCCGGCGACGTGATCAAGGTCGGCAAGCGCGTCGAGCTCGAGTGCATGGACACCCCGGGCCACACCTTCTGCCACATCTGCCTGCGCGCGCACGGCGAGCACGACGCCATCTTCTCGGGCGACACGCTGTTCAACGCCGGCGCCGGCAACTGCCACCACGGCGGCGACCCCGTCGCGCTGTACGAAACCTTCGCCCGGCAACTCGACACGCTGCCCGACGACACGCGCGTCTACCCCGGCCACGACTACATCGAGAACAACCTCGAGTTCACGCTCGCGCGCGAGCCCGACAACGCCGACGCCAAGGCGCTGCTGCCGCAGGTGGCCGGCCACGACCCGCAGCGCGCGATCGTCACCACGCTGGCGCAGGAGAAGCGGGTCAACACCTTCTTCCGGCTCGCCAGCCCGGGCGTGATCGCCAGGCTGCGCGAAGCGTTTCCCGATCTGCCCGAGCAGCCCGATGCGCGCACGGTGTTCGTGAAGCTGCGCGAACTGCGCAACCGGTGGTGAGCCGCGCCAACGTGAACGCGCGCGCCGCCGGCTGCGGCATGCCTCGCCGCCGCAGGTGGGCCGGGCGGCGCGGCTGACCCAAAATAGCCCCACGAGAGAACCGGGGCCGCCATGCTGCTGAACTGCGTCGCCTACCAAGATGGCAAGAAGCTGGCCGACATCGAGGTTCGCCAGATCAACGAGTACCTGCGCCTGCCGCAGTGCTTCGTCTGGGTCGCGCTGCGCGACGCCAGCGATGCCGAGCTCGACACGATGCAAGCCGAGTTCGGCCTGCACGACCTGGCGGTCGAGGACGCCAAGCACGGCAATCAGCGGCCCAAGGTCGAGGAGTACGACCGCCAGCTTTTCATCGTGCTGAACACGATCGAACTCGACGCGGTGGACCAACTGCGCGTCGGCGAGGTGCACATCCTCGCCGGGCCGAACTTCGTGCTCTCGGTGCGCAACGGCAGCCAGCAGAGCCTGCTCGGCGTTCGCCAACGCGCCGAGCGGGAACCCGAGCTGCTGGGCAATGGGCCCGGCTTCGTGCTGTATGCCTTGATGGACGCGGTGGTCGACCGTTACTTTCCGGTGATCGACCTGCTGGAATCGGATCTCGAGAACATCGAGGAGCAGATCTTCGCCCCCGGCTCCGCCCGCTCGAACATCGAACAGCTCTACGAGCTGAAGCAGCGGGTGCAGACGGTCAAGCACGTCGTCAACCCGCTGCTGGAATCGGCCGGCAAGCTGTGGAGCGGGCGCGTGCCGACGGTGTGCGAGCACAACCGCGAGTACTTTCGCGATGTCTACGACCACCTGCTGCGCATCAACGCCGCACTGGACACGCTGCGCGAGACGATCGTCACCGCCACCCAGGTCAACCTGTCGATGGTGACGATCGAGGAGACCGAGATCACCAAGAAGCTCGCCGCCTGGGCCGGCATCTTCGCGGCCGCCACCGCGCTGGCCGGCATCTGGGGCATGAACTTCGAGCGCATGCCCGAGCTGAAGTGGGAATACGGCTACCCCGCCGCGCTGGGGCTGATCGCCGCCGTGTGCGTGTTGCTGTACCGGCGCTTTCGCCGCACGGGATGGTTGTGAAGTCGGCGCGCCCGGCGCCAAGCGCACACCGCTCGGCCTGAGGCCGGCCAGCGACCCCAGGACAGCGCACGAAGCGCCCCTGAGGAAACCCCCGATCGGCGCGGCACGGAACGCTCGCCTCGCGTTTCTATACTCGGCGCATGTCGTCGATCGAACTGGAGGGCGTCGCGAAGTCCTGGGGCGATGCCGCTGCGCTGCACGACGTGAGCCTGCGCATCGAACCCGGGTCCTTCTGCGTGCTGCTCGGGCCGTCGGGTTGCGGCAAGTCGACCACGCTGCGCATCATCGCGGGCCTGGAGGTGGCCAGCGCGGGCCGCCTGCGCATCGACGGGCGCGACGTCACCGCGCTTGCGCCGGCGCAGCGCGGCGTGGCGATGGTGTTCCAGAACTACGCGCTGTTTCCGCACCTGAGCGTGGCCGACAACATCACCTTCGGCCTCGCGGTGCGGCGCGTGCCCGCCGCCGAGCGCGACGCCCGGCTGCGCGAGGCAGCGTCGCTGCTCGGCCTCGAGCCGCTGCTGCAGCGCAAGCCGAGCCAGCTCTCGGGCGGCCAGCAGCAGCGCGTGGCGCTCGGGCGCGCGCTGGTGGCGCGAGCGAAGGTGTGCCTGATGGACGAGCCGCTGTCGAATCTGGACGCTCAGTTGCGCCAGGAGATGCGCCGCGAGCTGCGCGAACTGCAGCGCAAGCTCGCGCTCACGGTGGTGTACGTCACGCACGACCAGGCCGAGGCGATGAGCATGGCCGATCAGGTCGTCTTGCTGAGTCAGGGCCGGGTCGAACAGAACGGGGCGCCGCGCGAGCTGTACGCGCGGCCGCAGACGACCTTCGCCGCGCGCTTCATCGGCACGCCGCCGATGAACCTGATCGCGCTCGATGCCGGCCGCATCGCCGGCAGCACGATCGACACCGGGCTGCGCGAGGCGGCCACGATCGGCATCCGGCCCGAAGCCATCGCGCTCGAAGGCGACGCCGGTGCCGAGGTGCGCAGCGTCGAGTACCTCGGCGCCGACCTCGTGCTCGAGTGCGCGATCGGCAGCCAGACCATGCTGGTGCGCACCGACGGGCGGCACCGGGCCCGGGCCGGCGAACGAGTCGGCCTGCGCTGGGCGTCGCATGACGTGCATGCATTCGATGCGGCAGGGCGCCGCACCCCATGATCGATCGACTTTCAACGACGAGGAGACTCCGATGCGACGCAATACCTTCGTGCGCACCCTGGTGGCCGGCGCGAGCCTGCTGCTCGGCGGCGCGCTGCACGCGCAGGCCCAGACCGAGGTGCCGTTCTACTACCCGGTGGCGGTGGGCGGGCCGATCGCCAAGGTCATCGACGGCTTCGCCGCCGACTTCATGAAGGCCAACCCGTCGATCAAGGTGACGCCGATCTACGCCGGCACCTATCAGGAGACGATCGTCAAGGCGCTCACCGCGCACAAGTCGGGCATGCCGCCGGTGACCTCGGTGCTGCTGTCGACCGACATGTTCACGCTGATCGACGAGGACGCGATCGTGCCGTTCGACGGCTTCGTCAAGAGCGCGGACGACAAGGCCTGGCTGAACGGCTTCTACCCGGCCTTCATGCTCAACAGCCGCACCGGCGGCAAGACCTGGGGCATTCCGTTCCAGCGCTCGACCGTGGTGATGTACTGGAACAAGGCGCTGTTCAAGGAGGCCGGGCTCGACCCGAACAAGCCACCGACCACCTGGGCCGAATTGAAGAGCATGGCCACCAAGCTCACCAAGAAGGATGCGTCGGGCAAGGTCACGCAGTACGGCGTGCAGATCCCCTCCAGCGGCTTCCCGTACTGGCTGTTCCAGACGCTGTCGACGACCAACGGGGCGATTCTCGCCAACGACACCGGCACGAAGGTCGACTTCGACGACCCGGCGGTGATCCAGGCGCTGCAGTACTGGGTCGACCTCGGCAAGGCCGGCGTGCACCCGCCGGGGGTGGTCGAGTGGGGCACCACGCCGAAGGACTTCTTCGAGAAGAAGGCGGCGATCATCTACACCACCACCGGCAACCTGACCAACATCCGCAAGAACGCCGGCTTCGACTTCGGCGTGGGCATGATCCCGGGCAACAAGCGCAAGGGCTCGCCCACCGGCGGCGGCAACTTCTACCTCTTCAAGAAGAGCACGCCCGAGCAGCAGCAGGCGGCGTTCAAGTTCATCCAATGGATCACGCAGCCCGAGCGTGCGGCGCAGTGGAGCATCGACACCGGCTACGTCGCGGTGTCGCCGGCCGCCTACGACACCCCGGCGCTGAAGAAGTACACCAGCGAGTTCCCGCCCGCGCTGGTGGCGCGCGACCAGTTGCCGGTGTCGGTGGCCGAGTTCTCCACCCACGACAACCAGCGCGTGACCAAGGCGCTCAACGACGGCCTGCAGGCCGCGCTCACCGGCGCGAAGTCGCCCGAGCAGGCGATGAAGGACGCGCAGCACGAGGCCGACCGGCTGCTGCGCGGCTACAAGTGACGAACGCGCCCGCATGCGCGGAACCGTGAACGCGTGGCCATGACGGGCGCATCGGCCGGCGGACCGTCGCTGCGTGCCGTTCATGCGTGGCTGATGCTGCTGCCGGCGCTGGCCCTGCTGGCGCTGTTCACGCACTGGCCGACGCTGGCCACGCTGATCGACAGCTTCCACTCCACGCCGAAGGGCGCTCGGCCCGCGGTGTGGGTGGGGCTGGAGAACTACCGGGCGATGGTCGACGACCCGGTATTCTGGAAGGCGGTGCGCAACAACCTGTGGTTCGCCGGCGCGACCATCCCCGCGTCGATCGCGCTGGCGCTGGCGATGGCGCTGTGGGTCAACGAGCGTCTCTTCGGCCGCGCGTTCCTGCGCATGGCCTACTTCACGCCCACCGTGCTGCCGATGATCGCGGTGGCCAACATCTGGCTGTTCTTCTACACGCCGCAGTACGGGCTGCTCGAGCAGCTCACCGGTGCGCTCGGCCTGCCGTCGCACAACTGGCTCGGCGATCCCGACACCGCGCTCGGCGCGGTGACGGTGGTGGCGATCTGGAAGGAGGCCGGCTTCTTCATGATCTTCTACCTCGCGGCGCTGCAGTCGCTCAACCCGAGCCTGCGCGAGGCGGCGGCGATCGAAGGCACTTCGCGCTGGTATTTCTTCCGCCGCGTGCAGTGGCCGCTGCTGATGCCGACCACGCTGTTCGTGCTGGTCAACGCCTTCATCAACGCGTTCCGCATGGTCGACCACCTGTTCGTGCTGACGCGCGGCGGGCCGAACAACGCGTCGACCCTGCTGCTGTACCACCTGTACGAGGTGGGCTTCAGCTTCTGGGACACCGCCTACGCCGCGGCGATCACGGTGGTGCTGGTGGCGGTGCTGGCCGGCATCGCGCTGGTGCAGTTCTTCGTGTTCGACCGCAAGGTGCACTACCGGTGAGTGCATCGACGAATGTCGCGACGCGGTCGTTGTGGCACGACCCCACCTGGCTCGACGCTCTGGCCGCGTGGCTGCTGGCGCTGCTGTGGATCCTGCCGCTGGCCTACGCCGTATGGACCGCGTTCCACCCGTCGGCCTACTCGACCCGCTTCGATCTGCTGGCGCCGCTCACGCTGAACAACTTTCGCCGCGCCTGGGAAGCAGCGCCGTTCGCGCGCTACTTCCTCAACACCACGCTGCTGGTGGTCATGATCCTCGGCGTACAGCTCGTGCTCGCCACGCTGGCCGCGTATGCGTTCGCGCGCTGGCGCTTCCGCGGCCGGAACGTGGCGTTCGCGCTGGTGCTGGTGCAACTGATGGTGATGCCCGACATCCTGCTGGTCGAGAACTACAAGACGATGGCGCGGCTCGGCCTGGTCGACACCCTGCTGGCGATCGGGCTGCCGTACTTCGCCTCGGCGTTCGCGATCTTCCTGCTGCGCCAGACCTTCATGGGCATCCCCAAGGAACTCGACGAGGCCGCGCGCATGGAAGGCGCCGGCGCGCTGCAGACACTGTGGCGCGTGTACGTGCCGCTGGCCAGGCCGGTCTACACCGCGTTCGCACTGGTGTCGGTGAGCTTCCACTGGAACAACTTCCTGTGGCCGCTGATCGTCACCAACAGCCAGAACGCGCGCCCGCTGACCGTGGGGTTGCAGGTGTTCTCGTCGGTCGATCAAGGTGTGGACTGGTCGGTGATCACCGCAGCCACGCTGATGACCGCGGCGCCGCTGCTGATCGCGTTCCTGTTGTTCCAGCGCCAGTTCGTGCAGAGCTTCATGCGCGCGGGAATCAAGTGAGGCCCCGATGAAGCTGGTGACGTGGAACACGCAATGGTGCTGCGGCCTCGACGGCGTCGTGAGTCCGCAGCGCATCGTCGAGCACGCGCGCGCGCTGGCCGACTTCGACGTGCTGTGCCTGCAGGAGATCGCGCAGGGCTTTCCGCGCCTGCAGGGCGCTCCGGGCGACCAGCCGGCGCAGTTGGCGGCGCTGCTGCCGGGGTTCCAATGCTTCTTCGGCGCCGCGGTCGACACCTTCGCGCCCGATGGCACGCGCCAGCGCTTCGGCAACCTCGTGGCCACCCGGCTGCCGGTGGCGCGCGTGCAGTATCACGCGCTGCCGTGGCCGGCCGACGCCGGCGTGCGCTCGATGCCGCGCATGTGCACGGCGGTGACAGTGATCGACCGCGCGCTCGGTGCCGTGCGCGTGATGACCACGCACCTGGAGTACTACTCGGCGCCGCAGCGGCTGGCGCAGGCGCAGGCGCTGCGCGCGCTGCACGACGAGGCCTGTGCGCTGGCGGCTGCGCCGCCCGAAGAGTCCGACGACGGCTCGCCGTTCCAGACCCAGGTGCACACGCCGCACGCGCTGCTGTGCGGCGACTTCAACGCCGCGGCGTCCGACGCGGCGATCGGCGCGATCACGGCGCCCTCGTCGAATGCCGCGCACGGCTTGCGCGACGCCTGGCCGCTGGCGCACGGCAGCGCACCGCACGCACCGACCTTCCGTGTGTTCGACCGCACCTACGGCCCCGAGCCGCTGGCATGCGACTTCGTGTTCGTCAGCGCGGGGCTGGCGGCACGTGTGCGCCGCGTCGAGGTCGATCTGCAGACCCGCGCGTCGGACCACCAGCCGCTGCTGGTGGAGTTCGACGCCGCTGCGCGCTGAAGCCCGCCCGGGCTACGCCGGCCGCGGGCCGCAGGCAGGCTTCACCCCAGTGTCGACGCCGCTGCGAGTATCTGCTGGTTGACCGCGTTGGCACGCACGAAGCTGTCGCGAAACGGCTCGCTCACGTGCTCGCGCAGCGTCTGCTGGACCCAGGCCGCGCCGCGACGCAGCGCATCGGCAGCCTCGGCCCGCGCGCCGGCCAGCAACAAGGCGCGCCACGCCTGCAGCCAGCGCTCGGCAGGGTAGAGTTCGTTGGGCGACACGTCGTCGCCGGCGGCCAGCGCCGCGCGCGCGTGCAACGCCGCGGCGGCGTCGTTCGCGTCGTCGGCGAAGCGCG
>JAJVIL010000151.1 GCA_022072045.1 Burkholderiaceae bacterium | reverse complement strand
CCACACCACGATCGCCGGGCTGCGGCGCAAGATCGACCACGAACTCGCGCTGCCCGACGTCGCACCGCAGCGCATCCTGGCGGTGTTCGAGCCGCGATCGAACACGATGAAGCTCGGCACGATGAACTCGCACCTGCCGTGGGCGCTCGAAGAGGCCGACCTCGCGTTCTGCCTGCAGGGCGACTACGGCTGGGACGCCGCCGCCGCGCTGGCGCCGATGGGCGCACAAGCGGTGGTGGCCGGCAGCGTCGACAAGCTGGTCGAGCACGTCGTGCGCGCGGCGCGCGCGGGCGACCATGTGCTGGTGATGAGCAACGGCGGCTTCGGCGGCATCCACGGCAAGCTGCTGGCGGCTCTGCAGGCGCGCGCCTGAGCGATGCAACCCACCGTGGCCGCCAGCCACATCGTGTACCTGCACGGCTTTCGCTCGTCTCCGCAGTCGTTCAAGGCGCGCATGCTGCGCGCCTGGCTGCAGCGGCACGCACCGGCCACGACCTGGTGGTGCCCGCCGCTGCCGCCCTCGCCGCGCGATGCGTGGCAGTTGATGATCGGCGGCACGCGCGAGTGGCCGCCGTCGTCGATGGCGGTGCTGGGCAGTTCGCTCGGCGGCTTCTACGCCACCGCGCTGGCCGAGCATCTGGGTTGTCGCGCGGTGGTGCTGAACCCGGCCGTCGATCCGGCGCGCGACCTGGTGCGCTATGTCGGCGAGCAGACGGCCTACCACGATCCGGGCGTGCACTTCGAGTTCAAGGCCGAGTACATCGACGAGCTGCGTGCCCTGCGCCCGCAGCGCCTGGCGCACCCGGATCGCTACGCCGCGGTGATCGCCAAGGGCGACGAGTTGCTCGACTGGCGCGAGATGACGGCGCGCTACGCGGGAGCGGAGATGCTGCTTCTCGAAGGCAGCGATCACGCGCTGTCGGCGTTCGAGCAGCAGATGCCGTTCGTGCTCCGCTTCCTGGGCTTCGCATCGAACCCGCAGTGAGCGCGGCTCGGCCGCGATGACGATTCGTTGCCAGCGAGATGCTGCCGGCCACCCGCCGCAGCGATCGCCGATGGGAGAATCGGCGTCGTGAGCTACGCCCTGTTCGACGACTCCGGCAAGTTTCTCGCTGGCCGCGTGATGTCGCAGACGGACGCCTCGCTGCAAATCGAGCTGGAGTCGGGGCGCCGGGTCAAGGTCAAGGCGGCACACGTGCTGCTGCACTTCGAAGCGCCCGAGCCGGCGCGCCTGCTCGACCAGGCGCAGGCGCTGGCGTCGGAGGTCGACCCCGCGCTGGCCTGGGAGTTCGCGCCGCCCGGCGACTTCGGCTTCGGCGAGCTGGCGCGAGACTACTTCGACACCAAGGCCGGCCCGGTGCAGCAGGCAGCGATGCTGCTCGGCCTGTTTCAGGCGCCGCACTACTTTCGCCGGGTCGGCAAGGGCGTGTTCCACAAGGCCAGCCCCGAAACCGTGCAGGCCGCGCTCGCCGCGATCGAGCGCAAGCGTGCACAGGCGGCGCAGGTCTCGGCCTGGGCCGACGAGTTGACGACGGGACGTTGCCCCGAGCCGATCCGCGCCCAGCTCTACCGCATCTTGTTCAAGCCCGACAAGAACGCTGCCGAGTACAAGGCAGTGGTGGAGGCGTCGCGGCGCGCCCAGCGCGCGCCGCTGGAGTTGCTGCGGGGGGCCGGTGCGGTCGAGTCGCCGTATCAATTCCATTGGCGGCGCTTCCTGTACGAGCAGTTCCCGCGCGGCACCGGTTTTGCCGAGACGGCGCCACCCGATGTGCCCGGCGAACTGCCGCTGGCCGACGCGCAGGCGTTCTCGATCGACGACAGCGCCACCACCGAGATCGACGACGCGCTGTCGGTGCGCGGCCTCGGGCAAGGCACGGTGACGCTGGGCATCCACATCGCGGCGCCGGCGTTGGCGATCGGCCCGGACTCGGCGCTCGACCGCGTGGCCCGCGAGCGGCTGTCGACGGTGTACATGCCGGGCCACAAGATCACGATGCTGCCCGAGGCGGTGGTCGAGCGCTTCACGCTCGGCGCCGGCCGCGCCACGCCGGCACTCAGCCTGTACGTGCAGGTCGACGAGGCAAACCTCGCGCTGACCCAGTTCGATACCCGCATCGAGCGGCTCACCGTCACCGACAACCTGCGGCACGACCAGCTCGACCAGGTGATCACCGAGGCCTCGCTGCGCGGCGACGCGGCGGCGGATTATCGCCACGCGCCGGAGCTGGCATTCCTGTTCCGCCTGGCACAGCACCTGAAGGCTGAGCGCGAACGCGTGCGTGGCAAGCCCGAGACGTTCACCCGGCCCGACTACCAGTTCCGCCTCGATGGCCAGGCCGCCGACGAGCCGTGCGGCGACGAGGCGGTGCAGATCGCGCCGCGCCTGCGCGGCGCGCCGCTGGACCTGATCGTCGCCGAGATGATGATCCTGGCCAACAGCCACTGGGGCGGCTGGCTGGGCACGCACCGCGTGCCGGGCGTCTACCGCAGTCAGGCCAGTCTGGCGCCGGGCGTGAAAGTTCGCATGGGCTCCAAGCCGGCGCCGCATGCCGGGCTCGGGGTCAGCCAGTACATTTGGGCGACTTCGCCGCTGCGGCGCTACGTGGACCTGGTCAACCAATGGCAGATCGTCGCCTGTGTTCGCCACGGGCAGGCCGCGGCGCTCGCCGCTCCGTTCAAGCCGCGCGATGCCAGCCTGTTCTCGATCATCTCGTCGTTCGAAGCCACCTATGGAGCGTACGGCGACTTCCAGCACGCCATCGAACGCTACTGGACGCTGCGCTGGCTGCAGCAGCACGGTACGCGCGAACTCGAAGCGACCACCATGACCAACGGCCTGGTGCGCGCCGACACGCTGCCGTTGGTGCTGCGCTGCGCGGGCACCGAATCGCTGCCACGCGGCACCCGCGTGCGGGTGGCGCTGCAATCGCTCGACACGCTGACGCTGGAGGCGCATGCGGCGCTGCTGGCACGCCTGGGCGTCGAGGCCCCCAGCGCAGCAGCCGACGACGACGAGGCGGCGCAGCCGCTGGCGCTGCAACTGGCGATCGACGTCGCAGGCGACTTGGGTGCCGAGTCGGCAACCGAGCCGCTCGCTCCCTGAAGCCATGGCGTTGAAGCACCTGAGCACCCTGCAATGGGCGCTGATCGTCTCGGTGGGCGCGCACGCCGGGCTGCTCGCCTTTCGCATCGCCGACCCGGCGCGATTCGAGCGGGCGTTCCGCGACACGCCGCTGGAAGTGATCCTCGTCAATGCGCGGTCGCTGGAGGCTCCCACCAAGGCGCAGGCGATCGCACAAGCCAACCTGGCCGGCGGCGGCGAGGCCGACAAGGGCCGTGCGACGACCCCGCTGCCGGCGTCGGCCACCGTGGAACTGGGCGATTCGCCGCAGGATCAGCGGCGCAAGGTCGACCAGTTGATGGAGCAGCAGCACCAGTTGCTGGCGCAGGTTCGCCGCCAGGTCGCGATGCTGCCGCCGCCCGATCCGAAGCGCGACGCCGGCGATCCGCAGGAGCGCGAGCAGGAGGAGCGCCGCCGCCAACTGCTGAAGCTGCTGGCCGAGATCGAGAAGCGGATCAACGACGAGAACGCGCGACCGAAGAAGCGCTACATCAGCCCGGCCACGCGCGAGGAGGTGTACGCCGCGTACTATGATCAGTTGCGCCGCAGGATCGAGGATCGCGGCACGCGCGACTTCCCCGAATATCAGGGCAAGAAGCTCTACGGCGAGCTGACGATGAACGTCACCGTCGACACCGCAGGCCGGGTGGTCGAGGCCGATATCGTCTACCCCTCGAGTTCGCGCGTGCTCGATCGGCGCGCGGTCGCCATCGTCTACGCGGCATCGCCGTTCGGCCCGTTCACGCAGGCGATGCGCGCGCAGGCCGACCAGATCGTGGTCACGTCGCGCTTTCGCTTCACGCGCGAAGAGGGCCTAGCGACCACGCCGCTCAGCGCGTTGCCGCAGCAGTGAGTGCCGCTGCGCAACCCGAGCGCTACGCGGTGGTGGGCAACCCGGTGGCGCACAGCCGCTCGCCCTTCATTCATGCCGCGTTCGCGCGGCAGACGGGCGAGGCGCTCGAGTACAGCCGCCTGCTGTGCCCGCTCGACGGCTTCGCGGCCAGCGTGCAGGCGTTCGCGACGTCGAGCGCGCCGGGCAAGGGGCCGGCTCGTGGCTGCAACGTCACGGTCCCTTTCAAGCTGCAGGCGCCGACGCTGGCGTCGCGCGTGAGCGCCCGCGCCGCGCTCGCCCAGGCGGCCAACCTGTTGCGCTTCGACGACGCCGGCTGGTTCGCCGACAACACCGACGGCATCGGGCTGGTGCGCGACATCGAATCGCACGCCGGTTTCGCCATCGCGGGTGCGCGCGTGCTGCTGGTGGGTGCGGGTGGCGCCGCCGCGGGCGTGCTCGGCCCGCTGATCGAGGCCGGCCCGCGCGAGATCGTGGTAGCCAACCGCACGCGCGAGAATGCTCAGGCACTCGTGGCGCGGCATCGTCGGCTGGCCGGTGCGCTGCCGCTGGCGGCGCGCGGGCTGACCGATTGCGGCGAGGCGTTCGATCTGGTGATCAACAGTTCATCGAGCAGCATGCAGGGGCTCGCCTCGCCCGTGCCGGGTTCGGCACTGTCGCGCGGCTCGCTGGCGATCGACCTCATGTACGGGGCGGCCGCCGAGCCGTTCCTTCAATGGGCGCGCGCGGCGGGCGCTCGGGCACGCGACGGTCTGGGCATGTTGGTCGAGCAGGCTGCAGAGGCGTTCTTCGTCTGGCGCGGCGTGCGCCCGCAGACACCGCCCGTGCTGCGCGCGCTGCGCGAGCAACTGGCACGCGAAGCCGCCTGATGCGAAGCCTCGGCCGCGCGCTGGCGCTGCTGCTGGTGGCCCTCGTCAGCCTGCAGCTCTACTTCGTCGCGCGGGTGGCCCTGATGCGCTGGGTCGACCCGCAGTCGACCACCTTCCAGCGCAGCGAGTGGTGGCGCCTCTCGCACGGCGGTTTCGAGCCCGCGCATTGGAGCCAGCAGTGGGTCGACTCCGACCGGATCGCCGAGACGCTCAAGCGCGCGGTGATCGCCAGCGAGGACGCCGGTTTCGTCGAGCACAGCGGCATCGAATGGGACGCCATCGAGCGCGCTTGGGAGCGCAACCAACGTGCCCAGGAGCGCAGCGAGCGCCGCGCCACGCGACCCGGCGCCAAGCCGCGGCCGGTGAAGCTGGTCGGCGGCTCCACCATCACCCAGCAACTCGCGAAGAACCTGTTCCTGTCGGGCGAGCGCACGCTGCCGCGCAAGGCGCAGGAGATCATGCTCACGTGGACGCTCGAGGCGCTGCTCGACAAGCGCCGGATCCTGGAGATCTACCTCAACAGCGTCGAATGGGGCGAAGGCATCTTCGGCGCGCAGGCCGCAGCGCGCCACTACTACCACGTCGACGCCTCACGCCTGGGCACGATGGCCGCTGCCCACCTGGCGGTGCTGTTGCCGGCCCCGAAACGCTTCGAGCGCAACCCGGGCTCGCCCTACGTGAGCGGCCGCAGCGCGACTATCGCAGCCCGCATGGGCGACGTCGAATTGCCCTGAACCCACGACGTTGCACGGTTGCGGCGTGCGGGCTCGCCGCTTTCTAGAATGGGCCCATGAGTGGGATTCCGCAGACGCTGGCGCGGGCCGCGGCACGCCTGGTGGTCGACGACGGCCTCGAATACGGCGCCGCCAAGCGCAAGGCGGCGCGCGAACTCGAGCGCCGCGGCGTGCGCCGCAGCGAGCTGCCCAGCAACGAGGCGGTGGAGGACGAGGTGCGCGAGTACCTGGCCGTGTTCCAGGCCGGCAGTCAGCCCGCCGAGCTGGAGGCGCTAAGGCGTGTGGCACTGACGTGGATGCAGCGACTGGCCGACTACAGGCCGCATCTGACAGGCGCCGTCTGGCGCGGCACGGCCACCCGACGATCGGCGATCCAGATCGAGCTGTACTGCGACGATCCGAAAGCCGCCGAGGTCGGCCTGCTCGACCGGCGCATCCGCTTCGACCCGGTAGGCCAGCCCGACGGACCGGACATGCTGCGCGTCGAGGCCCCTTGCGCCGAACTCGGCGAAACGGTGTCGCTGTTCCTGCACGTGCTCGACCGCGACGATCTGCGCGGCGCGCTCAAGCCCGACAACCGGGGCCGAAGCTGGCGCGGCGACTTGCCCGCGCTGCAGCGTCTGCTGCAAGCTGCGCGATGAACTCACCCATCCATCGGCGCGCCATGGTCGGCGCTGCGGTCGGCCTCGCCGCCGCTGCCGCCGGCGGCGCGGTCGCCTGGTGGCGCTACCGCGAGGCGGCGCACGATGCACAGGCTGCCGGCGCGCTGTGGTCGCTGCGCTTCGAGCGCCCACAGGGCGGGACGTTGGCGATGGCCGACTATCGCGGCAGACCGCTGATCATCAACTTCTGGGCCACGTGGTGTGCGCCGTGCCTGCGCGAGCTGCCGGCGCTGCAGCGGTTCGCGCGCGAGCATGCCCCGCAAGGCTGGCAGGTCATCGCGCTCGCGGTCGACCAGCCGGTGGCGGTGCTCGAGTTCATGGCACGCATCAAGCTCGAGCTGCCGGTGGCGATGGCGGGCACCGACGGCCTCGAGTGGCAGCGCACGATGGGCAATCGAGCCGGCGGCTTGCCGTTCAGCGTCGTGCTCGACCCGGGCGGTCGGGTGCGGCAACGGCGACTGGGTGAGTCGCACTACGACGAGCTCGTACAGTGGGCGTCCGAGATCGCACAAGCCAAATAGCCTCGCATAGCGCTATTGCGCCTTCGCGCGTTTTTTTTGGTCGATCGGCTCGGAACTGCAGCGAAATAGGCTAGAGTGCGCTCGCGCAACCAAATGCGAGCTCTGGGCCAGCCCGGTCGGGCGCGGGCCGAGCGAGCGCAGTCGGCACCAGCCGCGCGTCGCGCCCGGCGTCCGGGTGTGGGCTCGCGGGCCTTTGGCGGCGAACAAGAAGCACACATCGGTCGGGGGGTGTTGACGCGGCGACCGAGTACGTCGCTGGAGGAATGGCATGGATCTGCGCAAGCTGAAGACGCTGGTCGATCTGGTGTCCGAGTCGAACATCTCGGAGCTGGAGATCACCGAGGCCGACGGCAAGGTGCGCATCGTCAAGGCGGACCCCAGTCTCGCTCGCTCACCGGTTGCGTGGGCCGCCGCGCCAGTCGCCGCAGCGCCGATGATGGCGGCCCCGCTGCCAGCAGCGGCCGCAGCGCAGGGCACCCCGGCCAGCGCCCCCGCGGCGCCGGCCGAGACCGGGCATGTGATTCGCTCGCCGATGGTCGGCACCTTCTATCGCGCGTCGAGCCCCGGCGGCAAGCCGTTGGTCGAGATCGGCCAGGCGGTCAAGGAAGGCGACCCGATCTGCATCATCGAGGCGATGAAGATCATGAACGAGATCGACGCCGACACCGCCGGCACGGTGACCAAGATCCTGGTCGAGAACGGCCAGGCGATCGAGTTCGATCAGCCGCTGGTGGTCATCGAGTGAGCGCGCGTTCGTCCGCGCGCCCGGCCACCCCACCGGATCGCCCGCCGCACGCCGCGTTGGCGGCCTTTGAGCCGGGCGCCATGTTCAAGAAGATCCTGATCGCCAACCGAGGCGCCAGCGCCGCAGGCGCTGCGGCGAAGGGTGACTTCGCGCCAGCGAAGTCGGCCGCAGCCAAATCGCATCGCACGCGCAGCATGCGGGGCGATTGAGCCGAGCACCCATGTTCAAGAAGATCCTGATCGCCAACCGAGGCGAAATCGCCCTGCGCATCCAGCGCGCCTGTCGCGAGATGGGCATCCAGTCGGTGGTCGTGTATTCGCAGGCCGACCGCGACGCCAAGTACGTCAAGCTGGCCGACGAGGCGGTGTGCATCGGGCCGGCGCCATCGGCGCAGAGCTACCTCAACATGCCGGCGATCATCGCCACCGCCGAGGTCACCGACGCCGAGGCCGTGCACCCGGGCTACGGCTTCCTGTCGGAGAACGCCGACTTCGCCGAGCGGGTCGAGCGCAGCGGCTTCGTCTTCATCGGCCCCACGCCCGACGCGATCCGCCTGATGGGCGACAAGGTCATGGCCAAGCAGACCATGATCAAGGCCGGCGTGCCGTGCGTGCCCGGGTCCGACGGTGCGCTGCCCGACGAACCGAAAGAGGTGATCCGCATCGCGCGCGGCATCGGCTACCCGGTGATCATCAAGGCCTCGGGCGGCGGTGGCGGCCGCGGCATGCGCGTGGTGCACACCGAGGCGGCGCTGGTGCACGCGGTGGCCACCACCCGCGGCGAGGCGCAGGCCGCGTTCGGCAACCCGTCGGTCTACATGGAGAAGTTCCTCGAGCGCCCGCGCCACATCGAGATCCAGGTGCTCGCCGACACGCAGAAGAACGCGGTCTGGCTCGGCGAGCGCGACTGCTCGATGCAGCGCCGCCACCAGAAGATCATCGAGGAGGCGCCGGCGCCGGGCATCGCGCGGCGCGCGATCGAGCGCATCGGCGACCGCTGCGCCGCCGCGTGCAAGAAGATGGGCTACCGCGGCGCCGGCACCTTCGAGTTCCTGTACGAAGACGGCGAGTTCTACTTCATCGAGATGAACACGCGCGTGCAGGTCGAGCACCCGGTCACCGAATGGGTCACCGGCATCGACATCGTGCAGGCGCAGATCCGCATCGCCGCCGGCGAGAAGCTGCCGTTCACGCAGCGCCAGATCCAGATGCGCGGCCACGCGATCGAGTGCCGCATCAACGCCGAGGATCCCTACAAGTTCACGCCGTCGCCGGGCCGCATCACGGTCTGGCACCCGCCGGGCGGCCCCGGCGTGCGCGTCGACTCGCACGCCTACGCCAACTACATGGTGCCGCCGAACTACGACTCGATGATCGGCAAGATCATCGTGCACGGCGACACCCGCGAGCAGGCGCTGGCGCGCATGCGCACCGCGCTGTCGGAGACCGTGGTCGAAGGCATCCACACCAACGTGCCGCTGCACCGCGAGCTGATGGCCGACGCCAAGTTCATCGAGGGCGGCACCAGCATCCACTACCTCGAGCACTGGCTGTCACAGCGCAAGCGCTGAGCGTGGTCGAGCTGATCCTGCTGGCCGACGAGGCGACGGTCGAGGCGCTGACCGACGAACTGGTCGATGCGCTGCATGCGCTTTCGGCGTCGGTCGAGGACGCCGACGCCGCCGACTCCGGCGAGCAGGCGCTGTTCGGCGAGCCCGGCATGCCCGCGTCGCGCGCGGCGTGGCGGCACTCGCGCGTGGTCGCCCTGTTCGCCGACGAGGCGGCCGCGCAGGCGGCAGCCGCAGTCGTGGTTTCTCGCCACGGCGGGCCGGCCGTGCGACTGGAGGCTGTGCGCGAAGTGGCCGACCAGGATTGGGTGCGGCTGACGCAGTCGCAGTTCGAGCCGTTGGCGATCACCGACAGCTTCTGGATCGTGCCGAGTTGGCACGCAGTGCCGGCGGCGGCGCAGCGCGCGCTGCGGATCGATCCGGGCCTGGCCTTCGGCACCGGCGCGCATCCCACCACGCGCATGTGCCTGCGCTGGATCGCCCGGCAGGCCGACGCGGCACTGCCGTGGCGGCGCGTGCTCGACTATGGCTGCGGCTCCGGTGTGCTGGCGATCGCCTGCGCGCTGCACGGCGCGGGCGAAGTCGATGCGGTCGACATCGACGCCGCGGCCGTCGAGGCCACGCGCGCCAATGCAGCTGCCAATGGCGTCGCGTTGCACTGCGGCGCCCCCGAATCGGCCGCGGGCGTCTACGACCTGGTGTTGGCCAACATCCTCGCCACGCCGCTGCGCCTGTTGGCGCCGCTGCTCGCCGCGCACGTGGGCGAGCGCGGGCACCTGCTGCTGTCGGGCATCCTGCAACGCCAGGCCGAGGAGTTGGCCCAGGCGTATGCGCCCTGGCTCGCACTGCAGGAGGCCGACCACGACGACGGCTGGATCCTGATGCACGCGCAGCGACGCGGCTGATCGTCGGCTGCACCAGGGGTGCGTGGCATCATTTCCACATGAGCCTGGCCACCCGCTGTCCCGTCTGCCAAACGGTGTTCCGCGTGGTGCAGGACCAGCTCAAGGTGTCCGAAGGCTGGGTACGCTGCGGGCGCTGCGCGAAGGTCTTCAATGCGTTCGAGGGGCTGTTCGACCTCGAGCGCGAGTTTCCGGCGACGCGACAGCCGTCGCCTTCGCAGCGCGTGCTCGAAGACCTCGCGATGCGCAACCGCCCACCCAAGGCATCGACCTGGGGCGACGATTTCGACGCCGGCGTGCGCGCGCCGCCGCCCGTCACAACCCAGCCCGCCACGCGCACCGCGCCGCCGGCGGCTGGGGCATCCGCCCCGGTCGCTCCCGTTGCCGCGAAGTCTGCCACCCCGCCAACCAGGCCGGCCAGCCCGACGCCGGCCTCGCCGAGCCCGGCCCCTTCGAAGGTGGCTCCGCAGCTGGCAGCGCGCGCGGCCATTCCACCGCACCCACCGGCGTCAACGACC
>JAJVIL010000143.1 GCA_022072045.1 Burkholderiaceae bacterium | reverse complement strand
GGGTGGCGGCGCACCCGGGCACCGCCTCGCTGGGGCCGATGTTCGGGCCGGTCACTGTCGGCGCGGCCTGAGGGAACGACCGTGCTCGCCCAATTCAACGGCTATGGCGTCGCGATGCTCGGCGAGCAAGGCTGGGCGGCGACGCTGATGGTCGCGTGGGACCTGATCAAGATCGTCGCGCTGATCGTGCCGCTGCTGCTGTGCGTGGCCTACCTGACGCTGTGGGAGCGCAAGGCGATCGGCCGCACGCAGGTGCGCCCGGGCCCCAACCGCGTCGGGCCGCTCGGGCTGCTGCAGCCGATCGCCGACGCGGTGAAGCTGATCTTCAAGGAGATCATCCGCCCGTCGGCGGCCAACAAGGGTCTGTTCTTCCTCGGCCCGGTGATGACGATCATGCCGGCGCTGGCGGCGTGGGCCGTGATGCCGTTCGGCCCCGAGGTGGCGGTGTCGAACATCAACGCCGGCCTGCTGTTCCTGATGGCGATCACGTCGCTCGAGGTGTACGGCGTCATCATCGCCGGCTGGGCGTCGAACTCCAAGTACGCCTTCCTCGGCGCGCTGCGCGCGTCGGCGCAGATGGTGAGCTACGAGATCGCGATGGGCTTCGCGCTGGTCGTGGTGCTGATGGTCTCGGGCAGCCTCAACATGACCGAGATCGTTCAGGTGCAGTTGCGCGGCTGGTTCGCCGAGCGCGGCGCCAACTTCCTGTCGTGGAACTGGCTGCCGCTGCTGCCGATCTTCCTCGTCTACTTCATCTCGGGCCTGGCCGAGACCAACCGCCACCCGTTCGACGTGGTCGAGGGCGAATCGGAGATCGTCGCCGGCCACATGATCGAGTACTCGGGCATGGCGTTCGCGATGTTCTTCCTCGCCGAGTACGCCAACATGATCCTGGTGTCGGCGCTGGCGGTGACGATGTTCCTCGGCGGCTGGTCGGCGCCGATCGGCTTCTCGCTGCTGGGCCTGAGCACGCCGTGGTGGGTCAGCGAGTTCCAATGGTTCTGGGACTGGTTCTGGCTGTTCGGCAAGACGTTCGCCGTCGTCACGGTGTTCCTGTGGGTGCGCGCCACGTTCCCGCGCTTCCGCTACGACCAGATCATGCGGCTGGGGTGGAAGGTCTTCATCCCGGTCACGCTGGTGTGGCTCGTGCTGGTCGGCGCGTGGATGCAGACGCCGCTGAACATCTGGAAGTAGAGAAATGAAGCCCGCACATTGCCTTCGTTCGCTGGAGGCCTAGCCATGGCCGCCGTCGCCGCCATCAGGGATTTCTTCTCCAGCTTCATGCTGCTGGAGTTGTTCAAGGGCATGAAGCTCACCGGTCGGTACTTCCTGTCGAGGACGATCACGATCCAGTTCCCCGAGGAGAAGACGCCGCTGTCGCCGCGCTTTCGCGGCCTGCACGCGCTGCGCCGCTACGAGAACGGCGAGGAACGCTGCATCGCGTGCAAGCTGTGCGAGGCGGTGTGCCCCGCGATGGCGATCACCATCGAGAGCGATGTGCGCGCCGACGGCACGCGCCGCACCACGCGCTACGACATCGACCTCACGAAGTGCATCTTCTGCGGCTTCTGCGAGGAGAGCTGCCCGGTCGACTCGATCGTCGAGACGCACATCTTCGAGTACCACGGCGAGAAGCGCGGCGACCTCTACTTCACCAAGGATATGCTGCTCGCGGTGGGCGACCGCTATGAAAGCGAGATCGCCGCGGCCAGGGCGGCCGACGCGAAGTACCGCTGAAGCTCCACACCCGAGGCCGTTTCGAGCGACAACCCATGACCACCAGCGCGCTGTTCTACCTGTTCTCGGCGGTGCTGCTCGGTGCTGGCGCGGCCGTGATCACCGCGCGCAGCACGGTGCACGCGGCGCTGTACCTGGTGCTGGCGTTCGGCAACGCGGCGTGCATCTGGCTGCTGCTGCACGCCGAGTTCCTGGCCATCGCGCTGGTGCTGGTGTACGTCGGCGCCGTGATGGTGCTGTTCCTGTTCGTCGTGATGATGCTCGACCTCAACCGCGCCGGCGGCGGCTTCTGGCGCCACCTGCCGCTGGCCGGGCTGGTGGGCGCGGTGATCGCCCTCGAGATGGCATTCGTGCTGATCCGCGGCTTCGACGTGCGCAGCGCGCCGGCGATGGCCGGCGCCGCCGTCGAGATGGGCAACACCAAGCTGCTGGGCGTGGCGATGTACACACGCTACCTCTATCCGCTGCAGGTGGCGGCGGTGCTGCTGCTGGTGGCGATCATCGCCGCGATCTCGCTGACGCTGCGGCGGCGCAAGGACAGCCACTTCATCGACCCGGCGCAGCAGACCAGGGTGCGCAAGGCCGACCGCCTGCGGCTGGTGCAGATCGCGCCGGTGGTCGAGGCCAAGGTCGCGGCGCCCGAGGCGCCGGCGGCGGGAGCGGCCAAGCCATGAGCCTGGGCACCATCACGCTGGGCCACTACCTGTCGCTGGGCGGGCTGCTGTTCGCACTGTCGGTGGTGGGCATCTACCTGAACCGGCACAACCTGATCGTGCTGCTGATGGCCATCGAGCTGATGCTGCTGGCGGTCAACCTCAATTTCGTCGCCTTCTCGCACTTCCTGGGCGACATGCAAGGCCAGGTGTTCGTTTTCTTCATCCTCACGGTGGCCGCCGCCGAATCGGCGATCGGCCTGGCGATCCTGGTGGTGCTGTTCCGCAGCCGGGCCTCGATCGACGTCGAGGATCTCGACGTGCTCAAGGGGTGACCGGGATGGCAACCCTCTCCTCCAACCTGTTGCTGGTGGCCGCGCTAGCGCCGCTGGCCGGCTCGCTGATCGCCGGGCTCGGCGGCAGCGTGGTCGGCCGCAAGGGCTCGCACCGCGTCACCATCCTCGGCGTGGCGATCTCGTTCATCGCCTCGGCGATCGTGCTGAAGCAGGTGGCGTTCGACGGCGCACGCTTCGACGGCACGATCTACGAGTGGATGGTGGTGGGCGGCCTGAAGATGCGGGTCGGCTTCCTGGTCGACGGGCTGACCGCGATGATGATGGCGGTGGTGACCTTCGTCTCGCTGATGGTGCACATCTACACCATCGGCTACATGGAGGACGACCCTGGCTACAGGCGTTTCTTCTCGTACATCAGCCTGTTCACCTTCTCGATGATGATGCTCGTGATGAGCAACAACTTCCTGCAGCTCTTCTTCGGCTGGGAGGCGGTGGGGTTGGTGAGCTATCTGCTGATCGGCTTCTGGTTCAAGCGGCCCACCGCGATCTTCGCCAGCCTGAAGGCGTTCATCGTCAACCGCGTCGGCGACTTCGGCTTCATCCTCGGCATCGGCCTCATCGCCACCTATGCCGGCACGCTCGACTACGCGCAGGCGTTCGCCAAGGGCAGCGAGCTGACCAAGCAGGTGTTCCCGGGCACCGAGTGGATGCTGGTGACGGTGATCTGCATCTGTCTGTTCGTCGGCGCGGCGGGCAAGAGCGCGCAGTTTCCGCTGCACGTGTGGCTGCCCGATTCGATGGAAGGCCCGACGCCGATCTCGGCGCTGATCCACGCCGCGACGATGGTCACCGCGGGCATCTTCATGGTCGCTCGCATGAGCCCGCTGTTCGAGCTGTCGGACACCGCGCTCAATCTGGTAATGACGATCGGCGCGATCACGGCGTTGTTCATGGGCCTGCTGGGCATCGTGCAGAACGACATCAAGCGCGTCGTCGCCTACTCGACGCTGTCGCAGCTCGGCTACATGACGGTGGCGCTGGGCGCGTCGGCGTACTCGGTGGCGGTGTTCCACCTGATGACGCACGCCTTCTTCAAGGCGCTGCTGTTCCTGGCCGCGGGCTCGGTGATCATCGGCATGCACCACGACCAGGACATCCGCAACATGGGCGGGCTGGCCAAGTACATGCGAATCACCTGGCTCACGTCGCTGGTCGGCTCGCTGGCGCTGGTGGGCACGCCGTTCTTCGCCGGCTTCTACTCGAAGGATTCGATCATCGAGGCGGTGCACGCGAGCACGCTGCCGGGCGCCGGCTTCGCGGTGTTCGCGGTCACCGCCGGCGTGTTCGTCACTGCGTTCTACTCGTTTCGCATGTTCTTCCTGGTGTTCCACGGGCAGGAGCGCTTCCACCACAAGCCGTTCCCGGGCGAACACGATCACCACGACGACCACGGCGCGGGGTCGCACTATCCGCACGAGTCGCCGTGGGTGGTGACCCTCCCGCTGATCGCGCTGGCGATCCCTTCGGTGGTGATCGGCGCGTGGACGATCCAGCCGCTGCTGTACGGCGGCCTTTTCGCCGATGCCATCGCGGTCGATCCGCGCCACGGCGCGATGAAGGAGCTGAGCGAGCACTTCAGCGGCGCGATGGCGATGTCGCTGCACGCGTTCGGCACGCTGCCGTTCTGGCTGCTGGTGGCGGGGCTGGTGTCGGCGTGGTGGATGTACCTCAAGCAACCGGCGCTGCCGGCGGCGATCGCGCGCATCTTCGCCCCGGCCTACCGCATGCTCGAGAACAAGTACTACATGGACTGGATCAACGAACGCATCCTGGTGCCGCTGGCGCTGATGATCGGGCGCGGCCTGTGGAAGGGCGGCGACGGCGCCGTCATCGACGGCGTGGCGATCGACGGCACCGCCTCGGCGGTGGGCGGCGTGGCGCGCGTGGGGCGGCTGCTGCAGACCGGGCGCCTGTACTGGTACGCGCTGGTGATGCTGTTCGGGCTGATCGCGCTGCTGACCTGGCGCATCTGGCCCAACCTCGGGCCTGCCCTCTCGTTGCTCTGGGGAGGCTGAGTGGGCGTGCTGAGCATCTCGATCTGGCTGCCCATCGCGGTGGGTGGGCTGCTGTTCGCCGTCGGCCGCGACGGCAACGCGCGCACGGTGCGCTGGATCGCGCTGCTCGGCGCGATCGCCTCGCTGCTGGTGACGCTGCCGCTGATCAGCGGCTTCGACCCCAACACCGCGGCGATGCAGTTCGAAGAGAACCTGCCGTGGATCGAGCGCTTCGCCGTGCGCTATCACCTCGGCGTCGACGGCATCTCGATGTGGTTCGTGCCACTGACGGCGCTGATGACGGTGCTGGTGGTGGTGGCCGGGTGGCTCGTCGTCACCGAGCGCGTCGGGCTCTACATGGGCTCGTTCATGGTGCTGTCGGGGCTGATGATCGGCGTCTTCTGCGCGCTCGACGGCGTGCTGTTCTATACCTTCTTCGAAGGCACGCTGATCCCGATGTACATCATCATCGGCGCGTGGGGCGGGCCGCGGCGTGTCTACGCGGCGCTGAAGTTCTTCCTCTTCACGTTCGCCGGTTCGCTGCTGATGCTGGTGGCGCTGATGTACCTGTACTACAAGAGCGGCGGCAGCTTCGACATCCTCACCTGGCACAAGCTGCCGCTCGGCGAGGGCGCGCAGACCTGGCTGTTCTTCGCGTTCTTCGCTGCCTTCGCGGTCAAGGTGCCGATGTGGCCGGTGCACACCTGGCTGCCCGACGCGCACGTCGAGGCGCCCACCGGTGGCTCGGTGGTGCTGGCGGCGATCATGCTGAAGCTGGGCGCCTACGGCTTCCTGCGCTTCTCGCTGCCGATCGTTCCCGACGCCAGCCGCGAATGGGCCTGGTTCATCATCGCGCTCAGCCTGGTGGCGATCATCTACATCGGCCTGGTCGCGCTGGTGCAGAACGACATGAAGAAGCTGGTGGCGTACTCGTCGGTCGCGCACATGGGCTTCGTGACGCTCGGCTTCTTCGTCTTCAGCGACCTCGGCGTCTCCGGCGGCCTGGTGCAGATGATCAGCCACGGCTTCGTCTCGGGTGCGATGTTCCTGTGCATCGGCGTGCTCTACGACCGCGTGCACTCGCGCGAGATCTCGGCCTACGGCGGCGTCGTCAACACGATGCCCAAGTTCACGACGCTGGTGGTGCTGTTCGCGATGGCCAACTGCGGCCTGCCCGGCACCAGCGGCTTCGTCGGCGAGTGGATGGTCATCATCGCCACCGTCAAGACCAGCTTCTGGCTGGCGCTGCTGGCAGCCACCGCGCTGATCTCGGGCGCGGCGTACACGCTGTGGCTGGTCAAGCGCGTGTACTTCGGCGAGGTGGCCAACAGCCACGTCAAGGCAATGGCCGACCTCGACGTGCGCGAGTTCGCGGTGCTGTCCGTGCTGGCGATCGCGGTGCTGTGGATGGGCCTCTACCCGAAGCCGTTCACCGATGTCATGAACGTCTCGGTCGGCGAGCTGCTGAGGCACGTGGCGCAGCCGAAACTCCCATGAACGGACTCAACTGGATCGTCGTCGCCCCCGAGATCGCGCTGCTCGCCGCGGCGTGCGTCGTGGCGGTGGTCGACCTGTTCGTCACCGATCCGCAGCGCCGCCTCACCTACTGGCTGACGCAGGCGAGCTTCGTGGTGGTCGGCGCGCTGCACCTGTGGCTGCTGCAGGACGCCGGCACCTACGGCATGCAGGACATGGTGGTCAGCGACCCGATGGGCCATGCGCTGGCGCTGTTCGCCTGCGTGGCGATGATCTTCACCGTGGGCTACGCGCAGCCGTACATCGCCTCGCGCGATCTGCTCAAGGGCGAGTTCTTCACGCTGTCGATGTTCGTCCTGCTCGGCATCTCGGTGATGTGCGCGGCCAACAACTTCCTGATGGTCTACCTCGGGCTCGAGCTGATGAGCCTGTCGCTGTATGCGATGGTGGCGCTGCGGCGCGACCACGCGGTGGCCACCGAGGCGGCGATGAAGTACTTCGTGCTCGGCGCGCTGGCCAGCGGCTTCCTGCTGTACGGGCTGTCGATGATGTATGGCGCCACCGGCACGCTCAACCTCCCCGACTCCTTCACCGCCATCGGCACCGGCCGCATCAACAAGGAGGTGCTGGGCTTCGGGCTGGTGTTCGTCGTCGCCGGGCTCGGGTTCAAGCTCGGCGCGGTGCCGTTCCACATGTGGGTGCCCGACGTCTACCACGGCGCACCGACGGCGATCACGCTGATGGTCGGCGGGGCGCCCGAGTTCGCCGCCTTCGCGATCACGATCCGGCTGCTGGTCGAGGGCTTCAGCGGGCTGGCGCCCGAGTGGCAGCAGATGCTGGTGGTGCTGTCGATCGGCTCGCTGGTGATCGGCAACGTGGTGGCGATCGCGCAGACCAACATGAAGCGCATGCTGGCGTACTCGGCGATCGGCCAGATGGGCTTCATGCTGCTCGGCCTGACGCCCACCGTGATCGGCGCCAACACGCTGTCGGCGGCCAACGCGTACAGCTCGTCGATGTTCTACCTGCTCACCTACGTGCTGACCACGCTGGGCACCTTCGGCCTCATCATGGTGCTGGCGCGCCAGGGCTTCGAGAGCGAGGAGATCGCCGACTTCGCCGGGCTCGGCCAGCGCGCGCCGTGGATGGCCGGCGTGATGGCGGTGCTGATGTTCTCGCTGGCCGGCGTGCCGCCGCTGATGGGCTTCTACGCCAAGGTGTCGATCCTGCAGGCGCTGGTCACCACCGGTTCGATGCCGTATATCGCGCTGGCGGTGTTCGCGGTGCTGATGTCGCTGGTCAGTGCCTTCTACTACATCCGCGTCGTCAAGGTGATGTACTTCGACAAGCCGGCCGGCAGCATGCCCATGGTGCAGGTCGGCACCGGCGTCAGCGCGCTGCTGGCGGTCAACGGCGCCGCGGTGCTGGTGTTCGGCATCCTGCCCGGCGGCCTGATGGATCTGTGCCGCGAGGCGATCCTCAAGGCGCTGACCAGTTGAGCGCCACGCCAACCGCCACCGCGGGCGCGCCGCCACCCGACCCGCAGGCCGCGCCGCCGCACCTGGTCGAGCGCTTCGTGCGCGGCGAACAGGTGTTCAAGGGCGTGCTGCTCGACGTGCGGCGCGACACCGTCGCGATGCCCGACGGTTCATCCGCCATGCGCGAGTACGTGGTGCATCCGGGTGCGGTGGTGATCGTGCCGCTGCTCGACGACGGCCGGCTCGTGCTCGAGCGGCAATACCGCTACCCGGTGGGGCGCGCGATGCTCGAGTTCCCGGCCGGCAAGCTCGAGCACGGCGAGCCGCCGTTGCCCTGCGCGCGGCGCGAACTGGTCGAGGAGACCGGCTACCGCGCGCGGCAGTGGGCGGTGGCGGGCGCGCTGCACAACGCGATCGGCTACTCCACCGAGGTGATCCACCTGCTGTTCGCGCGCGGGCTCACCGCCGGCGAGCGCGCGCTCGACCACGGCGAGCTGATCGACGTCGTGCTGCTGTCCGAGGGCGAGCTCGACGCCGCGTCCGCGCGCGGCGAGGTCACCGACGCCAAGACGCTGATCGCGCTGCTGTGGCTGCAGAAGTGGCGCAGCGGCGCATGGCCATTGCAATGGTTCACGCCGCCGTGACCGGGCGCCGGTCGATAATGGCTGTGACATGAAGGTGCTCAACCTGCGTTGCTCCAACGGCCACGGCTTCGAGGGCTGGTTCGCCTCGGACGACGAGTTCATGGAGCAGAACGGCAGTGGCGCCTTGCAGTGCCCGTTGTGCGCCGACAGCGTGATCACGCGCATGCCGAGCGCGCCGCGGCTCAACCTGTCGCGCGCGCGCGATGTCGTGCCAGTCCCGGTCGCCACGCCGGCGGCCAACGACGCCGCCGACGCCAGGCCGCCTGCCGGCGACGCGGCAGTCGAGCTGCAGGCGCTGTGGCTGAAAGCGGCGCGCCACGTTCTCGCCCACACCGAAGACGTCGGCGAGCGCTTCGCCGAGGAGGCCCGGCGCATTCACTACGGCGAGGTGCCCGAGCGCGGCATCCGCGGCCAGGTGAGCAGCGAGCAGCGAGACAGTCTGCTCGAAGAAGGCATCGAGATCTTCGCGCTGCCGTTGCCGCGCGCGCTCGACGGCCCGCTGCAGTAGCTACCTCTTTGCGTCGGGCACCTCCGGCGTGAAGCCGGTCGCGGCGGTGCGGCGATCGACGCTGCGGCGAGCGTTCCCGACACACTCGTTACCCCGCTGGCGCTGCGCCGCTGGCAGAGGTCGCCTAGCGTTCGTCGTCGGCGGGCCACCCGCCGCCAGCGATGCCGACCCCCGTGACCAAACCCTCCCTGCAGACGCTGTTCGCGGTGGCTTGTGCGTCGGCCTTGCTGGCTTGCGGCGGCGGTTCGGATTCACCATCGCCGGCGAGCGCGGCTTCGCCCAGCCCGGCAGCCGGTGCGCCGCCCGACCCCGCGCCTGCGCCGCCGCCACCGGCGCCCACGAGCAACCACTCGATCGCCGGCGTTGCCTTTGCGCAGTCGCTGCTGTTCCCCAGCGGCGACCCCGAGCTGGTGCTCGCGGGCAACCGGGCGGCGCTGGTCAAGGTCGATGTCGTCGCGCCTTCGCAGCCGTCGGCCAAGCCGCAGGGCAGGGTGCGTGTCGTCGACGCCGCAGGCGCGCTGCTGACCGAACTGGCGCTGAACGCGCCCACCGGCAATCTGCCCAGCGCGGTGCCGGCGAACCCGAGCTTCGCCGACAGCTACTGGGCGACGATCCCCGCGCAGTTCGTGCGCGCGGGCATCACCGTGACGCCGTCGTTCACGCCTGCGGCGACCAACGCCTCGAGCGTCTCGCCGCGCGTCGGCGGCAGCGTGGCGCTGCGCGTGGTGACGGTGCCGGTGCAGATCGGCGGCACGATCGGTCAGGTGGTGAGCGATGCCGAGAACTTCCTGCGCGCGCGGCTGCCGGCGGCGCAGGTGACCCGCGTCGACCACGCGCCGATGGTGTCGCAGCAGGTCCCGACGCTGCCCACCACGGCCGACGAATGGAGCACGGCGTTCAGTCGCATCCTCGGCGAACTCGACGATCTTCAGCTCCTCGAGAACGCGGCGCCGCGCACGCTGTACTACGGCTTCGTGCCCAAGCGCAGTTCGGGCATTTCCGGGGTCGGCTACCGGCCGGGCAATGCCGCGATCGGCTTCGACCTGCCCGGCAGCCCCTCCGCGGTGCGCGAGACGATGGTGCACGAGATCGGGCACAACCTGAACCTGCGCCACGCGCCGTGCGGCAACCCGTCGGGCCCCGACCCCGCCTACCCGTATGCCAACGCGGCGATGGGCGCCGGCAACCGCTTCATCTGGGGCTACGACGCGATCGCCAACCGCTTCGTCGACCCCACGCCGAGCAGCGCGCACGACGTGATGAGCTACTGCAGCGGCAACTGGTTCTCCGACTACAACTACCGGCTGATGCAGGTGTACCTGACGCCGTCGGACCGCACCGCCGACGCCGACGCCGGACGCGAGCAGCCCCAGGCGGCAGCCGCGCCGCAAGAGTTGCTGGTGGTGAGCGGCGAGGTCGATGCGCAAGGCGGCGTGCGTCTGGCCCCGCTGAAGACGACCACCGGCACGCCGCGCCTGCCCGCGCCCGGGCCCTGGCTGCTGCGCCTCACGACGCAGGCCGGTGCGGTGGTCGAGCAGTCGTTCGCGAGCCGCGAAGTCGACCACGACGCGGCCCGCCAGCGCTTCGGCTTCACGCTCGTGCACCCCGGCGCGATCGAGCGCGTCGAGATCGTGCGCGACGGCCGCGTCGTTCAGCAGCGCGCGGCGCGTGCGCGCGCGCAGGCCGCTGCACCCG
>JAJVIL010000121.1 GCA_022072045.1 Burkholderiaceae bacterium | reverse complement strand
CAGCCGGGTCGCCCAGGCGGCATCCTCGCGCGTCCACGACGGCGTGTCGGCGCCGTCGAACGCCTGCACCAGAACGACCCGTCGCGCCGCGGCCTCATCCATCGGCCGAGGCCCTGCGCGGTGCCGGCTTCGTCAACAACGGCAGCGAGCCGCCACCCACTACAGCAGTTCGACCGCCAGCGCGGTGGCCTCGCCGCCGCCGATGCACAGCGCGGCGACGCCCTTCTTGAGGTTGCGCTTCTTCAGCGCACCGAGCAGCGTGACGACGATGCGCGCGCCCGAGGCGCCGATCGGGTGGCCCAGCGCCACCGCGCCGCCGTGCACGTTGACGATCTCGTGCGGCAGCTTGAACTCCTCCATCGCCGCCATCGTCACCGCGGCGAAGGCCTCGTTGACCTCCCACAGGTGCACCGCCTTGGCGTCCCAGCCGGCCTTCTTGAGCACCTTCTGGATCGCACCCACCGGCGCCGTGGTGAACCACTCGGGCGCCTGCGCGTGCACGCTGTGCGCGACGATGCGCGCGACCGGCCTGGCGCCGAGCTTGGCGGCGGTCGACTCGCGCATCAGCACCAGCGCGGCCGCGCCGTCGGAAATGCTCGACGACGACGCCGCGGTGATCGCGCCGTCTTTCTTGAACGCGGGTTTGAGGCCGGGGATCTTGTCGAGCTTGGCCTTGAACGGCTGCTCGTCGAACTTGATCACGGTGTCGCCCGTCTTGCCCGCCAGCGTGACGGGGGCGATCTCCCAGCCGAAGCTGCCGTCTTCGTTGGCCGCCTTGGCGCGCGTGGTCGAGGCGATCGAGAAGGCGTCCATCGCCTCGCGCGTGAAGCCGTACTTGCCGACGCAGCTCTCGGCGAACACGCCCATCGCCTTGCCGCGCTCGTAGGCGTCTTCGAGGCCGTCGATCGCCATGTGGTCGTACAGCGCGGCCTGGCCGTAGCGCACGCCCTTGCGCACGAAGGTGAGGTGCGGCGCGTTGGTCATGCTCTCCATGCCGCCGGCCACCAACACGCTGGCCGAACCGGCGGCCAGCATGTCGTGCGCGAACATCATCGCGCGCATGCCCGAGCCGCACATCTTGCTCAGCGTGACGGCGCCGGTGGAATCGGGCAGCCCGGCCTTGCGCATCGCCTGGCGCGCCGGTGCCTGGCCCTGGCCGGCCATCAGGCAGTTGCCCATCAGCACCTCGTCGACGGCGTCGGGCGCGACGCCGGCACGCGCGACCGCGGCCTTGATCGCCACCGCGCCGAGCTCCCACGCGGCCAGGGAGGCGAAGTCGCCGAGCATGCCGCCGATCGGCGTGCGGGCGGCGGAAACGATGACGATGGGGTCGGCCATGGGGTACTCCTTGCAGTTCAATAGGTGGAAAGCTGCGGCGTGCCGCGCTCCTCGAACGCCACGCGCTTGATGTAGCGCTGGAAGCCGGGATCCTCGCCGCGCAGCAGCAGCGGCAGCGCGTTGTGGAAATCGTCGCGGCGGCACCACTCGCGCATGAAGTCGTCCCAGCTGTTCCAGCGTCGGCTCTCGGTGGGCGCCATGTCTTCTTTATACGCCACCAGGTAGGCGCGCTCGAACAGCGCGATGAGCATGTCGAAGATCACCAGCATGCGCTCGTTCTGTTCGGGCGTCGGGTGCGTCAGCGCCGCGCCGCTGCGCAACTGCAGATCGGCGTTGGCGAGCACGACCTTCAGGAAGTCGTTGTACGCGTCGGCCAGCGTCTGGTAGGCCTGCTCTTCCTCGTTCTCGCGCTCGCGCCGCTGTTCCAGCACGAACACCGCGATCGCGAACGGCAGGCCCACCACGGTGACGACGAAGCTGGCGAACTCGAAGGCCTCGCGCCAGTTCATGGCGTTGCCACCGCCTGCCGCTGGCGCGCGAAGCGCCGGCGCGCGTCGTACGGGAACACGTCGTGCACGTAGCCGGCGAGGATGCGTTCCTTGTGCTCCTGCCAGAACGCCGGGTCGAGCAGGTCGGCGTGGTGCCTCATGAACACTTCGCGCACGCCGGGGTTGCCGAGCAGGAACGGCGCGAACGTCTCGGGAAACACGTCCTTCGGGCCCACCGGGTACCAGACCTCGCCCGACCACTCGTCTTCCTCGGTGCGCGGCTCGGGCACGCGGCGGAAATTGCAGTCGGTGAGGTACTCGATCTCGTCGTAGTCGTAGAACACCACCTTGCCCTGGCGCGTGACGCCGAAGTTCTTGAACAGCATGTCGCCCGGGAAGATGTTGGCGCCCACCATGTCCTTGATCGCATTGCCGTACTCGACGACTGCGGCCTCGATCTGCCGCGCGTCGGCTTCGGCCAGGTAGATGTTCAGCGGGATCATGCGCCGCTCGATGTAGAGGTGGCCGATGACCAGCGTGTCGCCCGACTCCTCGAGCAGGCTCGGGCACTGGCGGCGCAGCTCGTCGATCAGCGCCGGCTCGAAGCGCTGGCGCGGGAACGCGACGTTGCTGTACTCCAGCGTGTCGGCCATGCGGCCGACGCGATCGTGCGTCTTGACCAGCAGGTACTTGGCCTTGATCTGCTCGCGCGTGGTCTCCTTCTGTGCCGGGAAGACGTCCTTGATCACCTTGAACACGTAGGGGAACGACGGCAGGTCGAACACCAGCATCACCATGCCCGCGATGCCCGGGGCGACGCGGAAGCTGTCGCTCGAGTGGCGCAGGTGGTAGAGGAAGTCGCGATAGAAGAGGTTCTTGCCCTGCTTGTGCAGCCCGAGCGTGCTGTAGATCTCGGAGCGCGGCTTGCGCGGCATCAGCGAGCGCAGGAACTGCACGTAGGCGCTGGGCACCTCCATCTCGACCATGAAGTAGGCGCGCGCGAAGCTGAACAGCAGCAGCAGGTCGTCCTCGCCGAACAGCGCGGTGTCGATCGCCAGCTTGCCGCCTTCGACGTGCAGGACCGGCAGCGCGAACGGCGTCTCGACGAAGCCGTTGATGATCTTGCCGACGACGTAGGCGCCCTTGTTGCGGAAGAACAGGCTCGACAGCACCTGGATCTGGAAGTTGGTGCGCAGCCGCACCTCGCCGGTGTAGGCGCGCAGCGCGCCGAGCACCTGGTCGACGTCGCGGTCGAGATCCTCGAACTCGTTGCGCAGCCGGAAGTTGTCGACGATGCGCACCAGCGTCTCGTGCAGCGTGTCGCGCGTCGGGTAGTAGGCGCGGTAGGTCGGCAGCGAGGCCGGCTCGTCGTTCTCGATGTACTCGGTGGACACCGCCGGCCGCACGAAGATGAAGTCGTTGCGGAAGTACGACCGGTGCAGGATCTTGGTGGTCACCGTGTTGAAGAAGGTCTCGGCCAGCTCGGGCTGGTGGTGCTCGATCAGCAGGCCGATGTAGTGCAGCTTGACCTGCTGCCAGCTGTCCATCGACAGGTGCTGGACGTCGAACTCGCTGCGCAGCCGCTCGACGTTCTCGGCCACGCGCCGGTCGTAGAACTCGACGCGCTCGCGCTGCGCGCGCTGCTGGCCGGCCCAGTCGGCCGCCTCGAAGCGCGCCTTGGCCGCGCGGCCCGAATCGCGCATCAGCCGGTAGTGCAGGTCGAAGCCTTCGAGCATCGCCCGCGCGATGTGGAAGGCGCGGCCGTCGGTGAGTTGGTGCGGGAACACAGCCGGCCTCACCCGTCGCGCCGCGGGGTGCGCCTTCGGGCGGGCAGAAAGCGCTGGCGGGCGGGCTTCATCGCGTTTCAGCGATCGGGCACTCGGCGCGCGCTGTGGCGCTGCTTGAGCGCGCCCAGCGCGAGCCCATAGGCGGCGCCGACCGACTGCGCGTCATGCACCGTCATGCTCAGGTCATTGAGCAGGCCGTTCTCCAGGCCGTAGATCCAGCCGTGCACCACCACCGTCTGGCCGCGCGCCCAGGCGTCGCCGACCACCGTGGTCTCGCACACGTTGAGCGCCTGCTCGAGCACGTTGAGCTCGCACAGCGCGCGCAGGCGCGACTCGGCATCGGGCAGCGACTCGACGAACACCCGGTGCTTGGTATGCACCTCGTGCACGTGGCGCAGCCAGATGTCGGCGATGCCGATGCGGCGGCCCTCGAGCGCGGCGCGAACGCCGCTGCAGCCGTAGTGGCCGACGACGATGATGTGCTTGACCTGCAGCAGGTCGATCGCGAACTGGATCACCGACAGGCAGTTCAGATCCGAGTGCACGACCACGTTCGCGATGTTGCGATGCACGAACAACTCGCCGGGCAGCAGCCCGACGATGTCGTTGGCCGGCACCCGGCTGTCGGCGCAGCCGATCCACAGGTACTGCGGCGCCTGCTGCTCGCGCAAGCGGGTGAAGAAGCCGGGAGTGCGGCGCTCCGTGGCCTCGGCCCACTGCCGGTTGGTGTTGAAGAGTTCGCCGAGTTCGGTGGTCAAGGGTCACCTGCGCGCTGCGACTGCGGCGATTGTCACCGCTTTCGCGCTGCGCACCGGCGCACCGCGCGCGCCCTTTCCTGCGCCTGCGGCGCCGGCGCGCCGCGGCTTCAGTCCAGCGCCGGCAGCGGCTGGTCGTCGAGCGTGCGGCGCGCGTGCCGGTAGTCGGGCACCACCGAGCGCACCACCTCCCAGAAGGCGCGGCTGTGGTTCATCTCGCGCAGGTGCGCCAGTTCGTGCGCCACCACGTAGTCGATCACCGGCAGCGTGAAGTGGATCAGCCGCCAGTGCAGCCAGATGCCGCCGTCGTCGCTGGCGCTGCCCCAGCGGCTGGCGGCCGAACTGAGCGCCAGCCGCCGCACCCGCACGCCGATGCGCGGCGCGAAATGCGCGCAGCGCTGCTCGAACACCCGCAACGCCTGGCGCTGCAGCCACGCCTGCACCGCCTCGCGAAGCTGCTCGGGGCGCGCGTCGTGCGGCAGCCCGATGCGCAGCACGCGGTGCGGCACCTCGGGCAGGCTCTGCGTCTCGGCATCGAGCATCGCGCCGGCGACGCGCGGGTCGAGCACCATCACCAGCGGCTCGCCGAGAAACGCAATGGTCGAGCCCTCGCGCCATTGCACGCGCGAGGCCTCCACCCGGACGGCGCGCTCGCGCTGCTCGGCGAGCTTGGTCAGGATCCAGCGCGCGCGTTCGCGCAACGCCTCGTCGACATCGGCGCGGCGCACCCAGCGCGGAGCGCGCACGCTCAGGCCCTCGAGGCCGACCGTGAAGCCGATGCTGCGCCGGCGCGCGACGCGGAACTCGTAGGCCACGCGCTGGCCGTCGAGCACGATCTCGCGCTGCGCACGCGGATGCCGCAGCAAGTCAGGCCCGGGCGGCGGCGTGCTCGCGCGCGGAGGCCGCCATGCCTCGTGCGACGCGGCGTCGAACTCGAACAGGCTCAACTGGCCCGGCTGCGGCAACCTCGGCGACGGCATCGCGCGATTCTACGGAGCGCGCCGCGCGCGATCGACGCGGCGGCTACGGTCGCTGCGCCGCCGCGCCGGCCACGCGATTCGGTGCGTACGCCTCGGGATCCAGCCGCCGCATCTCGGCCTCGATCCAGCGCTCGATCTCGCGCATCAGTTCGTCGGGATCGCGGCCGCGGCTGTCGATCGGCCGGCCGATCGAGACGTCGATCGTGCCCGGCCGCAGCAGGAAGCTGCGCCGCGGCCAGCAGCGCGCCGACGTGACAGCGATCGGAACGATCGGCGTGCCGGTGGCCACCGCCAGGCGCGCCGCACCGCTCTTGTAAGCGCCCTGCGCGCCACGCGGCGTGCGCGTGCCCTCGGGAAACATGATGATCCACACGCCCTCGGCCATCAGCCTGGCGCCCTGCTCGGCCACCTTGGCCCAGGCCTCGGCACGCTTGCTGCGATCGATGTGGATCATGTCCAGGCGCCCCATCGCCCAGCCGAAGAAGGGGATGTGCAGCAACTCCTTCTTGAACACGTAGGCCAGCGGGTGCGGCATCAGCGTCGGCAGCGCGAAGGTCTCCCAGGTCGACTGGTGCTTCGGCGCCAGGATCACCGCGGCCAGCGCGCTGCTGGCGGCGGGCACCTGCTCGAGGCCCTGCACGCGGTGCTGCACGCCGCAGATCCAGCGCGCACCGCCGATCACCAGCCGCAGCCACGCCACGCACATCCAGTACAGCGGTGCGCCTCGCCGCACCGTCGACATCAGCATCACCGCGAGCGCGTACGGGACCATGGTGGTCCCCATCCAGAGCAGAAAGAGCAGCGAGCGTGCCAGGACGACCAGGTTGGACACGGGTCAGTTCAGGTCGATCGGGCCCGAATCGGGCAGGTGCGCGCGCTGCAGCACGAAATCGACGAAAGCGCCGAGGTCGGCGTGCACCTCGGTACCCGGCACCTGCGCGACCATGGCCTCGATCCGCGCGGCGTCGAGCCCGGCGGCTCGGCCGCTGCGCACCAGGTGAGGCTCGCAGCCGGCGGCCTGCGCGGCCAGCAGATCGCGCAAGGTGTCGCACACCATCGGCACGGTGCGCAGCTCGATGCCGTAGCGCGACCCGATCTGCTTCATCAGCCCCGGCCTGGGCTTGCGGCACTCGCAGTTGTCTTCCGGCGTGTGCGGGCAGAAGAACACCGCGTCGAGGCGGCCGCCGACGGCCGCCAGCCGTTGCATCATGCGCTGGTGCACCGAGTTGAGCGAGGCCATGTCGATCATGCCGCGGCCGATGCCGGCCTGGTTGGTGGCCACCACCACATGCCAGCCGGCGTGGTTGAGCCTCGCCACCGCTTCGAGCGCGCCGGGCACGGGCTGCCACTCCTCGGGCGCCTTGACGTGGTCTTCGCGATAGACGTTCAGGATGCCGTCGCGGCCGAGGATCACGAGGCGAGGGTTGTGCAGCATCGGGTGACCTTGCGGCTCAGAGGCGGGAGAGGTCGGCGACGCGGTTCATCGACTGGTGCAGCCGGCTCAACAGCGCGAGGCGGTTGGCGCGCAGCAGCGGGTCGTCGGCGTTGACCATCACCTGGTCGAAGAAGGCATCCACCGGTACCTTCAACGCCGCCAGCTCGCGCAGCGACGCGGTGAAGTCGCCGCGCTCGAAGAGCGCATCGGCGCGCGGCGTCACGTCGGCGAGCGCGCCGTTCAGCGCGCGCTCGGCCGGTTCGACCAGCCGTGCGCCGTCGACTCGCGAGGCGACCGCGGCATCGCTCTTCTTCAGGATATTGGCGATGCGCTTGTTGGCCGCCGCCAGCGACGCCGACTCCGGCAACGCCGAGAATGCCTTCACCGCCGCCAGCCGCGCCGGCAGCCGCGCCCAGCTCGGCGGGCGCAGCGACACCACGGCATCGACCTCCTGCGCGCTGTAGCCCAGCTCGCGCAGATAACCCACCAGACGGTCGTACAGGAAAGCGATCACGGCGTCAGCGCCCTGCGCGGAGCCGAACGCCCGCGCCGCGGCCGCCGCCAGCGCGGGCACCGCGAGCGGCAGTTCGCGCTCGACCAGCATGCGCACGACGCCCAGCGCGTGGCGGCGCAGCGCGAACGGGTCCTTGTCGCCGCTGGGCGCCTGGCCGATGCCGAACAGGCCGGTCAGTGTCTCGAGCTTGTCGGCCAGCGCAACCACCAGGCCGGCGTCGTTGCGCGGCAGCGCATCGCCGGCGAAGCGCGGCTTGTAGTGGTCTTCGATCGCCAGCGCCACCGCTTCGGGCTCACCGTCGTGGCGCGCGTAGGCGCCGCCCATCACGCCCTGCAACTCGGGGAACTCGCCGACCATGTCGGTCAGCAGGTCGGCCTTGGCCAGTTGCGCCGCGCGGTCGGCCTCGCCCGGCAGCGCCGCGCCCGCGGCGCCGAACTGCTCGCCGATCGCCCGCGCGATCGCACGCACGCGCCGCACGCGATCGCCCATCGAGCCGAGCTTGGCGTGGTAGACGACCTTGTCGAGACCGGGCAGACGCGATTCGAGCGTCCTCCTGCGATCCTGGTCGAAGAAGAACTTCGCGTCGGCCAGGCGCGGCCGCACGACGCGTTCGTTGCCGCGGATCACCGCGCTCGCATCGTCGGGCCGGATGTTGCTGACGACCAGAAAGCGATGGGTCAGCGCGCCGGCACCGTCGAGCAGCGGGAAGTACTTCTGGTTGGCCTTCATCGTCAGGATCAGGCACTCCGGCGGCACCGCGAGGAACTCCGGCTCGAACTCGCACACCAGCACATTGGGGCGCTCGACCAGCGCCGTCACCTCGTCGAGCAGCGCGTCGTCGTCGATGGGCTTCAGCTCGAGCGCCGCAGCGGCGTGCTGCAGTTGGCGCGCGATCTCGGCGCGCCGGTGCGCGAAGCCCGCCATCACCGCACCTTGCTGCTCGAGCTGCTGCGCGTAGTGGTCGGCGTGCTGCAGGCGCAGCGGTTCGACCTTGGCCTCGAAACGGTGCCCGAGCGTGTCGCGCCCCGCCTGCAGCCCGAACGCCCGCACCGGCACGACGTCGGCGCCATGCAACGCGACCACGCCGTGCACCGGCCGCACGAACTGCACGTTGGTCCAGCCGTCTGCGAGCTGGTAGGTCATGAGCTTGGGGATCGGCAGCGCCGCGATGGCCTCGTCGAGCGCGGCCTGCAGGCCGGCGCCGAGCGTTGCGCCGTGCACGAGGGTGCGCAGGAACAGCGCGCGCGCCTTGCCGTCGGCATCTTCGTAGAGGCGGGTCGGACCGTCGACCGCATCGGGCCAGCGATCGGCCAGCGCTTCGTGGCCGAGCTTGGCCAGTGCCTTGCGCAGCGCGTTCGTGGGCTTGCCGGCGGCATCGAGCGCCACCGACAGCGGCATCACCTTGCGCGTCGCCTCCTGATCGGCGGCCACCGCGTGCACCGCGCTGACGTGCGCCGCCAGTCGCCGCGGCGTCGCGAAGCCGCTGACCGCCGAATGCTCGCCGGCCAGGCCGCGCGCTTTCAGCGCATCGAGCAGACCCTGCGCGAACACCGACCCCAGACGCTTCAACGCCTTGGGGGGCAGTTCCTCGACGAGCAGTTCGACCAGCAGGCTCTGGGCGGGGCTCGTCATCACGGCGCCTTCCTGTCCAGCGCGGCGAGGGCCTCGTCGGCCCAGGCACGCGGCGCCATCGGAAAACCCAGCCGCGCGCGGCTGTCGCGGTAGCTCGCGGCGACGCCGCGCGCGAGGTGGCGGATGCGGCCGATGTAGGCGGCGCGCTCGGTGACGCTGATGGCGCCGCGCGCATCGAGCAGGTTGAACGTGTGCGCGGCCTTCAGCACCTGCTCGTACGCGGGCAGCGCGAGCTGTTGCTGCATCAGGGCTTCGGCCCGGCGCTCGTGCTCGGTGAATGCACCGAGCAGGAACTCGACGTTGCTGTGCTCGAAGTTGTACGCGCTCTGCTCGACCTCGTTCTGGTGGTACACGTCGCGATAGGTGATGCCGGGCGCCCACTGCAGATCGAAGATGCTCTCGACGCCCTGGATGTACATCGCCAGCCGCTCCAGGCCGTAGGTGATCTCGCCGGTGATCGGCCGGCACTCGATGCCGCCCACCTGCTGGAAGTAGGTGAACTGGGTCACCTCCATGCCATTGAGCCAGACCTCCCAGCCGAGCCCCCAGCAGCCGAGCGTGGGGTTCTCCCAGTCGTCCTCGACGAAGCGAACGTCGTTCTTCGTGAGGTCGAACCCCAGCGCCCGCAGCGAGCCGAGGTAGAGGTCGAGGATGTCGGCCGGCGCCGGCTTGAGCACCACCTGGTACTGGTAGTAGTGCTGCAGCCGGTTCGGGTTCTCGCCGTAACGGCCGTCTTTCGGCCGGCGGCTGGGCTGCACGTAGGCGGCCTTCCACGGCTCGGGGCCGAGAGCGCGCAGGAAGGTCGCGGTGTGGCTGGTGCCCGCGCCGACCTCCATGTCGTACGGCTGCAGCAGCGCGCAGCCCTGCGCATCCCAGTAGCTCTGCAGCTTGAGGATCAGTTGCTGAAAGTTGAGCATCGCGGCCCGGTGCCCCTCCCCTGGCAGCCGACGATTCTATGGGCCGGCCCGCGGCCGCGCGCTCGCTCAGGCGCCGTGTGGCGCGCGGCGCTGCCACCTGGCGCACGCCGCACAGCCGAGCAGCCCGAGCACGAGGTAAGGCCACAGCCCGGCGCGCGCGGCCCACCACGCGTACGGTGTGAGGCCGCGCCGGCCCTGCACCTTCGACTCCAGCACGCCGCGCGTGAACGGCGCAAGCTGCGCGACCACCCGCGCGTGCGCGTCGATGACCGCGGTGGCGCCGGTGTTGGTGGCGCGCACCATCGGCCGCTGGAACTCCAGCGTGCGCATGCGCGAGATGTTCAGGTGCTGCTCGACGGCGATGGTGTCGCCGAACCAGCCGATGTTGCTCAGGTTGGCGAACATCGTCGGCGCGTTCGCTTCGTCGGCGAAGCGCAACGCAAGTTCGTCGCCGTACAGGTCCTCGTAGCAGATGTTGGGCGCGATGCGCTCGCCGTCGAAGTCGAACGAAGGCGGGTTGCGCACGCCGCGCGCGAAGTCGCCCAACGGAATGGCCAACAGCGTGGTGAACCAGCGAAACCCCGTGGGGATGAACTCGCCGAACGGCACGAGGTGCTGCTTGTCGTAACGGTACGGTGCGCTCTGCCCGCCGGTGAAGCCGAGCACCGAGTTGGTGTAGCCGCGGTCGTAGTCGCCCAGCGGCAGCCCGACCAGCAGGGCGCGCTTCGGCGTCGCGAAGCGCTCGGCCAGCGCGCGCAAGTACCCCGGGGCGACCTCGTCGAGTTGCGACGGCAGCAGCGGGATCGCGGTCTCCGGCGCGACCACCAGGGCGCCGCGCGCCGCCGCCACGTCGGCGGCCAGATCGCGCAGCGTCTG
>JAJVIL010000064.1 GCA_022072045.1 Burkholderiaceae bacterium | reverse complement strand
CCGACGCCATGCCGACGCTGCCCGCACCCCCGGTGATGACGCACACCTTGTCTTGCATGTCGCTCACGATCGGTCCTTTCGCGCCGGGGTTGCGCATGTTCGCGCGCGGCCCCGCTGCGCGAACCGATTGTCGCCAGCGGCCCTTGGCCCAGCATGCACATCGAGTTGATCGATCGCGCATGCCGCGTGCGGCGATCGCGCCGTACGGGCGGGGCAGGGCCGGTGCGCGCAGGTGCAACGCGCGCTGCGCTGGCAGGCAAGTCGCCGACCCGGCCCGGCACCTACAGTGCGGCGCCCACCAGAGCGATCGAGGAAGCGTCCGATGAAGCCGCGTGAGCTGTCGTTGGCCCAGTTGGCCCGGGTGGGCTTTCTTTCGCGGCGGCGGCACGGCAATTTCATCGACGGCCGCGAGGACGAGCCGGTCGACGGCGCGTACCTGCCGGTGGTCGATCCGGCCACCGAAATGATCATCGCCGAGGCGCCCGACAGCAGCGCCGAAGACGTCGCCCGCGCGGTTGCGAGCGCGCAGCGCACGTTCGAGGGTACCGAGTGGTCCGCGCTGCGCCCGGCCGACCGCGAACGGCTGCTGTTCCGTCTGTCGGTGCTGATCGAGGAGCACGCCGACGAACTGAGCGCGCTGGAAACGCTGCAAAGCGGCAAGCTCAACGCGCTGGCGCGCGCCATCGACGTCGGCGCGGGCGCCGAGTTCGTCCGCTACATGGCCGGCTGGGCGACCAAGCTGGAAGGGCAGACGCTGCAGCACTCGATCGGCGTGCCGCCGGGCGCACGGTACTTCACCTATACCCAGCGCGAGCCTGTCGGCGTGGTGGGCGCCATCGTGCCGTGGAACTTTCCGCTCGCCATCGCGCTGTGGAAGGTGGCGCCGGCGCTCGCCGCTGGCTGCACCGTGGTGCTCAAGCCGTCGGAGGAGACGCCGCTGACGGCGCTGCGGCTGGCCGAGCTGCTGATCGAGGCCGGCTTTCCAGCGGGCGCGCTCAACGTGGTGTGCGGGCGCGGCGCCGGCGCCGGGGCTGCGCTGGCGCAGCATGCCGGTTTGGGGAAGATCACCTTCACCGGTTCCACGCCGGTGGGGCGTACGATCGGGCATGCCGCGGTCGATCGCATGACCCGCTTCACTCTGGAATTGGGTGGCAAGTCGCCGCTCATCGTGCTGCCCGATGCCGACGTGGAGCAGGCTGCCCAGGGCGCCGCGATGGGGATCTTCTTTCACCAGGGGCAGGTGTGCACCGCGAGCTCGCGCGTGCTGGTGCACCGCAGCCTGTTCAAGCGCGTCTGCGACGGGCTGTCGCGCGTGGCCGCCGGCATGAAGATCGGCTCGGGTTTCGATCCGCAGGCGCAACTCGGGCCCCTGGTGTCCAAGCGCCACTTCGAGCGCGTGATGGGCTACATCGACGGGGCGAAGGAAGACGGCGCCACGCTGCTTGCCGGCGGCGCGCGCGCGCTCGAAGGCGGCTGCTTCGTGCAGCCGACGGTGTTTGCCGACGTGCGCCCCGACATGCGCGTGGTGCGCGAGGAGGTGTTCGGCCCGGTGGCGGTGGTGATGCCGTTCGACGACGTCGACGACGCGGTGCGCATGGCCAACGACACGCCGTACGGCCTGTCGGCCAGCGTGTGGTCGCGCGACCTGTCGGCGGTGCACCGCATCGTGCCCCGCCTCAAGGCCGGCACGGTGTGGGTCAACACGCACAACATGCTCGACAACAACCTGCCGTTCGGCGGCGTCAAGGGCTCGGGCATGGGCCGCGACCTCGGGCGCGCCGCGGTGGAGTCGTGCACGGAGCTCAAGAGCGTATGCATGGCGGTGTGAGCGCCGGAGCTCGGCGCGACGACGGCCACGGCGACGCCGTGCTCGAGGTGGCAGGCGTGAGCATTGCCTTCGGAGGGCTGAAGGTGCTGACCGACGTCGGCTTTGCCGTCGGGCGGCGCGAGATCGTCGGGCTGATCGGCCCGAACGGCGCGGGCAAGTCGACGTGTTTCAACGTGATCACCTCGGTGTACCGGCCCGATGCGGGCGACGTGAGGCTGCGCGGCAAGCGCATCACCGGGCTGCGGCCCGACTGGATCTGCCGGCACGGCGTGGCGCGCACGTTCCAGCTCGTGCGCACGTTCCAGCGCATGACCGCGCTGCAGAACGTCATGGTCGGTGCGGTGTACGGCAACGACCAGGCGGGCGGCAAGCCCGAGACGCGCGCGCTCGACGCATTGGCGCTGGTGGGGTTGGCCGATCAGCGCGATCGCGAGGCGGCGCAGATGACGCTGTCGAACCGGCGCCTGCTCGAGATCGCGCGCGCTCTCGCCGCGCAACCGGCGATCGTGCTGCTCGACGAGCCGATGGCCGGGCTCAACCCGGTCGAGATCCAGCAGATGATCGCAGTGATCCGGCGCATCCGCGACGAGCGCGGCGTCTGCGTGTTGTGGGTCGAGCACAAGGTCGACGCCATCATGAGCGTGTGCGACCGTGTGGTCGTGCTCGACCAGGGTCGCAAGATCGCCGACGGCCCGCCGGCCAGCGTCGTGGCCGATCGCAACGTCATCGAGGCCTATCTTGGCGAACCCGTTGCTTGAGGTGCGCGACCTCGATGTCGCCTACGGCGACTCGCAGGCGCTGTGGGGGGTGTCGATCGACGTCCCCGAAGGCGCGATCGTCGCGCTCGTCGGCGCCAACGGCGCCGGCAAGTCGACGCTGCTGAAGGCCGTCTCGGGGCTGCTGCGCCCGCGCCGCGGCCGCATCGTGTTCCGCGGCCAGGCGATCGGCGGTGTCGCGCCGCAGGACATCGTGGCCGCGGGTCTGTGCCACGTGCCCGAAGGCCGCGGGCTGTTCACCAACATGACCGTGCTCGAGAACCTCGAGCTCGGCGCCTACCCGTCGCATGTGCGCCCGCGCATGCGCGAGTCGCTCGCGCGCACGTTCGCGCTGTTCCCGCGCCTGGACGAGCGCCAGCAGCAGAAGGCGGGGCTGCTTTCGGGGGGCGAGCAGCAGATGCTGGCGATCGGCCGCGCGATCATGGCCCACCCGGTGCTGCTGGTGCTCGACGAGCCGTCGATGGGCCTGTCGCCGCTGGTGGTCAAAGGCATGTTCGACCTCGTGCGCACGCTCAACGAGCAAGGCGTGACGATCCTGCTGGTCGAGCAGAACGTGCATCAGGCGCTGCAGATCGCCGATCACGCGTTCGTGCTGCAGAGCGGCCGCGTCGTGATGCAGGGCGCCGGGCGCGAGCTGCTCGCCGACCCGGCGATCCGCGAAGCCTACATCGGCAGCGTGGGGCACTGATGGAGACGCTCAAGCTGCTCGGCGAGCTGCTGCTCAACGGCGTGCTGTTCGGCGCGATGTACGGCGTGGCCGCGATCGGGCTGTCGCTGATCTTCGGCACCATGCGCATCATCTTCATCGCGCAGGGCACGATGATCGTACTCGGCGGCTACGCGGCGTACTGGCTGTTCAGGCTGCTCGGCGTCGATCCGTACGTGACGCTGGTGCTGCTGACCCCGGTGTCGCTGGCGGTCGGCGCGGCGGTCTACCAGCTTCTGTTCCGCCGCGTCGCGGCGCTCGAGGACAAGAACATCTCGCTGCTGATCGCGGTGGGCTTCATGTTCATGCTCGAGAACGCGATGTCGGTGGCGTGGACGCCCGACCCGCGCTCGATCACCACGACCTACACCTCGACCAGCTACGACGTCGGCGGCATGCATGTCTCGTTCACGCGCTCGATCGGCTTCGTGATCGCGATCGCCTCGGCGCTGGCGGTGACGCTGTTCCTGCGCAAGACGCTGATCGGCAAGGCGGTGCGTGCGGTGTCGGAGAACATGGTCGCCTCGGCGCTGGTGGGCATCGCGCCGCATCGCGCCAACATGGTGGCGTTCGCCGTCGGCATTGCGCTGGCGGGTGTCGCCGGCTGCACGCTGTCGGCCACTTACACGATCGACCCGTACCTGGGCTTCCTGCTGAGCCTGAAGGCACTGATCGCGCTCGCGCTGGGCGGGCTCGGCAACGTCGGCGGCGCGCTGGCCGGCGGCATCCTGCTCGGTGTGATCGAAAGCGGCACGTCGTACTTTCTGCCGGGCTGGAGCGATGCCGCCGGCTATGCGGCATTCCTGCTGGTGCTGATGTTCCGTCCCGAAGGACTGTTCGTGCGAACGCTGAAGAAGGCCTGACCGATGAGCCACGCCCGCTGGATCCCGATCGCCGCCGCGGTGGTGCTCGCGTTCGCTTGCGTGCCGTTCATTCCGGGGGCGGTCGACAACTACCTGTTCTTCTACCTGTTCCTCGTGTTCGTGCACATCACGCTGGCGCAGGGCTGGAACCTGACCGCGGGCTACACCGGCCAGATCAGCCTGGCGCAGCACGCGTTCTTCGGCGTCGGCGGCTACACGACGGCGATCATCTCGACGACGCTGCTGGCCGACGGGCACTTCTACTTCAACCCGCTGACGATGCTGGCCAGCGGCGTGGCCGCTGCGCTGTTCGCGGCGCTGATCGGCGTGCCGCTGCTGTCGAAGCTGGCGGGCGATTATTTCGCGCTCGGAACGCTCGGCTTCGGCGAGATCGTGCGCGTCGCGCTGATCAAGGGCGGCAGCGTCACCGGCGGATCGTTCGGCATCGCGATGTCGCCCGAGCCGTTCGAGACGCTGGCGCCGCACTACTGGGTCGGGCTGGCGTTCGCGGTGTTCGCGACGCTGTTCGTCTACTGGTTGATCCGCTCGCGCGTCGGGCTGGCACTGATGGCGATCCGCGAGGATCCGCTGGCGGCGGCGGCCAGCGGCGTGCGGGTGCTGGCGTACAAGGTGCTCTCGTTCGCGCTCGGCGGCTTCCTCGCGGGGCTGGCGGGCAGCCTGTATGCGTTCTACGTGTTCGCAGTGAGCCCGGGCGGCTTCCTGAACCTCAACTGGACGCTCTATCCAATCCTGATGTCCGTGATGGGCGGCAGCGGCACGGTCCTCGGCCCGGTGGTCGGCGCTTTCGTGATGACCGCGGTATTCTCCGCGGCCAACGTGTGGTTGCCGGCCGCACACCCGATTCTTTCGGGTGGGCTGATCGTCCTGGTCATGCTGTTCATGCCCAACGGCATTTTGCGGATGGCCGGCGCGGCGTGGGGGAGACCCTCCGTTGCGCCGGTGAGGTGATTCACCAACGAAGGAGACGAGAGATGAAACGCAGGAAGATGATGCATCTGGTCGGCGCCGCGGCGGCAACCGCCGCCTGGGCGCCCGGCATGGCGCTGGCTGCGGGGCCGACCGAGATCGTGATCGGTGCGCCGATCTCGACCACGGGCCTGCTGGCGGCCGACGGCCTCGACGAGAAGTGGTCGTACGAGCAGGCGGTGGCCGATGTCAACGCCAAGGGCGGCATCTTCATCAAGGCGGCCGGCAAGAAGTTGCCGGTGCGGCTGGTGATCGCCGACGACCAGAGCGACCCGGCCAAGGTCACCGATGCGATGGAGCGGCTGATCAAGATCGACAAGGTCGATCTGCTGCTGTCCACCCACGGCGGCGACTTGAACATGGCCGGCGCACTGGCGGCCGAGAAGTACAAGAAGTTCTACATGATCACCACCATGTGGCCGCACATGTGGACACCCAAGAAGTTCAAGTGGTCGGCGCTGTTCTTCTACGATGCCGGCGGCGGCGCCGAAGTGCCGTTCCAGATCTGGGAGACGCTGCCGAAGAACGAGCGCCCGACCAAGCCCGCCGTCGTGATGGAGGATTCGCCCGACGGCCAGGGCTTCGGCGGCGCCTTCAAGGCGATGGCCGACAAGCACAAGGTCAAGGTCGCGCTCAACGAGCCGTTGGCCATGGGTTCGAAGGACTACTCGGCCTACATTCTCAAGATGAAGGCCGCGGGCGTCGACTCGGTGCTGTTGTTCTGCAACCCGACCGATGCCATCACGCTGGTGCGCCAGATGAAGGAGCAGAAGTTCAGCGTGCCGTACTTCCACGGCTGGAAGGGCACCTGGACCGGCGAGTTCCACGAGGCACTGGGCAAGGACTCGAACTACGTCCTGGCCGACGGCTTCTGGTCGATGGACTCGGGCCACCCGGGCGCCAAGGCGCTCGGCGAGCGCTACATGAAGCAGTTCAACAAGCAGTCGGTGACCGTCGGCATGTTCTACGCGTCGGCGCAGGTGCTGCTGAAGGCGATCGAGAATACCGGCTCGATCGACTCAAAAACGGTGCGCGACGCCGTGGCCGGCCATGAGTTCAAGGGCACCGCGCAGGGGAATGTGAAGTTCACTCCTGCAGGCCTGGGGCTGATCACCAGCACCGCGAACCAGTGGTGGGACGGCCGGCTGATGCTGGTCTATCCCGAAGTCAAGGGCGGCTGGAAGCTCAAGCTCGCGCCGCCCTGGGATCAGCGCAAGTAGGGGTCGTCGAGAGGGGAAGCGCCGCGCAGGCCTGACGATTCAGGCCCGCGCTGCGCAGTTTCCCGGCCGCGGTCAGTGACCGCGCGCCGCGGGCGACGCCGGCGCGGCGAGCGCCTGGCGCCGGAAGTCGCGCGGCGACACGCCGTAGTGGCTCTTGAACAGCCGGCAGAAGTGCGCGCTGCTGTTGAAGCCCCAGGCGAAGGCGATCTCCGAGATCGATCGGGCGGCCGCGGCCGGCGCGCCGAGCGCGGCGCGGCAGCGCTCGAGCCGTGCCTGCCAGATGTAGCGGTCGAGCGAGCAGGCCTCGTCCTCGAACACGCGGTGCAGGTAGCGCTTGGAGCAGCGCAGGTCGAGCGCAATGCGATCGATCGTCAGATCCGCTTCGCTCAGGTGCGCGTGCACGTGCTGCTTGACGCGCAGCTTCAGCACGGCCGGCAGCGTGGTGTGATCGTGCGGACCGCCCTCTTGATAGGCAGCCAGCGTCGAGGCGAGCAGGCCGATCGCCGTTTCGCTCACCGGCTGGCCCACCGCGTCGGGTAGCGCCGGCAACTGCTCGGAGAGCGAGCGCAGGAACGAGCCGAATACCGCCGACAGCCCGAGCAGCGCGCTCGTGTGGGCCTCGCTGGTGTGCAGGTTGGGCACCTTGAAGCCCTTGAACTGCTGACGCGGCAACTGCATCACCAGCAGCTCGCAGCGCTCGAAATTGGTGATCGAGTAGGGAGCCTGCGGGTCGTACAGGCTCCAGTCGCCCGCACGAAGGTCGAACGAGCGTTCGCGGTGCCGGATCTGCGCGCGCCCGCTCAACTGCAGCACCAGCTTGTAGTAGCCGTCGGTTGGCAGGTCGTGCCACGCCGCATCCCGCCAGACGCGGTGCGCCGGCGCATCGATGCGGAACAGTCGCAACGGCCCCACCTCGTAGGCCGACATCGCGGCGTCGAATGGGCCGGGGTCGAGGCACTGTACGCCCAATTCACCGAAGAAGCTGCGGTTGATGCTGCCCCAGCAGTGCGCACGGTCGGCGGCGGCCTCGCCGCGCGTTTCGAAGGTCCGGTGCTCCATCGGGGCGAGTCTACGGTGGGCGCCGGCAGGCCCCATCGGGACTTTCATCCGGCCAACCTGACGGGTTGTCCAGATACGTCCTTAGCTTTTGGCTGCGCCGCAAGCTCAGTCGCGCCCGCTTCGCGGCCGCGCGCCGCCTGCGGCGGCACCTACCTGGCCAATCAGAGATTGTCCAGGTAGGTCCTGAGCTTGTCCGACCGGCTCGGGTGCTTGAGCTTGCGGATCGCCTTGGCCTCGATCTGGCGGATGCGCTCGCGCGTGACGTCGAACTGCTTGCCGACCTCTTCCAGCGTGTGGTCGGTGCTCATCTCGATGCCGAAGCGCATGCGCAGCACCTTGGCCTCGCGCGGGGTCAGCGAATCGAGGATGTCCTTCACCACGTCGCGCAGGCCGGCCTGCATCGCGGCGTCGACCGGCGCCACGTTGTTGGTGTCCTCGATGAAGTCGCCCAGGTGCGAGTCGTCGTCGTCGCCGATCGGCGTCTCCATCGAGATCGGCTCCTTGGCGATCTTCATGATCTTGCGGATCTTGTCCTCGGGGATCTCCATCTTCTCGGCCAGCGTGGGCGCGTCGGGCTCGAAGCCGAACTCCTGCAGGTGCTGGCGGCTGATGCGGTTCATCTTGTTGATGGTCTCGATCATGTGCACCGGGATGCGGATCGTGCGCGCCTGGTCGGCGATCGAGCGCGTGATCGCCTGGCGGATCCACCAGGTGGCGTAGGTCGAGAACTTGTAGCCGCGCCGGTATTCGAACTTGTCGACCGCCTTCATCAGGCCGATGTTGCCCTCCTGGATCAGGTCGAGGAACTGCAGGCCGCGGTTGGTGTACTTCTTGGCGATCGAGATCACCAGGCGCAGGTTGGCCTCGATCATCTCCTTCTTGGCGTCGCGCGAGGCCTTCTCGCCCTCGTTCATGCGCTTGTTGATCTGCTTCAGATCCTCCAGCGGCACCACGGCGCGCGCCTGCAGGTCGATCAGCTTCTGCTGCAACTCCTGGATCGGCGGCAGGTTGCGCGTCATCACGGTGCTGTAGGGCTTGCCGGCGGCGATCTCGCGCTCGGCCCATTTCAAGTTGAGCGCGTTGCCCGGGAACGTGCGGATGAAGTGCTCCTGCGGCATGCCGCACTTGTCGACCACGATCTTGCGGATCTCGCGCTCGTAGCGGCGCACGTCGTCGACCTGCGAGCGCAGGATGTCGCACAGCCGCTCGATCGTCTTGACGGTGAAGCGGATCGTCATCAGGTCGTCGGAGATCGCGCGCTGCGCCTTGTCGTAGGCGGGCGAGCGGTAGCCTTCCTTCTGGAAGGCCTTGCTCATCTTCTCGAAGTGCTGCGCCAGCAGCGCGAACTTCTCCAGCGCCTGCGCCTTCAGCTCCTCGAGCTTCTTGGTCAGCGCCTTGCTGCCGCCCTGGCCGTCGTCGTCGTCTTCCTCGTCGAACTCGTCGAAGTCCTCCTCGGCGACGTAGTCGTCGGCCTCGTCGTCGGACACGAAACCGTCGACGGCCTCCGAGATCTGCATCTGACCCTCGGCGATCCTCTTGGCCATCGACAGGATCTCGTTGATCGTCGTCGGTGACGCGCTGATCGCGTACATCATCGCCTGCAGGCCGCCTTCGATGCGCTTGGCGATCTCGATCTCGCCCTCGCGCGTCAGCAGCTCCACCGAGCCCATTTCGCGCATGTACATGCGCACCGGGTCGGTGGTGCGGCCGAACTCGGAATCCACCGTCGACAGCGCGGCCTCGGCGGCCTCCTCGGCCTCCTCTTCGGTGGCGGTGGTGGTGGTGCCGCCGGCGATCAGCAGCGTCGCCGCGTCGGGCGCCTGCTCGTAGACCGCGATGCCCATGTCGTTGAGCATCGAGACGATCGCCTCGATGATCTCGTTGTCGACCAGCTTCTCGGGCAGGTGGTCGTTGATCTCCTGGTGCGTCAGAAAGCCGCGCGTCTTGCCCATCTTGATGAGCGTCTTCAGCTCCTGGCGGCGCTTGGTGACCTCTTCTTCGGTGAGCAGCGTTTCGTCGAGGCCGAACTCGCGCATCAGCGCGCGCTCCTTGGCGCGGCTGACCTTCATGCGCAGCGGCTTGGCCTTGGCTTCTTCCTTGGCAGCCTCGGCGACCTCGGCGTCGGCCTCGCCGTCGAGTTCGGTCTCGAGGTCGTTGAATTCTTCGTCGGCAGCCGGCTTCTGGGCGTCTTTGCGCTCCTTGCCGTCGCGCTTGCCCTTTGGCGCCGGCGCACCCTTGGCGACGGGCTTCGCGCCCGGCTTGGCGGCGGCGCTCTTGGATGCCGCGGGCCTGACCGCAGCCTTGCCGGCCTTGCCCGGCGCCTGGCGTGGGGCCGTGCCGGCGTGCGGCTTAGCGGTCGCCGTCGGCTTGGCGGGCTTCCTGGGCGCCTCGGGCTGCGCCTTTGCGGGCTTGGGCTTGGCCTTGGTTGCGGGCTTGGCGGCGGGCTTCTTCGCGGTCATGCGGGTAGATCCTTCGGTAGGTAGCTACGGGCGGCAGGCCAAACCTCAATAGGTCGCTCGGACAATGGGCCGAGCGAGCACGCGCGCGCAGCCCAGCGGCCGCGCGCGCGGAGGTCTCAGGCAGGCAAGTTCGCGTGAACGTCCGGATGCCGAGCAACGCCTGGAGGGATGGTTGGCCTGCGTGGTGCCCCGTGTCGCGGGGGGCCTGGTCCCTGCCCGAAGGGTCAGCGCTGCTGTCACTCTTGCCGCTGCAACGAATTGCGAATTATCGCTGAGTTCGGGAGCGCGCGTCAAAAGCCGCCGGCCTGTCGGCTGCGGCAGCAGCCCCCGACAGCGCGGCGGCGAGTTGCCCGTGCCGGCGGTCGAGCTCCCGGTAGCGCGCCAGGGCATCGCCGGCCAGATCGCCCGCTTCGGCGAGTTGCCGCCGCTCGTCCTTCACCTCTTCGAGCTGCAGCCGCAGCATCAGTGTGCGCAGGTCCTCCAGCGCGTCGACGTGCTGGTCGAGGTCGTGCAGCAACGCCGAGCGCTCGAGCAGCGACGACAGGCCGGGGTCGTGCGCCGACTCCTGCCGCACCCAGTCGACCAGCCCGCTGCGACCCAGCGCGCCGTGCTCGTGCAGGCAGCGCTCGAGCAACGCGAAGAACGCGCCGTACGGCGCGGGCTGCGAAGCCAGACGCTCGTGCGTCTCGGCGTCGACTTGCTCCCAGAGGTCGCAGCGTTGCAACAGCAGCCACACCGCGCGGTCGAGCAAGGTGGCAGCCTGGCGTGTCGCCGGCAGGCTGCGTCGCGCCGACCTTGGCGGCGCCGGCGGCCTGCCGCCGCGTGCGGCGTCGGCGCCCCACAGGGCGCGCACCTGCGCCGCCGTC